>NZ_LR699114.1:923277-1231037 GCF_902459475.1 Aquicella lusitana | reverse complement strand
CCGGCTAGTGCAGCTATAGGAATAGCGCTAATAATTGGTGAAATAAATAAAACAGCGGCCAGGATGATAAATGAATGAATAATGCTGGCACGCCTTGTTCTCGCGCCTGCTCTAATATTAATAGCCGTACGGGCAATAACACCCGTAATCGGAATGCCCCCAAACAAACTTACGACAATATTTCCAAGTCCTTGGCCAATGAGTTCTTGGTCTGGATCATGTTTCTTGCCACCCGAAATTTTATCGGCGGAGCTGGACGATAACAGGGTTTCGAGAGAGGCCAATAAATAAATGACCAGAGCATTAAAAATTAACTCAGAGAGAGAAATATCAGTTAGGCTGGGAAAAACTGGCGCAGGCAAGCGGTTGGGAATGGCGCCAATCAACTCAACGGTATTCAGCTGAAAAAAATAAGTCACTAATGTTGAAATTACCACGGCACATAAAATGGCTGGTATCTTATTCGTGATTTTAGGTATTCCTTGAATGATACCTATAGTAATTGCCACTAGAAAGAGGGAAGTTCCATCGATCGTATGCAAATAATTATTAAGATGGGTTAATACAGAAAAAATATGTGTTTCTGGCGGTGGTGCAATTCCAAATGCACGCGGTAATTGTCCAATAATAATAATGACACCGATGCCTGCAGTAAAACCAGATATCACAGGTAAGGGAACAAATCTGCCTAATTTACCGATGCCCACAATGCCACTTAATAATTGCATGCATCCAGCAATACAACCAATCAATATTAACGATGGGATACCAAATTTTTCCACGATGTCTGCAATCAAAATAGACATTGCTGCCGCTGGACCACTCACGGCAAGTGGTGTGCCACCAAAAAAAGCACATACGAGGCCAGCAATGATGGCAGTAATCAACCCTGTAGCAGGAGGGACCCCGGATGCCAATGCAATGGCTAAAGACAGGGGGATGGCAACGCATGCTACTGTCATGCCAGCAGTCGCATCTGCGATGAAATAATCACGCGAAAAGATTTTTCTCCATTCGCCTAATAAGGTAGGTAACCCTAAATTAAATTTAAAATCATTCCTTCCAACCATGACTTATTGCTCCATTATTTATTTATCCTAACGTTAGATGAGTAGAAATTTTTTCGCAACTCTTATATTATTTGGAAAGCATATTTCATGGAGAGAAAATAATGAAGGCACTGGTTATTATAATGAGTATATTTGCTATAGCGGGTAGTCAGCTTGTTTATGCTAAAGGCCATTCACCGCGATCGCCCAAAACGAAAGCAGTCCAAGCAAAAAATGAAAAAAAATTAGATCGCACAGATGCTCATCATCAAACTGAATTAAAACAAGATGCATAAAATCTAAGCTTTTATCTGTGCAAAAAAAACAGGAATGGTTTGCTTAGGTATAAAGTTTTATCATATAAATCATAAAATTATACTATGTCTTGGCATCCTGCGCAGACGGGAGTTCTAGCGTTTTTTTAGTACTGTTACTGTCGGAATGGCGTGATGATTTAATCGGCCATTATTCATGAATAGGGGAGCTTGGTATTTCCATTTTTTTTGCCAGATACTCTTTCACATCAGGTAGTTCCTCTGCCCATTTTAAATATTCGGCTAAACGATAGTATTGGCTTTTGACACCGGCAAAAAGCTGGTTTTCATCCTTTAGCTCAGGCGGACGGGTCATATCAGCAATTAACGTATCCTCTGTCAGTAAATGATTTTTATTCAGAAAGCGAATCAATTTATAAAATTGCAATGAATCCGGTTTGTAATGGCCGCTGCTATTATTGATTTGAAGAACTTTACCATTGCTAACTAGCCACATGCCGGAACATCTGACTTTTTTTCCTTTCGCTAATGAAGAATGATGGAATTTGCCTGCTCGATGTGGATGGGTAATAAATTTATTTTTGTCTTCTTTTGACCACACAAATGCAGCAGCTCCCCAGGGAGAGCCAACTTTCAAAGCGAGATTTTTCATTTTTCTGGTTTCAAGCGGCGTAGGTGCCGAGGCATTTGTATCCACTAATTGATACGCTGTTTTATCAACCGTGATAGTGATCATGTCCTTAGGCGCATAATCAATTTTTTTGATTTTGCTGCGATATATTTCATCCCAGTCTTTACTAACGGCAGGTGTTAGAACAGTGGCTGGATGATCTTCCAACCAGAGAAAAAAGGAACTTTCATGGCTGTCTTGCATATAAGTAAAAAATAATGAATTAGACAAGGAAGAAGAAGGATTGGTCCATAGCTTCATATTATTATAACGAAATTCGAAATCACGATGACAGGGGTCTTCCCGCTCAAGAAAAGTTCCGCCATCTAGGGACAAAAATTTGTTTGCCTTTCCCATCTTCCGTTTGACATCGCGCGCTTGCAGTTTGGCTCTCAAGTCCTTCTGCGAAGGATATTTTTGCGAGAAAGGCTTGATCGCTTCCAGGTAACGCGCTTTTTTAAGACTTTGGTTTAATAGATAACGGATCCAGGGATCGATACTGCCAGACAAGGATTTTTTTATATTAGTCGGATCATCGTTTTCTCGAGCATACAAATCCAAATAATTCTGGGCAGCTTGGCCGATAGCAATAAGTTGGGTAATACGTTCCTCGACCGCGCCAAAATCGGTTTTAACCAGCCTATGGTAACTTGCAATTTGGCCCGTTATTTTATCCAATAATGCGCTGGCTGCCGAATCAGTGGGTAATGTGCACACCCCGCACAGGGTTTGCCAATCGTTAGTAGAGGGAATGTCTCGCCACTTCGCCATAATGATACCTTTTTTAAATTTCAATCGTTTTTTTGAAGTGTTATTCTAATTACTGTATCTTAATAGACCATTAACAGTCTAAAAGAAAGTGCAGCCATTTGTTGTTATAACTTTATGATTAAAAATATAAATTCGATGAATCTACTGTCCCACCTCGTTTCTGTGGCACCCATGATGGATTATACTGATCGCCATGATCGGTATTTTTTGCGCCTGATTGCGCCGAACGTTCGGCTTTATACTGAAATGATCACCACCCAGGCCTTGATACATGGTGACCCGCGGTATCTTCTCGCTTTTCATCCAGACGAACATCCTCTGGCATTGCAATTAGGCGGCAGCGACCCAGCGCTGCTGGCGCGTTGTGCGGTGATGGGAGAGGAAGCCGGTTACGATGAAGTGAACCTCAATGTTGGCTGCCCCAGCCCTCGGGTAAGTTCAGGCCAGTTTGGTGCCTGCCTGATGCAGGCGCCCCAACTTGTTGCCGAATGCATTTCAGCCATGCAGCATGCTGTACAGATTCCCGTTAGCGTCAAGTGTCGCATTGGGGTAGATTACCAGGATTCGTATGAGGCGCTTTGTCATTTTATCCGTACCATTGCCAGTGCAGGGTGCCGTCTTTTCATTGTCCATGCCCGAAAGGCGTGGCTTTCAGGATTAAGCCCCAAGCAAAACAGGGAGATACCGCCGCTACGTTACGACGTGGTGAGACAGCTTAAGCAGGATTTCCCACAGCTGACCATCATTATGAATGGAGGGATTAAAACTGTGGCTGAAATAGACGACCATTTAAGCCATGTTGATGGGGTGATGATTGGTCGCGCGGCGTATGCCAACCCCTATTTATTAGCCGAGATTCAGGCGCGATATTACCCGGATAAACAGGTTTTAAGCCGGTTTGAGGTGATTCAAAATTTGATTCCCTATATTCACGAACAGCTTCAAAATAAGATAAAATTGACAGCGATCACGCGCCATATCCTGGGCCTTTTTCAGGGTCAGCGTGGGGCGGCGGCCTGGCGTCGATATCTTAGCCAGCATGCTCATAAAACCAATGCGGGTGTAGAGGTGCTGCAACAAGCCCTGGCATTCGTCAAAGGGTCTACTTAATTAACGAGGTAAAAAGAAATGATATTCGCAGATATGCTTGCTAAATCAGCTGACGCTGTAGGCATGACAGGGGTTGTTTTATTGCTGATAGCATACTATGCATTAAGCACCAATAAATTATCCGCACACAGTATGGGTTATCAGCTGCTTAATTTTCTTGGCGCAGCCGGTATCCTGTTTTCCCTTTTCTATGCCTGGAATACATCCGCGGTGGTGATTGAACTGGCGTGGATAGTCATTAGTCTGATCGGCATGTACCGCATACTGCGTGGCCAGCAAAAAGAAAAATCCGCTCAGATCCATATTCTTAATAACGCTAAATAAGGGTTGAACAGGGCGGACAGAACAAAGCTTCCGCCCTGATAGACCGCCGGTTATAATTGTACTTTTAATGTTGATGGGTTGGTGCCGTTTATTTTAGGACTGATATTATTTGTCCCTATGGTCAAACTTGAGCTGGATGGCAAAACGGGTTGCTGCAAGCTGTTCCACAAATTGAATGCCATGGGAGCTGGGTTTCTGCTTTTCCACGCGTTTTGTATCATGAGTAACTGATGAATTTCTTTTTCAACAGTTAGAATAAGCCGACATGAAAAAGGATATTTTTCCGATAAGCTTTTGATGTATTCAAGCTTGACGCCCGCTGCTATTTTGCTGACCAAAATGTTGCGTAGTTCATTTTTAATGTCTATCAAGATTTGATCCCATGCTAATCTGAGATCACTTTTACCTGGTTTTTCTGCTCTAACTATTTTCCATGCTGAATGCAAATGTTCATTTAATTGCTGCAGTAAAGTGCGTATATGATGGGGTTGCATATCGGGGTGTTTGCGCAGGAAAACTTTGATCATGTATTTGGGACCAAATAAAGGCACTTCATTTTTTTTTCGGGCTGCTTTATAAGCGCTTAACCAGGTATGTTTCAAATGGCGCTGGGACGCGATAAATAAATCATGGCCGGCATTGCTTACTTGAGCCAGTTGCTCACTCACCTCACCTGTCTGCGGAATTTCAACCTTAACTGCTTTTGCCTTGTCAGAATAGAGGGGTAATCTTTTTCTTAATTGCGTAAAATTAATATCTACGTCTTCAATTTCTGCCCAAACAGCATTCCAGGATGGGTTAATCAGGTTCAGACACTCGCTTGCACTTAACTGAAAAATTTCTTTGAGATTGAGTTTTTCGTTGGATAACTCACACAGGTATTGATTTTTTTCTTTTTTTGGCAGGCGAAGCTGGGTATCGCCTTTAAGAAAAATAGTGATGGATGCAGCGTCTGCACTCACCGAAATCACTTCACTATCTGAAATAGTTTGGCCTATTGAACCGGGCAGGTTGATTTTAGCGCCCTCTAATTTTTTGGTTGCGACCATGGCGGAAATCGCGCTTTCCGTCTTCCTGATTTGCGGTAATTCTGTGCGCCAGAAAAAATTATCTTGAGTTAGCGAGCCCTGAAAGAATATTTTTACTTGACTGTTTTTTCTTATCTGGGAACCATACACTTCCGAGTAGGCATCCCAAAAAAAAGTTCGAAGATCTTCAAAAGGCGAATTCTTAGTCTTTAAATTTAGCATATCATAAAACACGTTAAGGTATTTACCGTGCTTATTTTGATATGTCAGTGACATTTCACCCGGACGCCATCCGGCTACGATCCTACCAAAATGTTTTAACGCTTGCGTATCGGTAATAGCATCGTGCGTCAAAGCATAGGCATTTGCTTTGCTTTGTCCTAGATCGGTTGACCAGAAGAGTTGTGTAGTCTTATCCGGCACAATGGGGGGTATAAATTTATCGGATACTAACCGCATGGCAAAGTGTATAAATTGCTCGCGGCATATATTGAATACTTGAGTGTAGGAAAAGATGTGATGCGCCAGTCTGATGTGATTATCTGTGTCTTTTACAAGCGATGCTATTTCAATGACTTTAAATAAGGGTTCAATTGATTGCCGTATACTGTCTCTTAAAATTAATAATCCTTGTTTGTTAACCGGAAAATTTCCAGGATTGACAAAATCGGCAGCCTGACCCAATTCTGTCAGCGAAGTAAGCATATTATCGAAAGCCTTTTGCATGTCTTGGCAGAAATTTATATAGTTTGGCAAATGGTTCACCTTATCTTCTTCTTTTAAGATAAGGTGCATTACCATCCGATCGCTAACAACGGGGCCCTTTGCCCTTAATGGGGGGATGTAATTGGATTTCTTTGGATGGGCGGGATGGGATCTGTTTATCATACCTATCTCGTTATGTGTTTATTTATCTGATTTAATTATTATTTTGAAGTAAAAATCATACAGGAGGCAGCTTAAGAATTTATTAGCAGAAAAGACGTTTTTTGCTGCAATAGTTAGGCAGATTAGCTGCGCGAGATGGAGGGGATTACTAGGCTCGGAGAAGTGGATTGATCAGAGATGTTCTGCTTTATTTCGTTAATAATTTTTTTCGCTTCTTTATGAAAATATGACAAGTGAGGACGTTCGGCAGAGCCATAATAGATGGCATATTTTTCATAAGCATAGCTAATCATGCTTTGAATGTCCCGGTTCCCAAAGACATTACTTTTACTGAGTCCTTCCGGTCCGTAAGCATTATATATCGCTTCTTTTGAGTAGGGTTCAAGCTCAAGCGCACAATAGAGATAAATCAGAGCTAGATTATAAGCTTGAGCAGCTTCGATCTCCGCATTTCCATCATGATGATATAAATCTGCCAACCAGATGTAAGCATGGGCGGACAAAAGATACCCTGGCGTTAAATGTTTTTTTGCCTTTTCGGCATAGTCTATTATTTCTCTTTCTGCCTGTGTAATTCTGGATTTTTCTTTAGGCTGTTCCTTTAGGCTGGGAAGCAGGATGGAAAAAAATAGATATTGGAGCGCGTGGAAGGAGGCATAAGCGTTAGCTGCTTTTTTTAACATAGTCGTTTTTTTGCTTACATCTTCACATCCCAGAGCGCAGAGATACAAATAAGATCCGATGAATAAGTCATGGGCTGAAATAAGGGGCTGTGTTTTAAGATGATGGCAAACGAGCAGGTTCTGGTACTCGCTATCGTGTAAATTGCTTTTACAAAGCACATTAAAAAGCCTGATGGAAGGCTTTTCGCGCAATACCGCTTTTTGAATTTCGCTATTATTCAGAGAGTTTCTGAACATCATCCTATTTTTTCTCACATGTTCTAGCAGTTCTCTATTTGCATAAATAAAAAAGGCAGGGAAGCTTCCCTGCCTTTTAGACGAGTCATTCTATACGAATCAATCATCCCAACTCAATGCGCCGCCGGTTTGATATTCGATAACACGCGTTTCAAAGAAGTTTTTCTCTTTTTTGAGGTCCATGATTTCACTCATCCATGGGAAAGGATTAGTGCTGCCTGCAAACTGCTGCGGTAATCCAATTTGAGCGCAGCGGCGGTTGGCGATGAATTGCAGGTAATCCTTGAACATTTCGGCATTCAAACCCAGGATGCCACGAGGCATGGTATCTACTGCATAAGCATATTCTAGGTCTACACCTTCACGGATCATGGCGATGATTTCCTGTTTAAATTCATCCGTCCATAGATGTGGATTTTCTATTTTAATTTGGTTGATGACATCAATACCAAAATTGAGATGCATGGATTCATCTCGTAAAATATACTGAAACTGCTCGGCTGTTCCTGTCATCTTGTTACGGCGGCCCATGGATAGCACTTGGGTAAAGCCTACGTAAAAGAAAATACCCTCAAAAACCACATAGAAAGCAATTAGATCACGCAGCAGGCGTTGGTCATTTTCAAGTGTGCCGGTGCGGAAATTGGGATCCCCCAGGCTTTGTGTATATTTCAATGACCAGGCTGCCTTGCGAGCGACCGAAGGTACTTCGCGGTACATATTGAAAACTTCTGCTTCATCCATGCCTAAACTTTCAATAACATATTGATAAGCATGCGTGTGGAGTGCTTCTTCAAATGCTTGCCGCAACAGGTATTGACGGCATTCTGGATTGGTAATGTGTCTATACACTGCCAATACCAGATTGTTTGCTACCAGTGAGTCGGCCGTTGAGAAAAAACCAAGGTTGCGCTTAATAATAATGCGTTCATCTTCTGTTAGACCATGCGGGTCTTTCCAGAGTGCCACGTCTGCCGCCATATTAATTTCATTTGGCATCCAGTGATTGGCGCAAGCATCCAGGTATTTTTTCCATGCCCATTGATATTTAAAAGGGACTAATTGATTAAGGTCGGCGCGGCAATTAATAATTTTTTTGTCATCGACTTGCAAACGTGCCGCGCCCATTTCAAATTCCAGGCCAGTAGCTCCGCCAATATTCACTGCTGTTGACATATACAGTCCTCCATCTTTTTATTCGCTGCACACTGTGCAGAAACTCCGTCCTTGAGACGGAGTTTTAGCAATAAGGTTTTAAAAACAGCCCGCACGATGAGCCGAGCGGGCGTTCCAGTTATTGACATGCCTCGCATGTCGGATCGGTGATCAAACAGGCTTTAGGCGCTGCTTCTGCAGTGGAAGCGGGTTCAACTTGCACCGCATTCAGCGACCGATCGTCAATGGTGGCTTTTTCGGCATTCGTTGCACCCATGCTGCGCAGGTAATAGGTTGTTTTCAAACCGCGTATCCAGGCATGACGATAAAGCTGATCCAGTTTTTTACCAGAAGGCTGCGCCATGTAAAGATTAAGCGATTGCGATTGATCAATCCATTTCTGGCGGCGTGATCCTGCTTCTACCAGCCAGATCGGATCCACTTCGAACGCTGTCGCGTAAATCTGTTTTAATTTCTCAGGCATGCGACTGATCTTGGCGACGCTGCCATTGAAATATTTGAGATCGTTGACCATGACTTCATCCCATAATCCTTCTGCTTTCAGGTCGGCAACCAGATAAAGATTAATCACTGTAAATTCGCCAGAGAGATTCGATTTGACGAACAAGTTTTGGTAAGTCGGCTCAATGGATTGTGACACACCACAAATATTGGAGATGGTTGCGGTGGGCGCGATAGCAAGCACATTGGAATTACGCATCCCTACTTTCATGACACGTTCACGCAGCTTGCTCCAGTCAAGTGTCTGTGTCTTATCCAGTTCCAGATAGCCGCCGCGATTTTGCTCGAGGAGGGCAATCGAATCAATGGGAAGAATTCCTTGGCTCCATAGCGAGCCGTCGAAAGTGGAATAAGGACCGCGTTCTTCTGCAAGATAAGTGGAGGCTTCGATGGCAAAATAACTAATGAGTTCCATGGAGCGGTCAGCAAATTCTACCGCTTCCTGCGATGCATAAGGCATGCGCAGCATATAAAGCGCATCCTGAAAGCCCATAATGCCCATCCCTACCGGACGGTGTTTCAGATTGGAATTACGCGCTTGCGGCACGGAGTAGTAATTGATGTCAATGACATTATCCAGCATGCGCAGCGCTGTGTGAATGGTGCGACGCAGTTTTTCCTGATCCAGTCCTTTCTCCGTCATGTGTGCAATGAGGTTGATGCTGCCCAAATTGCAAACCGCGATTTCATCACGCGACGTATTAAGCGTGATTTCCGTGCAGAGATTGGAGCTGTGCACCACACCCACGTGCTGCTGAGGTGAACGCAGATTGCAAACATCTTTGAACGTAACCCAGGGATGGCCAGTTTCAAACAGCATTGTCAGCATTTTACGCCAGAGCACCACCGCTGGAATTTTCTTGAAGTTTCTGATTTCACCGCGCGCAGCTTTGGCTTCATAAGCGGCGTACGCTTCTTCAAATGCCTTGCCGTATAAATCATGCAGATCAGGCGTTTCGTCTGGTGAAAATAATATCCAGTCCTGATTTTCCGCCACGCGTTTCATGAACAAATCTGGAATCCAGTTAGCGGTATTCATGTCATGTGTGCGACGGCGCTCATCGCCTGTGTTTTTACGCAGTTCCAGGAATTCTTCAATGTCTTTGTGCCAGGTTTCAAGATAAGCACAAACAGCACCTTTGCGTTTACCGCCCTGGTTGACGGCGACAGCAGTGGCATTCGCGACATTCAAAAAGGGCACTACACCCAGGGATTTGCCATTGGTTCCTTTGATCCGGGCGCCCATGCCGCGCACGTTAGTCCAGTCATTTCCCAGGCCGCCTGCATATTTGGACAGCAGCGCATTGTCTTTGATGGCGCCATAAATACCGTCAAGATCATCCGGCACGGTGGTAAGGTAGCAGCTCGACAGCTGGGGACGCAGTGTGCCCGAATTAAAAAGCGTAGGCGTTGAACTCATGAAATCGAATGAAGAGAGGAGGTTGTAAAATTCAATGGCACGCTTTTCTTTCTCTTTTTCCTCAATGGCAAGACCCATGGCAACGCGCATGAAAAAGGCTTGCGGCAGTTCAAACCGCATGCCTTCCCAATGGAGGAAGTATCGGTCATAGAGCGTCTGCAAACCAAGATAAGTGAATTGCAGATCCCGTTCGGGCTTGATGGCGGCTGCGATCTGTGCAAGATCAAATGTCTTTAATCGGGGGTCCAACAGTTCCAGCTTGATGCCTGCTTCCAGATAAGCTTCCAGATAAGAAGCGTAAGCATTTTGCATTTCACTTGCGGTAAGGTTGTCGTTCAGTTCCAGAAAGCCGAGCGCTTCACGGCGCAAATCATCCAGCAATAAGCGAGCTGCGACATAGGTATAGTTGGGTTCTTTCTCAATGAGGGTGCGAGCCGACATGATCAGTGCTTTGTTAACTTCACGAATGGGCACGTTGTCAAACAGGTTTCGTTTAACATCTTCAACAATGAGAGTCGGTGACACGCTGGTTAAATTGGCGCAGGCACTTTCTACTTGTTTTTGTAGCGATTCGAAATCGAGCGGTTTCACTGTGCCGTCAGGCAAGGTCACATGTAAAACAAATGCCGCTTTTTTATTCTCTGCTTCCATTTGCTTCTGTTCACGAGCACGGCGCCGTTCTTCGCGATAAAGCACATAAGCTTTGGCCACTTTGTATTCAGCGGTGCGCATCAGTTCAAGTTCAACTTGATCCTGAATTTCTTCAATGTGTATTGTGCCGCCACTGGCCAGCCGGCGAACGAATGTGTCAGCAATTTTTTTTGTCAGACCAGCCACTTTTTCATGAATGCGGGAAGAACCTACTGCCGTATCTCCCTCGACAGCCAGAAAAGCCTTCGTCATGGCAACGGCGATTTTAGTGGCGTCGAAGGGGGTTACGGTGCCATTGCGGCGTATAACCTTGATGAGTCCCGGAGCGGTCTGGGTAATCTCAAAATGGGGGGCATAAGTGATGGATGATGGTTGGGTGTCCATGCTCTTCTTTCTCCACGGATAAATAATCAATTACTTAATAACATAGTTGTGTTCATACTTGCGCAAAACCACAATATGTAGTTGTTTTTATGTATTAAGATAACAAGATAATGTATCTCGCTGCAGATAGCAAGCAAAGAAAAATACGCGTTTTAATATGCCTCTTTTTCCAAAAAAATGGAAAATTTCTGTCGAGAAGAAGGTCGATTTTTAGAACAGACGTAGATGGGATGGCAACGTCTTTACCTGGTGTTTTCATTGTTGGAGGCATGACAAAATGACGGGTGAAGTTTTTGATGCCGAATTCTGTCATGCGTGCAAGATTCCGCGTCAGAGGAGTCAAGCGCGAACGTGCTGGCCGCACTTGAGTTTTCCGGGACGAATTAAACTTTGTTATAAGGTATTAAATCCGGTTGTTGATGAGGGGTCAACACGGATGGTGTAAGCGGGGCTTTTGCTTTTTGGAAAATACTTAGATTCCCAAGAAAGCCTTTGTCTTGCTGCTTAAACGTGTTGGCTTTTTCATACGTCACCACATCTTCAAGGGTCGGTGATAACTTGCCCTCACTGGGCGGCGGTGCGATTTTGGTATTAAGGGCTTTGAAAGTAACAACGCTGTTTACAATGGCGCCAATGGAGGCAGTGAAAGCAGGGAAACTATCGCTCATGAAATGTTGCAAACTTGAGAGCCAGGAAGAGGGGGTTTGGCTTTCGGGATCTGAGGGAAAAAGCGTTCCCTTATAGACATTATGAGGATTGGCTAAAATACCCTGACCAACGCTGCGCATGGCATCGCCGCCATAATAATTGATTACGCCGAGCGTTCCCTCGTTGGCTAAAGTTACAGATGATTGCATTGGCTTTTGCGGGAAACGCTGGAACGCTTCTTTTATAATCTTTAAACTTTGAAGCATTGTTTCGCGTGTTTCTGCTGCATTTCTGCCATAAAAAATCGCAGAAATAATGCCTGCAGGCAGGCCGATGAGAAACTGCACGCCTTTATCCCAAGTCTTGATGTTGCTGTGATCGCTGAAAATTTCTTCCAGCTTGATTAAACCGTCTAGGCCCTTCTGAGAGAAGGCAATAAGCGCAAAGATGGAGCAAACGATGACGAGTGAACCATCGACCAGCGCCTTGCCAGCATTTTTCACTTGTTCGGAAGCGGTACCAGGCTTAAAGACATCATGGTGTTCTTGATCCAGTCCATCCAGGTGTTCCATTAAACGGATAAAGGTATCATGGTCGAGTGATTTTCCTTGCAGAAAGTTGGAAATTTCCCCATGGTACGTTGGGTTCACATGCTCCAGTCTTTCAATGGCAGATTTTTGTAATCTCAGTTCCACATCAAGCCGATTTTTTATACTGTGCCAGACATCAAATAAACCGGTGAAGCGGCTGGTAGTCGTATTAATAAATGACAGGGTGCCAAAAAAATAGCCTACCGAGGTAGGGGCCCACAGATAGCCTGCAATAGCGATGGCAAACATGGGAAGACCACCATAGGAAGCAACCAGTCCCAACACCACGCTCAGGAGGCGGCTTTCTTTGAGATTATTTAAAACACTCTCCACCGCTTTAAGGTTAAAACGGCTAAACATGACGGCATTAATACTGAATGAAGATAAAGCGCTGATGACGGCGTTCGCCTGCTCGGAAGTAGATAGACTGGAAAACCATTCCAGACTGTACTCCTTAGCGGAAGTATTTGTTCTGGCGCCCAAAGCATTAAAGCCGAGGTTGGAGGCATGCAGTGTACCAATGGCAGTGGCGGCAATAAATTTCAATGTTTGCGCATGCTTGGAGGCGGGCTTATCTATTGGGTTCCGCGTAAGAAGAGGGGTAATTTCCGTAGAATTGTCCGGAATCGAGGATTCATCCATGTTTCCCTGATTTAACTGAGAAAAATCAATTACCACCGAATCGCGGCTTGCACTCATTTTGTCCCCTCATTTTGCTTTATTTTTAAAATATAGGAATGGCGTAAAGTGTACTCCCTGTAAGCTTAAGATATTCTTAAGAGATGTTTAGCTGGTTTAATACTTAATCTGGTTTAATACTTAATAAAGATTGGTTGCTCTTGATTAAGGTTATATTTTTATAAAACCGATTATACTACGTAAGAATGATGAATCTTATTTGACACATGGGGTAAGCACCCATAAAATGCGCACATGCCTGAAAAATTGATACCAGAACATATAGATCCCTTTCGCTATGCTGAACAGAACTTAGGTCTGGACGGTATAGTGAAAATTGCCAGCATGCATCGTCTTAGCTCTATCGTGAGCTCGGATGGGGGTGTTACCGTTGATTTGCAATTCGGGATTGATGAGCAGGGCATCCGATTTTTAAAAGGGCACCTGGAAACCAAGCTGTCATTGCAATGTCAGCGTTGTATGGAGCCCTTTGTTTATGAAATAATGTCGGACTTTGTCCTGGGTATCGTTACCACGCTGGACGAAGCCAATGCGTTGCCGGAGCGATATGAACCTGCCTTGGCAACAGACGGTCAGCTGGCATTAAGAGACCTGATTGAAGATGAGATTATTTTAAACTTGCCAATTATTCCTAGGCACGAGCCTGAAGATTGCAAAGTAAAACTGCCTTTATCCGATTCAGGATGGGAGCAGGAGAAAGGTGAAAATCCTTTTCGTGTGCTGGAATCTTTAAAAAAGCACAAGCAGCAATAATTTCATTACTAAAGGTTTTTCGGGGAAAAGAGAGGTCTTTTTCCTTAGGACCAAGCGCACGAAGGAATTGTCGTGCAAGCGGATGTAAACATAGAGAAAAATCCGGCGCTGCGCTGGGTTTTTATAAATTAGAAATTGGGGAGTCTCCACAATGGCTGTTCAAAAAAGTCGAGTAACGCGTTCAAGACGTGGCATGCGTCGTTCACATGATGGTTTAACAAAACCGACATTGTCTGTTGATGCTGCTACGGGTGAAACTCATCGTCGTCACCACATTAGCCCGGAAGGTTACTACAAGGGCCGGCAGGTGATTAATAAATCCGTTACTGTTGAAGAAGAAAACGACGAAGAGTAATCTGTTTGACTCGCATTATCATAGCAATTGATGCAATGGGAGGCGATCACGGTCCTCCCGTTACTGTTCCCGCTTCGCTGGAAGCCCTGGCCAAATACCCTGACTTGCACCTTATCTTGGTGGGAGACCAGGCGGTTTTGCAGCGCGCCTTGCAATCACGTTCATACGATAACCAGCGATTGACCATTCAGCATGCCTCGCAGCAGGTTGAAATGGATGAGCTTCCTTCGCAGGCGTTGCGGACTAAAAAAGATTCTTCCATGCGGGTAGCGATCAATCTGGTTAAAGAAGGCCGTGCCCAGGCTTGCGTGAGCGCAGGCAATACGGGTGCTTTAATGGCGACAGCCCGCTTTGTCCTGAAAACCCTGCCCGGCATTGATCGGCCTGCCATTGTTTCTACTTTTCCTACCATGAATCCGGCTAAAAATATGCGTATGCTGGACCTGGGCGCCAATGTGGATTCCAGTGCTGAACATCTGGTTCAATTTGCCGTCATGGGTTCCGTACTGGCTTCTGCGGTAGACAATATTGAAAATCCTAAAGTCTATTTGCTGAATATTGGTGAAGAAGAAATTAAAGGCAATGAGCAGGTTAAACAAACCGCGCAGCTGTTAACCACGCTTAGCGCTATTAATTATGCCGGTTATATTGAAGGCGACGTTATTTATCAGGGCGATGCGGATGTAGTAGTGTGTGACGGCTTTGTAGGGAATGTGACACTTAAAACCACAGAAGGGGTTGCCATTTTTATTGGCAAGCTGATCAAAGAAGCTTTCATGCGCAACCTGTTTACTAAGCTTGCCGGCTTGATGGTTAAACCCGTCCTAAAAGCATTTGTGAAGCGGATCGATCCGGCCCGCTATAATGGAGCCACCTTTATTGGCCTCCAGGGAACCGTGATAAAAAGCCATGGCGGTGCAAAGAGTCAAGCTTTTATGCATGCCATTGAAGAAGCCATGATTGGCGTTGAGAAGAATGTTCCTGAACGTATTCGGCACGAAGTCGAGCGGTTATTAAAAAATCCCTCATTACACTCTGAAAGTGAGTGAAACACATGACATATTCCAAAATTTTAGGCACCGGCAGTTACCTTCCTGAAAAAGTGCTCACCAACCACGACATGGAAAAAATGGTCGACACAACAAATGAATGGATTGTGGAGCGCACCGGCATCAAGGAACGCCATATTGCAGCGGATGATGAAAACGCCGTTACTATGGCAGATCAGGCTGCGCGCGCTGCGTTAGCAGCAGCTGGGCTTCAGCCTCACGATGTGGAAATGATTATTGTTGCTTCTACAACACCTTATATGGTTTTTCCCAGCACGGCCTGTTTGCTGCAAGAGCGCTTTGGCATTGCGGGTTGCCCCGCTTTTGATTTAAACGCAACGGCGTGTGCGGGCTTTATGTATGGCTTTAGCATTGCTGACCAATTTATTCGAACAGGCACAATAAAAAATGCACTTGTCATCGGCAGCGAAATAATGTCGCGTGTGGTTGACTGGAATGACCGCAGCACCTGTGTGCTTTTCGGTGACGGTGCAGGCGCAGTGGTGCTAGGTAAAAGTGAAGAGCCCGGTATTTTATCGACACATTTGCATGCGGATGGTACCCATAAAGACGTGCTTTACCTTCCTTTGGGAACACGTAAAACACCCAACCTTGAGTCAGTTAAAATGCTAGGTAACCCGCTTTTCAAACTGGCTGTTAATATTCTGGGTGACCTTTTCGATGAAACCCTGGCTGCGAATGGATTGCAAAAATCCGATGTGGATTGGCTTGTTCCACATCAGGCGAATATGCGAATTATTCAGGCCATGGCTAAAAAGCTTAACTTGCCAATGGAGCGGGTGGCCATTACCTTGGACAAGCAGGGTAACACTTCAAGCGCTTCTATTCCTCTGGCGCTCGACCAGGCTGTGCGTGATGGACGCATAAAACGCGGTCAGATGCTGATGATGGAAGGATTCGGCGGCGGCCTTGCCTGGGGCTCGGCCTTGGTAAAGTACTAAATGAATAATGGTTGATAACATAATGACTAACAAATCATTTTCTATTGTTTTTCCGGGGCAAGGATCACAATCAGTGGGAATGCTGGGGGACATAGCCGCTCAGTTTGGCGAAGTTAAAGAAACCTTCACTGAAGCGTCTGATCTTTTGGGTTATGACATGTGGAAGCTGGTTTGCCAAGGCCCTGCCGAGGAACTGGACAAGACCACGCATACGCAGCCAGCCTTACTCACGGGCTCTTATGCGATATGGCGAATCCTGCAGTCAAGAAAACCACTAAAACCCGCGATGCTGGCGGGCCATAGCCTGGGTGAATATACTGCTCTCGTTTGTGCTGGTGCGTTAGCTTTTAGCGATGCGGTCCGCATTGTGGCAGCCCGCGGTCAGTATATGCAGGAGGCTGTTCCACCGGGTATAGGCGCCATGGCGGCTATCATCGGACTAGATGAGACTCAGGTAGCAGCGATTTGTAAACAGTCTGTTACTTCCGAAGATGAAATATTATCACCAGCGAATTTTAACAGTATTGGCCAAATTGTAGTGGCTGGTCATCAGGCAGCCGTTATACGGGCAGTGGCGCTCGCCAAAGCGCAGGGGGCAAAACTTGCCACGCTTATCCCGGTCAGCGTACCTTCTCATTGCGAACTAATGCGGCCGGCAGCAGTCCGGCTGGTTGAATTATTGGCGGGTATGACCTTGCAACAACCGATGATTCCCGTGCTGAGCAATGTGGATGTGATGCCTTACCGCGGTGCGGATTCGATTCGTGACGGCTTAGTTAGGCAATTGTATAGCCCGGTACGCTGGGTAGAGATGATTCAGCAGATGATCCAGGCAGGGGTTTCGCATATAACTGAATGTGGTCCGGGCAAAGTATTGACCGGCTTGAACAAGCGCATTGATAAAAGCCTGCAGCTCATGGCGACATCCGATCTCGCAGGTCTTGAAGCTGTATTGACGTTAGAAACAGAATAG
Source organism: Aquicella lusitana (assembly GCF_902459475.1). NCBI lineage: Bacteria > Pseudomonadati > Pseudomonadota > Gammaproteobacteria > Legionellales > Coxiellaceae > Aquicella > Aquicella lusitana. Next base: position 1,213,841 of record NZ_LR699114.1, on the reverse strand, counting down.
GAGCGCATCATGTTTGGCGAAGGATTACTGGCGGATAAAGTCGTATTGGTGACGGGCGCAAGTCGCGGCATAGGGCACGGTATCGCCCTGACTTTAGGACGGGCGGGTGCGGTCGTAGTAGGGACAGCAACGACACAGGAAGGCGCGGATCGTATTACACTTGCTTTTCAAAACGAAGGCTTGAACGGGGCAGGCATGGTATTAAACGTGACCTCACCTGACTCCATCAATGCGTTGATGGCCGCTATCAAGAGCCATTATGGTGCCGTCAATATTTTAGTGAATAACGCGGCGGTGACACAGGATAATCTGTTTTTGCGCATGAAGGATGACGAGTGGTTTCAGGTCATTGATACAAACCTGAACTCTATCTATCGCCTTAGTAAGGCTTGCATCAAAGATATGCTAAAGGCCAGATGGGGCCGTATTATCAACATCGGCTCAGTAGTCGGTTCCATGGGAAACCCGGGCCAGGCTAACTATGCTGCGGCAAAAGCAGGCGTGGTCGGGTTTAGCAAGGCGCTGGCACTTGAAGTAGGCTCACGCGATATTACAGTGAACACCGTATCACCCGGATTTATTGCGACGGACATGACCAACGCCCTGTCCGATGAACAGCGCGAAGCGATTTTCCAGCGTATCCCCATGCAGCGTATGGGAAGTATCGAGGACATCGCTGCTGCAGTACTGTTTCTGGCATCAAAGGCGGCCGGTTATATCACGGGTCAGACCCTGCACGTAAATGGCGGTATGTATATGAACTAATGTACAAACCTGAAATTCCATCTTGCAACTTCGCGGTTTTCGAATAAACTAGCACAAATTATAACCCGACCCGCGCTTTTCAAGGGTGGTGTCGGAGTAATTCGGTGCAGGCAAGGATAGGGAGTGTCGGGTTTTATCTCCTGCAGAGAAGGCTAATAATTATTGTTTTTTATCAAAAGAGGATAGAGTAATCATGACTATGAAAACGAATGAAATTGAAGCACGAGTTAAAAAAATCGTGGTTGAACAACTGGGTGTCAAGGAAGATGAAGTTACCACTGACGCTTCATTTGTGGATGATTTAGGCGCAGATTCACTGGATACAGTGGAATTAGTAATGGCGCTCGAAGAAGAATTTGAAACAGAAATTCCAGACGAAGATGCAGAAAAAATCGTCACGATTAAAGACGCAGTTAACTACATTGTTAACCGTATGGAAAAGGAAACAAAAGCCAGCTAATCAAGCCGCGCTACGATTGTTCTATCTTGTTCCTAATCGAGAAGAGGGTTTTCAGCTTGAATAAACGGCGTGTTGTAGTAACAGGCCTGGGGATGGTGACACCACTTGGCCATGATATGGAAAGTACGTGGAAGGCTATTATCGCGGGTAAAAGCGGTGTGGCCGCAATTGATCATTTTGATGCGTCTGATCTCAGCTGCCAAATTTGCAGCCGTGTCAAAAACTTTGACGCGTCCCCCTACATGTCGGAAAAAGAAGCACGAAAACGCGATTATTTTATTCAATATGGAATGGCTGCAGCGATGCAAGCCATTCAGGATTCGGGCTTGGAAGTCTCTGAGGCGAATGCACACCGCATTGGTCTTGCTGTCGGTTCAGGGATTGGCGGATTGCCCTTGATTGAAAAATCGCATGCTGTCATGCTGGAATCCGGACCTCGCAGGATTTCTCCCTTTTTTATTCCAGGTGCCCTGATCAATATGATCGCAGGCAACCTCTCTATTCAATACGGTATGCGCGGTCCGAATATTGCACTGGTCTCCGCATGCACAACGGGGACACATAATATCGGTGTTGCTGCACGCACTATTGTTTATGGTGATGCAGATGTCATGATTGCAGGCGCGTCAGAAATGGCGACCACCAAGCTGGGTCTTGCCGGCTTTGCTTCCATGCGTGCACTCTCTACACGTAACGATGCGCCGGAAAAAGCAAGCCGCCCCTGGGATAAAGACCGTGATGGTTTTGTATTGGGTGACGGTGCAGGGGTTATTGTTCTCGAGGAATATGAACACGCCAAAGCGCGCGGTGCAAAAATTTATGCGGAATTAATTGGTTTTGGCATGAGTGCAGATGCACATCACATGACTTCGCCTGACCCTGAAGGCAAAGGCGCAGCCAGTGCTATGAAAGCTTCGCTCATCGATGCGGGTATTAAGCCCGAAGAAGTGCAATATATCAATGCCCACGCTACTTCCACGCCTGCAGGTGATGAACTGGAGGTTAAAGGCATTAAACGTACCTTCGGTGATCATGCGTATCAATTAGCTGTCAGCTCTACCAAATCCATGACTGGCCATTTACTGGGTGCAGCGGGTGCGGTGGAAGCTATCTTTTCTATTCTTGCCATTCGTGACCAGGTGGCGCCTCCTACGATCAATCTGGAAAATCCCAGCGAGAGTTGTGATCTGAATTTCGTTCCCAATCAGGCGCAGCCCATGAAGATTGATGTTTCGCTTTCCAACTCATTTGGATTTGGCGGAACGAATGGAACATTGGTTTTCAGGAAGATGAAATAATAACAGTACCACAGATTGTTATGCCGACTTTTGCCGGCATGACACAGTTAGGTAAACTTTCAATATTCCTGGAGGATAGTGATATGATTGAACATCTCAAGCAGTTTATCAAAAGTCAAAGTATTACCACTTCTTTTGAACCTGTCAGCATCCAGTTTATGGAGCAGCTGATTAATCAATATGAAGCAAATCCCAGCATAGATGCCCTTGAAATGATCGGCTCCATGCTCGGCAAAATGTTGCAGATTTACCAAAACCGCACAGCAGGCGTGCAAAATACAATCTGGGCTGAGCAAAGGCAGGTTGTTGATAATCAAATGAGAAACATGGTGGCGATGGTGGATCAGCAAATTCAGCTTGAAAAACTAAAATCCATGGCTGCGCAAGGCATCACCATGACAGAAGGATTTGGTAAACGATCCCTGTCTGGGCAAGAAGATACTGCATATGATAAACGATCAAGAATGACACGATAACCCCTTTTGATTTCTAATTTTTCCTTTCTTCTCATAAAATAATTACTGTCGTCCCGTTGCTAGTCAGCGGGATCCAGATTACTGCAAGGCCGCGGAATGGGGATGACAAAATAAATGACCCAATCCATTTTTTCATAGCCATTCCCTCTTGTCACAGTTAAAATCAATCCATATTAATTAATCCCTATTTTTCTATGAAAAAATCAATTTCTTACACACTTATTGTTGGCGTACTGCTGCTGGGCAGTTTTTTAGGTTTTTGCGCAAACGCGCTGTTTTCTAAAGTAGTTACTGAAGAAAATGGTGTAACTTATTATTTACGACCAGGCATTTCCAAGAAAGTCGTTATTACCGAATTAAGCCAGCAGGGAATTATCCGGCATCCGTTGCTGTTTTCCTTGTATGTTTATCCGCAAAAGAGTTCACAGCTCAAAACGGGTGAATATCTTTTCCCAAAAGGATCCACGCCAGCATCTATCTGGAAACAGCTGACAAACGGTACGGGCCATGTTTACCATCCTTTCACTATCGTGCCCGGCTGGACTTTTCATCAATTGCGCGAGGCGCTGAACAAAGCAGAAGGTCTGCGCCATGTGACAAGTGAACTGAATGACAAGCAGATCATGGAACGGCTGGGTTATCCCGATCTTGCACCGGAAGGACAGTTTTTTCCGGAAACCTACTCCTATACGCGTAATAATCCAGATCTGGTTATTTTAAAACGCGCTTTCGATTATATGCAAAAGCGCTTGAAAGAAGCCTGGCAAAACCGTGCGCCAGATCTTCCTTATAAGAATGAATATGAGGCCTTAACAGCTGCTTCTCTGATTGAAAAGGAAGCGTACCTAGATGCCGAACGTCCTGTCATTGCGGGCGTGCTGGTCAATCGGATCCGTCACAATATGCCGCTGCAATTCGATCCCACTGTGATTTATGGTATGGGGGATCGGTATGCAGGAAAAATTCACAAGGAAAATCTGCAGGAAGATACGGCTTATAATACTTATGTTCACAAAGGATTGCCGCCTACGCCCATCGCTATGCCTAGTCTCGTTTCCATTGAAGCAGCGATGCATCCACAACAAAATGATTATTATTATTTTGTAGCAAAGGGCGATGGCAGCCATCAGTTTTCCAGGACACTGGATGAACATAACACGGCTGTGGCGAAATCCATTAAACGCCGCGAATCTTATTTTAATCCGTCCAGGATACAGGAATATTTGAATACCCTGTTTCCGGGGACATTAAAAAATTATTCGCAGAATGCTATCTTACTTAAAGCTTATCCAAAAATAGGTTCAAAATTATTCGTATGACACGCGGCAAACTGATCACGATTGAAGGCATTGAAGGTGCGGGAAAAAGTACAGCATTGCAATTTATCCAAGACTACCTCGTCAAGGCTGGGGTTGAAGTCGTGTTAACACGTGAACCGGGCGGTACGGACGTGTCAGAAGCCATTCGTAAGTTGCTCCTGCATTCTACCGCTTCAGAAGGAATCGCGCCTGAAACAGAGCTCCTGTTAATGTTTGCGAGCCGCGCCCAACATATCAGCCAGTGCATTGAGCCGACCTTATCGGCTGGTAAATGGGTCGTAAGCGATCGTTATGTGGATGCAAGCTATGCTTATCAAGGCGGCGGTCGCGGAATAGCAATGGATAAGATTAGTCTGCTGGATAAAATGATTGTAGACGGTCTTTATCCTGATTTAACATTTCTGCTCGATGTACCCGCTGATCTGGGTATCGCTCGTGCAGAAAAACGCGGAACGCAAAAAGACCGCATCGAGCAGGAAAAAACAGATTTTTTTGTACGCGTGCGTAATGTTTACCTGGAACGGGCAAAAGCGGATCCTGAGCGAATCCGGCTGATCGATGCAACACTGGGGCTGGGTTTAGTGCAGGATCAGGTACGCCGTATTTTAGATGAATTTATCAGGAAAAAATAATATGTATCCCTGGCAGGCGGATCAATGGGATTATCTTCTGCGCTTAAAACAGCAAAACCGTTTGCCGCACGCGCTTTTGTTTGCTGGTATTGCGGGAACGGGTAAAGCAATCTTTGCCGATCGGTTTTCCCGCCTCTTGTTGTGCCAACAACCGACACTTAGCAATCAGCCCTGCTATCACTGCCATGCCTGTCGGTTGATTGAGGGCAGAGCGCACCCCAATGTGTTATGGATCGAACCAGAGAAAGAAGGCCATGCGATTAAAGTCGATCAAATACGCGATGCCAATGAATTTATTTATCAGTCTGCCTTACAAGGTGAATATCGTATTATCATCATTCACCCAGCTAACAGCATGAATACCAACGCAGCAAACGCACTGCTCAAGACGCTGGAAGAACCCTCATCCGGTGCCGTGATTATCTTGATCAGTGATTCATTTTCACGGCTGCCCGCTACGATTTTAAGCCGCTGCCAACGTATTCTTTTTCCGCGACCACATCAGACGCAGGCGCTTCAGTGGTTACAAAGCGAATTAGCGAATCCTGCAACGGATCCTGCCCTTTTATTAAAGCTTGCGCACGGCGCGCCGCTCGCGGCGCTGAAGCTGGTACAGGAAAATCAGCTTGCAGGGCGGCAAATATTATTTGATGCACTCGCTTTACTCGCAAAGCGGCAGGGTGATCCGCTTAAATCGGCTGCGAACGTGCAAAATATGGAACCTGTGCATCTGCTCGATTACATGCTGAGCTGGACGATGGATCTGTTACGGTTGCAGTTGGGTGTGGGCGCGGAAAATCTTCTCAATACGGATTATAAAGAGCAGTTGACAGCATTAAGTGAACGCACCGACCCTCAGCGAAATGTCAAATTGATGGCTGATTTACAACGGCTGCGTGCAGAAATTTATGCAGGCATTCATCTGAATAAAACCCTGCTGGTGGAAAGCGTATTGATTCAGTGGATGAATGCAGCAGCGTAACAAGGAGAGCAAACATGGAAAATTTGTATCAGCGCAGTTTTGATTTTGTCGATCTTAAACCATTGGCGCCTAAACCGCGTCAGTCAGGGCTTACTGAAATACGCGGTCCTTACTATGAAGCGTTCACTGTGCAGCAGCTCAACGATTTGCTTAAGACATGGGGTTATTATATTGATGGTTTTAAATTCGCTGGCGGTACGCAGGCTTTGCTGACGGCTAATACCGTAAAAGCTTTTACGGATCTTGCGCATGAGCACCAGGTGTATGTGAACACAGGTGGTTTTATTGAAAGAATTGTCATTCAGGATCCTAAAAATATTGATCACTATTTGCAGGAAACTCAGCGTCTGGGTTTTGATGTCGTTGAAGTATCAAGCGGCATGTTCGAGCATCCACAGGATTTTCGCCTTGATGATCAGGTGGAAATTGTAAAACGCATTAAAAAAATGGGCATGAAACCAAAGCCAGAAATTACTATCATGAGCAGCGTAGGCGGCGGCGTGCAGGAATTCGACTATAAAAACAAAACAAAATCTGTGAAAACGCCTGAGGAGTTAATTGAAGAAGGCGAACGCTTTTTTGAAGCAGGTGCGCATATGCTCATGGTGGAATCCGAAGGCATCACGGAAGGTATCGCTGATCCGAAGGACTGGCGCAAAGACGTGATCTTTGCGCTGGTTAAAGCCTTTGGCCATGAAAAATTAATGTTTGAAATATCACCCGAAGATGATGAGGCTCGTAAAACATTTAAGTGGTATCTCAAGGAAGTCAGCGCTGATGTCAACTTGATGATGAATGCTAAAAATATTGTTGAATTCAATGCATGGCGATCCCATCTTTGGGGGGATCGCACGCTTTGGAAAAATAAAAAAATCACACTCTAGGATGGTGAATATGTTTCTTGTGGATTCACATTGTCACCTTGACTTGCTGGACCTGACGCCGGATGAAGGCGATTTAAACCGGGTCATTGCCCGAGCACAGGAGCAAGGCGTGCACTATTTGCTAAATGTCTGCGTAGCGCTGGATGGTTTTCCGACGCTGCTTAAAACAGCAGAGCGATATCCTTTTGTGAGCACATCAGTAGGGCTGCATCCCAATGAAAATCCTGCGCCCGTGACCGATGTGGACGAGACAACTTTAATTCGACTAGCGCAACATCCTAAAGTGGTGGCCATAGGCGAAACGGGCCTGGATTATTTTCGTTCAACCGGCGATCTTGAATGGCAGCGAACACGGTTCCGCACACATATCGAGGCGGCAAAAAAGGTAGGAAAGCCATTGATTGTGCATACGCGCGATGCAAAAGACGATACAATACGCATAATGAAAGAAGAAAGAGCAGATCAGGTGCAGGGCGTCATGCACTGTTTTACTGAAGATTGGGCAATGGCAAAAAAAGCATTGGATATGAATTTTTATATTTCTTTTTCAGGCATTGTTACATTCAAGAGCGCTGTGACACTTCAGGATGTCGCAAGACAAGTTCCACTGGATCGCATTCTGATCGAAACCGATTGCCCTTATCTTGCCCCGAATCCACATCGGGGCAAGCCCAATGAGCCTGCATATGTGCGCTACACGGCTGACTATATTGCCAAGCTGCGCAATATTTCTCTGGAAACATTTGCTGAACAAACCACCAAAAACTTTTTTACATTATTCAGTAGCTGTCATTTTAATAGGAATGAGCTGCATGTTTAGACCGGTTTCACTGTTTGTAGGATTGCGTTATACGCGTGCCAAACGCCGCAATCATTTTATTTCTTTTATTTCCTTGGTTTCCATGATTGGAATTGCATTGGGCGTGATGGTGCTGATTACCGTTTTGTCCGTCATGAATGGATTTGATCGTGAAATAAAGAAACGGGTATTCACGATGGTGCCGCCCATGACCATCAGCAGTGTGACAGGCTATATCGCCGGGTGGCAGGATTTGCAAAAGACAATGACTGAATTTCCAGCTATTACGGCTTCGGCGCCTTTCGCAACGGGCGAAGTATTGTTAAGCAGCGGAGGAGGGGCCGCCCAGCCTGCGCTGCTAACAGGCGTGCTGCCCGCGGAAGCGAAGAAAGTGTCTGCGGTAGCCGAAAAAATGGTGCAAGGACGGCTCTCGGACTTGCAGGCAGGAAAATTCGGCATCGTGCTAGGAGAAAACCTGGCCAGCCTGCTTGATGTGAGCCCGGGTGATAAAGTGACGGTTTTTGTTCCCCAGGTAACAATCTCACCTGCTGGCGTTATTCCTCGCGCGAAACGTTTCACAGTGGTAGGTATTTTTAAAGCGGGCGGAGGGTTTGGTTTTGACCGCGGATTAGGCTTTATTCATTTGAATGATGCGCAAAAATTGATGGGTCTGGGCGATAATGTTACCGGCCTGCATTTGAATATCAAAGATGTTTATGCTGCACCCAGTATTGCGCGTGATCTCATGACCCAATTATCGCCTACTGCAAGTATCACGACCTGGGCGGATCAGTTTGGCGAGTTTTTCCACGCCGTTCAATTGGAAAAAACCATGATGTTTTTTATCCTGTTGCTGATTATCGCAGTGGCCGCGTTTAATCTGGTCGCGACACTGGTGATGGTGGTCAATGAAAAGCAGTCCGACATTGCTATCCTGCGAACATTCGGCGCAACGCCCAACATGATTATGAATATTTTCATTGTGCAAGGCGGTTTGATCGGTGTATTTGGTACGTTGTTGGGCGTCGTGCTAGGCGTACTGCTGGCATGGAATGTGACGGATATTGTAAACTGGATTGAGCATGTATTTCGTGTTCAGTTTCTTTCTTCGAATGTGTATTTCGTTAATTATCTGCCTTCTGAAATCGAATGGATGGACGTTGTCAAGATCAGTGTAGCAGCTTTGTTTCTGAGCCTGATTGCAACCATTTATCCCGCCTGGCGTGCGTCAAAAATGGATCCAGTGGAGTCGCTTCGCTATGAATAATCCTGTTCTTGCTTGTTATAATTTGGGAAAAACTTACTTGGATGGTGCATCGAAAATCGAAGTATTACACCATATGGATCTTGAAATCGGTATGTCTGAAATGGTGGCGATTGTGGGTACATCGGGATCAGGTAAAAGCACTTTTTTGCATTTACTGGGAGGGCTGGATCGTCCTACGCATGGCCGTGTTATGCTGAACGGAAAAAATCTGCATGCCATTTCAGAAACTGAAAAATGCAAAATGCGTAATCGATACCTGGGTTTTGTTTATCAATTTCATCATTTATTACCTGAGTTTTCCGCGCTCGAAAACGTAGGCATGCCTTTATTAATTCGTGGAGATGAGCCGGCGCAGGTTCGTGAAAGAGCAGCGCATCTGCTGGAGCAGGTGGGCTTGCAGCATCGCATGCAGCACCGTCTGGGTCAGCTTTCTGGCGGTGAACGTCAGCGCGTTGCTATCGCTCGCGCACTCGTCGCTGAACCCTTGTGCGTACTTGCGGATGAGCCTACCGGTAATCTGGATCCACATAATGCTGAGAAGGTTCTAAAATTATTTTTTGATCTGCAAAGTGTACATAAAACCAGCGTAGTGATGGTGACACACGATCCCGATATCGCAAGTCAAGCCCAGCGGGTACTGAGAATTGAAGACGGAAAGCTGGTCGAAGTGTAAGGCAGTGCCATTGACAGCTAATTTTAATAAAGGTCAAACGATGCTCGTTGGAAAAATCGTTTCTAAAGTTGATGAAATAGAAAAAATAATTGCTGATTTGCTAGTCAATCAGCCTGAAGGTTCATCTGTCGCTAAAGAGCTTATCAAGCTGGGTGGTGAGTTAAGAATGCTGGAATTAAATATAAAATCTCTTGCAAAAATTAAGTTCCGTGATATCGATAATAATATAACGTCAATCAATTTTTACCTTAATAATTTAAGCGGGTTATTAAGCAAGAAAGATTATTTATCTTTATTAACCAGAATAGAATCCATCAAGGGTAATTTATTTTTTAAAAGAATATTCTATTATTTATTCAATTTTAATTGGTTTTAGAAGGTTTTTCAGATATCTGCACGGAATTCAGTTTCGTAGTTAATACTACTAACTTTAACTGGATTGGCCATTTAAATGGCTGTCATCCTGAGCGCAGCGCACTACTATCCGGTGAACTATATTTCTTTTCATTACTTATGCGATAAAACCAAATCGTTCTGTATCCGAACCCGAATCCATTCTTTCAGAGAGTTCTCACCCATGCCTTTTTTTGTGCTCGCCTTTTTGTCAGGCGATTTATTTTTACAATTATTTTCCAGCCTGCCGTCGCAAATAATGCTTGTTTTGCTGACAACAATTAATTTTTTAATTTATTTTAGTTTAAAAAATAGAATACGTCTCGTTTATCTGCTCTTTGCTTTTGTGCTTGGCTTTGCGTGGAGCGCATGGTATGCACAAGGCATCCTTTCCTGGTCGCTGCCAAAATCATGGGAAGGGCGTCCAGTTACCATTACAGGTTATGTAGCGTCTTTGCCGGTCAGAAATAAGTGGCAGACTTATTTTTTTTTCGCACTGCAAACCATGCAGGTTGGCGGTGATCTTCAGCCTGGTAAAGCCTTAGTGCGTCTTGCGTGGCGAGATCATCAGCAACCGATAAAAGCCGGTGAAAAACGTCAATTCTTGGTGCGGTTGAAACGCATTCATGGTACGCAAAACCCAGGTACGTTTGATTACGAAGCCTGGAGCCTGCAGAAGGGATTACGTGCGTCCGGCTATATTTTAACGAGTCCTTTAAATAAGGTGATATCACATCACTGGTACCATTATCCTATTGCCCAATTCAGGCAAAATCTGCAGGAAAAGATCAGAGCGCATTTGCCGCAATCAAGGACCGCACCCTGGTTGATGGCGTTGATCATGGGCGAGCGTGAAGGCATTGCACAGGAAGATTGGCAAGTGCTGCGTCAGACTGGCACCAATCATCTGATGGCAATCGCAGGCTTACATATCGGCATCATGGCGGGTTTTACGCATATGCTCATTGCCTGGAGTTGGCGGCGATTTGAGCGATTAACTTTATGGCTGCCTGCGCAACAAGCAGGTGCTTGTGCTGCTTTAATCGTCGCCGTGCTTTATAGTGCCTTGGCCGGATTTTCTGTTCCTACCCAACGCGCCTGTCTTATGCTTGCTGCTTTTATTTTCAGTCTGCTTTCCAGGCGCAAACTTAACGCATGGTATGGCTGGTCTCTTGCGCTGCTGCTGGTTTTAATGCTAAACCCGCTATGTGTCCTGACAGAAAGCTTCTGGCTATCTTTTGGTACGCTTGCATTGATTATTTACGGTATGGGCGGCCGTCTCGCACCGCGTGGATTATGGTGGAAGTGGGGCAGGGTACAATGGGTAGTAGGTCTGGGCTTGACACCCATCACTTTAGTATTATTTCAGCAATGCTCGCTGGTTTCCTTTCTTGCTAACAGTATCGCCATACCTTGGCTTGGCTGCTTGATCCTTCCTTTCTGCTTTTTAAGTGGGATATGCCTGCTGATATTACCTTCGGTGGGAGGATTATGTTTACTGATCGCTGATAAAAGTCTCGCGGTGTTATGGACGCTACTAGCATGGTTTTCTGCGCTTCCTTTTTCTGCCTGGTACCACGCGATGCCCGATCCTATACTGTTTTTTATAACAATGACAGGCTTCCTGCTTCTGCTGTTGCCCGCCGGTTTTCCCGGAAAATGGGCGGGTATTCTCTGGGTTTTGCCGCTTTTGCTTTACAAGCCTGCTGCACCAGCAGAGGGCGATGTGTGGTTGACCTTGCTGGATGTAGGCCAGGGATTATCTGTTGTGGTGCAAACTAAAACACATCTGCTGGTTTATGATGCCGGGCCTCGCTATGCAGGTATGGATATGGGAGAAAGCGTGGTTTTACCTTTCTTACACAAAATAGGGGCGCGGCAGATTGATCTGCTGGTGATAAGCCACGGCGATAATGATCATATTGGCGGAGCAGGTGCATTAGTGAAAGCGTTGTCTGTTGGCATGATAAAAACCAGCGTACCTGAAAAATGGTTGCAACCTATCGCACGTACCTGTTTCGCGGGTGATACATGGCAGTGGGACAAGGTGCTGTTTACGTTCATTTATCCGGACAAAAATCAGTTAAGCTTGGGTAATGACAGTTCGTGTGTGTTGCGTATTACAGCTCATGGACAATCTATTTTATTGACGGGGGATATCGAAAAATACGCTGAAGAGAATTTGCTTGAGCAGGCTTCGCATCATTTACAATCGACGATTCTGGTCGCACCGCACCATGGTAGCAAAACATCGGGTCTTGCAAAATTTATTGTGGCTGTGCGCCCGCAATTTGTGCTGTATGCAACAGGTTATCGCAATCGCTACCATTTTCCTCATCCGCAAATAGTGTCTTTTTATGAAGCTATACAGGCGAGACAATTAAATACAGCAGAAACCGGGGCGATTCAGTTCAGGCTGAAAGAGAAAAATGCAGTGCTATCACCAGAAATTTACCGTAAAACCCATCATCATTACTGGCATGCAGCCTTGATGGAGGATGGAATAAAAGCAGATTGACCTCAGCGCTAGTGATTGGTCGTGCTGCCCGTTTTCTCCTTTTTCCCATGCAGGAGCAGATCAATCGCCATCAGCAGCGCGGTATTGTCGATGGGTTTTTCAAATGAAACTGATGCGCCCAGCGATTCGGAGAGATCCAAATAGCCGGTGGGATCTAATCGTCCGCCACCGGAAATGGCAATAATTTCCAGATTGGGATGTCGGTTTTTAACTTCGGAAATCAGCGTGATACCGCTTTTCTTGGGCATGATGATATCGGTGACCATAATGTCCGGTTTGTCTTTTTGCAGATATTCCGTTGCTTCTTCACCATTCGCTGCGCACAGCACAGTGTGGGATGCGCGCTGCAACACTTGCATCAACATATCCCTGACAAGCTCATCGTCTTCAACCAGTAATATTTTTGCCATGTTTCCTCCCTATGAATGTTCCGGTAGCAGTATCACAAAGGTGGTGCCGTGTCCCAGGCGGCTTGTTACGGTGATTTCACCCTGATGTTCCTTGATGATCGAGTGCACAATGGAAAGCCCGAGCCCTGTTCCTTTGCCGACTTCCTTGGTCGTATAGAAAGGTTCAAAAATGCGTCCCATCGTATTTTTATCCATTCCATGCCCCGTGTCGGCGATTTCAATTTTACAATAATTTTGCGCGGCTGTTGCGGGAAATTGTTTTAAATAGGGATCAGCCGCAGGTAGGTGGCTGAGATGAATGGTGATGGTTCCTTCCCCATCCATGGCATCAACCGCATTATTAATCAGGTTAACCAGTACCTGATGAAGCTGCGTTTGATTGCCAAGAATAGCAGGATCGGCTTCTGCTTCAAAATGAATGATGACGCTGGCAGGGATGGTAGGCCGCAGCAGGGCCAGCGCAGCTTCAATGGTTTTTTTCAAATTAAGCGTACTGAATTCATGATGCTGTCTGCGGCTAAACGAAAGAATGCGCGACACCAGTTCCTGTCCGCGGTGGGCAGCGTCGAGTACTTTGCCCAGATTTTTATGAATCAGGCTGTCTTTTTCCACATCTTCTCGGGCCATTTCCACATAACCAATGATTGCATAGAGAATATTATTAAAATCATGCGCGATACCGCCAGCCAGTGTGCCCATGGCCTGCAGCTTTTGGCCCTGGAGCAGGGCGACTTCCAATTTCTGTTTAATATCTTCCGCATTGATGCGTTCACCTATTTCCTTTTTCAGATCTTCGTTGATCTTTTTGAGGGAAATGGCCTGATGACGGGCTACCTGAGCAATATGAATGGTGACGCCTACCAAAACAGAAAGGCCTACCCCAAATATCAGGATAATCCAGGGATGGTATGACTCAAGCACAGGATGCAGGGCAAGATAAGCGGGGACATCGTATTTAAGCAGATACCAGATAAGCAGGGAAAACAGGACCCCGATCGAAGTAACGAGATAAGGCAGCCAGGGGACATGTAGAGGATGGGGCCGCATTTTCTTCCTTGTACTCCTTAAAGCCAGCATTTAGCCATTTCAGTATGCCGCGTTATGATTGCATTCTCCAATTTTCCGTTTGGCGATGAATTTAGCATAAATTGTTAAATATTTTGTACATAACTTTAGCTTAATCGATTTAGAATATGGAATCCATGCCAAGGGAACTGGCATAATATGCCGTTGAATTTGCTTCACTATTTTAGGATTGGTAAAACATGCAGCTTTCGAAGATTAAAATCGCTGGTTTTAAATCATTTGTAGACCCAACCGTTATTTCCCTCCCGAGCAAGCTCGTTGCCATTGTTGGCCCGAACGGATGCGGAAAATCGAATATTATTGATGCCGTTACCTGGGTCATGGGCGAAAGCTCGCCTAAATATTTGCGCGGTGAATCGCTCACCGACGTTATTTTTAATGGCTCGAGCAGCCGAAAGCCGGTGGGGCAGGCTTCTGTAGAGTTGATTTTTGATAACTCGGATGGTGCTATTGGTGGAGAGTATGCCAAATTTGCTGAAATTTCAGTCAAGCGTGTCATTAACCGGGAATCGGATTCTACTTATTATCTAAACGGAGTTCGTTGCCGCAAGCGTGATGTAGTCGATCTTTTCCTGGGCACCGGATTAGGCCCCCGAAGCTACTCTATTATTGGCCAAAACATGATCAGTCGGATTATTGAAGCTAAACCTGATGAGTTGCGGACTTACCTCGAAGAGGCAGCGGGCATTTCAAAATACAAGGAGCGCCGGCATGAAACCGAGCTTCGTATTCACCATACCAAGGAAAATCTCGCACGCATTAATGATTTGCGTGCGGAACTTGAAAAGCAGCTCAGCCATCTCAAGCATCAGGCAAACGTAGCGGAGAAATTCAAGGTCTTGAAGCAGCAGGAACGTGTGCTTCGGGCCCAATTATATGGCGTACAGTGGCGCCAGCTGGACAGCCGTATGGTCGAACATACGCTGCAGATTCAACGCGAGGAAACTGCGTTGGAAGCGCGTCATAGCGAATTAAGCGGCACGGATCGTGAAATAGAACAAATGCGTCATGAACAGCGTGCCGCCCATGATGCGTTTCAGGAAGTGCAGCGTCGTTATTATGCGGTTGGAAACGAAATTACCCGCATTGAGCAGGATATTTTGCATCACCAGGAGCGGCAGCAGCAATGGGAACATGATCTCAAACAGACGGAGAGCGATTGGCAGACCGTCAAAGACCAGATGGCTGAATCAGAAGATAATTTGCGTGAAATCGAACAGGATATTCACCGCATCGAACCAGAACTCGCCGCGATAAAAGATGAGATGGTGCATTTGCAGGGGAGTCTTGAGGCGGCAGAAGAAGAAATGCAAACCTGGCAAACCCGTTGGGACGAATTCAATCAGGTTTCGGCAAAAACTACCCAAACGGCGCAAGTTGAAAAAACGCATATTCAGCACCTTGAGCAAAAAATCGCGTTTCTGCAAAAGCGGCAGGAGCAATTGCAGCAGGATCAGCATCGGTTGAATTTTTCTGAATTAACCAAAGAAATTGAGGAATTTACCAAGAAAGCTTATGAAGTGACGGATGCGTTGGAATTCCAGAATAAACAATTGGCCGATGTGCGAAAAGAAATTAGCACATTGCAATCCACGCAACAGGATTCCAATACGAGTCTCGACAATGTACGCAGTGAGTTGCAAAAACTTCGAGGACAGCAGGCGTCGCTGGAAGCGTTGCAGCAGACTGCGTTGGGACAACGCGGTAATCCGGCTGCGTCTTGGGCTGCCAAACATCAGCTAGGATCAAAGCCTCGGTTGGCGCAAAACATTGAAGTGGAAAGTGGATGGGAATTTGCGGTTGAAAAAGTGCTTGGCTTTTGCCTACAAGCTATTTGCGTTGATCAAGTGAGCGAGATCGCGCCGCATGTTGAAGATCTTAAAAAAGGCAATATCTGTGTCTTCACGCCTGTGCAGCCGGCTTCGCCAGGAAAGGAAAACAGTACAAAAGGCACAGCGCTCTTACAAAAGGTGAAGTCACCCTGGTCGCTGGATTCTCTTATTGGCGGGATTTATGTCGCTGATTCAATGGATGAGGCGCTTGCCTTGTGCGAATCGCTGGATGTAAACGAATCTGTCATTACCCGCGATGGTGTATGGCTTAACCGTTCCTGGCTTAAAATTCTGCGAGAAGAAGATCCCGCTGCGGGTGTATTCCAGCGCGAACAGGAATTAAAAAAACTGGCTGCGCGCATTAGCCAGTTACAGGAAACGCAGAAAGAGCTTGAGAAGAACATTAATGATCGCCGTGAAACGATCCAGAAACTGGAACAGCAACGCGATCAATTGCAGCAGTCGTGTAATCAGAAACAAGCACAGGCTGCGCAATTTAATACACAGCAGAAAATGAAGCAGGAGCGTCTGGCTGAACTAAAATCACAATCAGAGCGATATGTTAAAGAATTGCTTGAATGCACGGATCAATTAAAAAAAGCCGATGCAGAACTGGTGCAGGCCCGTTCATTATGGCAGCAAGCCATGAGTGAACTGGAACAGCATGCTGCTGCGCGTGAGGGTTTAATCAAGGAGCGAGATAAAGCGCGTCTGCAATTACAAAGCATGCGTGAACAAAACAATGCAAAGAAAGAACTGATGCATGAATTGGAAATCCGTTTGCAGACATCCCGTTCGCAAAAAGCCTCACTACACCAGGCCGTTGGCCGGTTGCAGGGACAGCTTACCACACTGAACGAACGCAAAATTACCCTGCAAAGTGAATTAACTTCCATGCCGCCGTTAGACAGTATCAAGAAATCCTTGTCACGTGCGCTGGATAAACATGTAAGTGTAGAGGTTGAACTCAATACGGCGCGCGTTGCTGTTGAATCACTCGACCAGGAGTTCCGTCACCTGGAGGAAAAGCGGCAGATCATTGAACGTGATATTAATAAAATTCGCACTTCGCTTGAGTCACTGCGTGTACAATGGCAGGGATGGAAAGTCAAGGCCGATACACTGGTCGAACAACTGAAAGAAACTGAATTTACGCTGGAAGATACGTTAAAAGACCTTCCCCAGGAATTGACGACAGAGGATTGTCAAACCAAACTGGATCAACTGGTACAACGTATTAACCGCCTGGGACCCATCAACTTGGTGGCGATTGATGAGTATGCGACATGTCTGGAACGCAAACAATATCTGGATAAACAGCTGGAAGATTTACAGGCGGGGCTTGCAACACTGGAAGATGCAATTGCTAAAATTGACAGGGAAACACGAACGCGTTTCAAGGAAACCTTTGATAAAGTGAATGGCCGCTTTCAAGAATTATTCCCTACGGTATTTGGCGGTGGCAAAGCCTATCTTGAATTGAACAGCGATAACCTGCTTGAAGCAGGCGTAACGATGATGGCCTGTCCGCCTGGCAAACGAAACAGTTCTATTTATTTGTTATCTGGTGGTGAAAAATCGTTGACAGCCATCGCATTGATTTTCTCCATCTTCCATCTTAATCCTGCGCCATTTTGTTTGCTAGACGAAGTTGATGCGGCGCTGGATGATGCCAATGTCCTGCGATTTACGCGGCTGGTTAAGACAATGACGGAAAGAACACAGTTTCTTTTTATTAGCCATAACAAAATTACCATCGAAATGGCGGAACATTTGATCGGTGTGACCATGAACGAGCCGGGTGTGTCACGGCTGGTCAGTGTGGATATTGAAAAGGCGATGAGTCTGGCCGGCACTTGATCGTGGAAAATTTGGGATAGAAACAGTGACCAGCAAAGATAACGTCAAAAAGCAAATTGAAAGATTGCGTGAGCAGATCAATGAGCATAATTACCGCTATTACGTACTGGATAATCCCATCATTTCGGATGCGGAATTTGATGAACTGTTTGAACGGTTAAAGCAGCTTGAAAAATCGCATCCGGATCTCATTACGGCTGATTCGCCCACGCAGCGTGTAGGTGGAGCACCTCTTAAAGCATTTGCAGAAGTCAAACATGCTGTACCTATGCGTTCACTGGAAAATGCGTTTACTGATGAAGATATTCACGCTTTTGATAAACGTATTCGAGAGCGTTTGCAACAAGAAGGCGCGATTGAATACTGCTGTGAACCCAAGCTAGATGGACTTGCCATTAATATTCGTTACGAGAAAGGTCTGCTTTCTCAGGCCGCTACTCGCGGTGACGGTGAAACAGGCGAAGACGTGACTGAAAATGTCAAGACGATACAGATGGTGCCGCTTAAGCTTCGTGGCGATAAATTTCCTCGTATTTTGGACGTGCGCGGGGAAGTGTATATGTCAAAAAAAGGTTTTGAAAAACTGAATGCGCAGGCAGAAGAAAAAGGCTTAAAAATATTCGCGAATCCAAGAAATGCGGCAGCGGGCAGCTTGCGTCAACTGGATCCGCGCATTACGGCGACGCGTCCGCTCGAAATATTTTTCTATGGCGTAGGCGGGGTGGAAGGCCACAAACTGCCAGCTAAACACAGTGAAATGCTAAAATGGCTGGAAGAGCTGGGCTTGCGTACAAACCCGCTTATCGAAGTGAAGCAAGGCGTTGCGGGTTGCCTTGCCTACTATCAGAAGATGGGTAAACAGCGGGACAAATTAAGCTATGAAATTGATGGTGTCGTTTATAAAGTTAACGAAATTGCTCAGCAAGAAAAATTAGGCTATGTCACGCGTGCTCCGCGTTGGGCAGTGGCGCATAAATTTCCTGCTGAAGAAGTAACGACAAGCATTGAAGAAGTTGAATTTCAGGTCGGCCGTACCGGTGCCTTGACGCCGGTCGCGAGGTTGAAGCCGGTTCACGTTCGCGGCGTGACGGTAAGCAACGCAACGCTCCACAACATGGATGAAATCAGGCGCAAGGATATTCATATAGGTGATATTGTCATTGTGCGCCGCGCAGGGGATGTGATTCCAGAAGTGGTCGGCGTTGTTAAAGATCGCAGGCCTAAACACATCAAAAAAATTACCTTGCCCAAGCATTGTCCTGTCTGCCATTCCGGCATCGAACAAGTGGAAGGCGAGGCAGTAGCGCGCTGCACCGGCGGATTAATTTGTCCAGCCCAGCAAAAAGAAAGTATCAAACATTTTGCTTCACGTCGGGCAATGAATATTGAAGGATTAGGTGACAAGCTTGTAGATCAATTGGTGAATACAAAATTGATATCATCTGTTGCTGATATATATGATCTAACACAGGAGCAGCTAGAAGATCTCGAACGGATGGGAAAAAAATCAGCACAAAACTTGCTGGAAGAGATTGAAAAAAGTAAAACAACCACCTTGCCGCGATTTCTCTATGCTCTCGGGATTCGCGAAGTAGGTGAGGCGACAGCTAAGCAATTAGCCATGCATTTTAAAACGTTAGAAGCCCTGCAATCTGCGTCAATCGATGATTTACAGGCCGTGGCAGATGTTGGCCCTGTTGTCGCCGAACACATTGCGCACTTTTTCCGTGAAAAGCATAATCGCACCGTCATCGACAAATTGATCAGGGCAGGCGTGCACTGGCCTGCGATCCGTTCTGCCAGCCACGCGCCCCTTGCAGGCAAAACCTTTGTCCTGACGGGCACCCTGCGTGACATGACGCGCGATGAAGCCAAGGAACGATTGGAAAGACTTGGTGCAAAAGTTGCAGGCAGTGTCTCAAAAAAGACAGATTATGTAGTGGCAGGGACAGATCCTGGGTCCAAATTGGATGCCGCCAAAAAACTGGAAATAGAGATTCTTGATGACAAGGATTTTCATGTTTTTTTACAGAAATATGAATAGAGGATATTGCAAAAAGACCTTTCGCTGCGCTCCATTATGTCCGGTAAATTCCTGTTCTCATCGTCCTAAGATAAATGTCAACAGCCCTTAATTTCCGTTAAATAAAATCACGCTGAAATCTGCTTCATAGCAGGCAATTTTAATGTCGAATCACAAAGTTCAATCAATTTCAAGAACCTAACAACGTCTATAATTTGATAAAATTGAACAATAAAGAAGGAGAAAGGTATGAAATACCGTCACTTCGCGCCTTATTTTCTTGTCAAGAAGGGTATCCATGGCGTAGGCGTGTTTGCCGCGGCGGATATAAAAAAAGGGGAAATTCTGCGAGAATTAACAGGCGAAATGCTCGATCATCCAACCCGGACATCCATACAGATAGGGAAAAATAAGCATATTGAAGATGAAATGGGCGGGCTGATTAATCATAGCTGTCAACCTACGGCAAGGATCGATAAAAAAAATCACTCACTTGTGAGCATCAGAAATATTCGTAAGGGTGAAGAAATTACATTTGATTATAATGAAAACGAAGAAGCAATGGCCAGCCCGTTTGTATGCCAATGTTGTGGTAAATACATTATGGGAAAAAAAGGTATGCCTTACCAAAAACGCAGCCTGGTAAAATCCGAGTAGATTAATCCATTTTGATGGATGTTGAAAAAGACGTTTTATCTGATTCCTTAGGCGGCGGCAGAAAGCTAACTTGGCATAAGTAATCAAAATAAATAGTTAATAGCTTCTCATCAATTTTAGGGTATGTAAGTCCCAGTTCTTTCAATTTAGCACTGGCTTTTTGTGTGCTTACTTCTGGCGCGATTTCACCTTCTCGCATGGCAAGATAATAAGGTAAAAAGGGAAATAAAGCATTGTCATGGGAAATATTAATCAGCATGCTTTGCCACTTAGACATGGGAATGATTTTGATTTTATATCCATAATCATTCAGCCAGGAAACTAAGTCTGTCCATAAAATACCTGTAGGATGGTCAATATGATAAACAGTTGAAGCAGCCGGCTCTGCCAATGCAATTTTAACGATGGCCTCACTAACGAAATCGACAGGTAAAATCGTGATCTTTTCGTTCATGTCGGGGGCCAAGCCCAGCTGAATACAGCCTTTGATCAGCATTAGCAAGGCGTCATTCAAACTTGTGATGCCCGTATCGGATTGACCTGAAATATAGCCAGAACGATAGATGGTGGTGGGGAGGCCTCGCTTGTTAATCTCGGTCAGCAGTCTTTCTGAAACCCACTTGCTGATGGCATAACCGCCAAATAACTCATCATAATTGTCACTGGGAAAATCTTCTGCCAATGCGTTAGTTGCATCCCTGCGGCATGCAGCAGAAAGCGATGAAATATAATGTATCGGTTTATCGATATGACTGGTCGCAAACTTGATCACTTCCAGCGTACCTTGTACGTTACTGCCGCGTAATTTGTGATAAGCTGACATGATATTTACTTGTGCGCCGCAGTGATAAATCAGGTCAACTTTATCAATCAGACTATTATATTGTTCCAGAGGAAGGCCGAAATTATCAAAACTTAAATCGCTCGCTATAGCCACAATGCGTCGATTGGCCAGGGAAATTTCGGCTGATAAATTAAATTTGTCAATAGTGGATATGAGACGCTTAGCCGCCGTCTCAAATTCTCCTTTACGTATCAAGCAATAAATTTTTGCTTCTGATTGTTTCAGTAGTTCTCTTAATAAATAAATTCCAAGAAAGCCGCCCCCCCCTGTCAATAATATATTTTGGGGTTTAGTCAGAGAGGGCGATAGTTGTTTGGAAGGCAGGATATTTTCGTGCAATGTACAGTCGCGGCGGATTTCTTCCTGAATAAGCGAAGGGCTAGCATATAGTTTGCCTTTGGTATCAATATAATTAGCAAGAACAGGGATGTAGGGCAAATCAAATAAAATCTTTGCAGGAATGGACTGGTTGAATTCGTTTAAGATGCATACAGATAATTCAGCCGCCTTTAATGAATTAGCGCCAAGGTCAAAAAAATCGTCCGTCATACTGATGCGGTTTTTATGCAGTACTTTGCTCCAGATTTCTGCCAATTTTTTTTCTGTTTCAGTTTTGGGCGGTACATATTCTTTTTGTAGTATTTGTTCATAATCTTGTGGTGGCGGCAGTGCTTTTACGTCAATTTTTCCGCTAAAAGTTAAGGGAAATTGCAGAAGCGTTACAAAAACTGAAGGTACCATATACTCGGGCAATTGGTTTTTTAACGCTTTGCGCAAACTACGTTTTGCCGATGTACTTAATACCAGTTCCATGACATTATGGGTAGACAGATAGTAATCGATGCTTTTGGAGACTATTTTTCTTTCTTCATCATTTAGATCAAACGCAATTCCGCATCGGTTATCCTGCTGCCAAATAATATGGCCTGAAAATAATTTCCCTTCTGCCATGCCAGGCAATTTTAAGTGTATCTGAACGAGGCTGCCAATATTAATTGGTTCCGTCACGCCTGATAAAGCAAGCCCTTCCTTGGAAATATCTTCAGTAACGGCTTCAATAAATTTGTTGTTATTCGTTGATAGAAGGCATCTTTCCTGATAAAGATATCTTTCTTTGTCCAGGTTCGGTACGACATAAGCAATTAACGATTTTTCTCCGTTTAAATTTTCTTTTGCGAGCACGACAACTTCGTTCACATCCGTATGCTGGCTGAGTGCATATTCAATATCACCCAATTCAATTCGATACCCTCGAATTTTGACTTGATGATCAATGCGGCCAATAAATTCAAGCTTGCCGTCTGATAACCAGCGAACAAGGTCGCCCGTGCGATATAATTTTTTCGTTTTATCGTCACTCAAAATATGCGGTATGAATTTTTCTTCTGTTAGCTGATGACGATTCAGATAGCCTGCTGAAATGCCAACACCGCCGATAAGCAATTCACCACATACGCCAATAGGAACAGGTTGCAAGTATTTGTCTACAATGTAGGCTTCAGTGTGAATAATCGGTTTGCCTATGGGCGGTGGAAAATGCTTGTGTGTATTTTGCGCAGAAGAATGAGCTTCATAAATTTTTACGTAAGTGCATTCGATGGTGGTTTCTGTTGGACCATAGCCGTTCCATATATCAAAAGGTAGTGTCTGCGTTGGATAATGTGTCACGCTTTCACCGCCAATTTTTACTATTCTGAGATTTACGGTTTTAGGCCATTTCATCGTGAAAAGCATAAGCGCGTAGGCTGTAGGCAAGTCGCAAATAGTAATTTGATGTTGTTCAAGCCAGGAAAAAAATAAAGAAGGCGTTAATTTGGTGTTGTCATCAACAATATGTACACTAGCACCGGTAGTAAGATAAGGAATTGTTTCACACAGAAAAGTATCAAATCCTTGAGAAGCAAATTGAGCAGATCGATCATTCTTTGTGACATTGAAACAACCGCGATACCAGGTCACTAGATTGGTTAAACTTTTGTGCCGGATCATGACGCCTTTGGGTTTGCCGGTTGTCCCTGATGTATAGATAATATAGGCCAGCTGCTCAGGATTCTCAGGGGGCAAGGGCGGTTTATTTTTAATTTCCCAATGAAGCGGTTGCCAGCTTTGAGAAACAGTGATGGATTTGGATCGATATTTTTCATGTAATTTTTCCTGATCATTCACCAGAATACATTTGGCTTGTGAATCATCGAGCACATAATCAATTCGTTCGGGCGGATATTTAGGATTGATGGGCACGTAAATAGCACCCGCTTTGAAGATAGCAAGCATTGTCATCAACAGCGTCGGGGTTCTGTCCATTAATACACATACTGGGTCGCCTGGTTCAAGGCCTTTTCCCAGCAAATACGCTGCAAGGTTGGTTGAAACCGTATCCAGTTCACCATACGTGACCTGAACAGTATTATGCTTAACGGCCAATGCGTCAGGGTTTTGTTTGGCTTGTTGCATAAATAGCGTGTGAGCGCAGCCCTGAACGTCGGGAAAAGGAAATTGATATTGAGGTTTACCCCAATGTAAAATTGTTTTTTTCTCTTCATTGGTCAAGATATTCATTTTAACCGCTTTTTGATGAATATCATTGCTTATTTCTCGCAAGATAATGATAAGGTGCCTGGCAATACTGTCGATACTTTTTTGCGAAAACAGGGAAGGATGATAGAAAAAGGTAAGTTGACCAGATGGTTTTTTCTCAGCACAAAGAATAAGTGGAAACTGATTTAGGTCGGCTTCGCTTATCAACAAGGGATGATCAGGAGAGAATTTCGAATTTTTTTTGTCCGGCTTGAATAAAAGTAAATAACGGCATTCCTCGGGCGCACGTTGTTTGGCGTGGTTTTTTTTCTGTAGTTGTAATTTTACGCGGTTTAGAAGAGTCTTGATTGAGGTTTTTTCATTAACGATACTTTTAACTGGCGTAATAGGCTGATGAATCTTCAACATATTAGAGCGATGACTATGAAGCTGACTGGTTGCATAAATAATAAAATCAGATGAGCTAAAACGATTGAGTAATAATCCCCAGGCTGTGTGAATCAGAATATCCCAGCGAATATGTTTTTGCTTGAGAAAAAGAGCTATCGATTCTAATTCATTTTTATGTAACTTGGATAGATGAGAGTGGTAATGAAAATGATCCGATGGTATGACGGCTCCCTGATTTTCATATTCTTCCAGCCATAATTTTGTTGCAAGTCCCTCGTCTAATTCCATATTCTGATCCCTGTTCCTGATGAAACTTATTTACTGCGGGTTACCGTGGAGTTAGGGATGGGCTCCCGGCAAGCTACGTCCATTTTCTTGCCAGGCTTTGCACGGACTGCCGCGAAAATGATCCCTCTATAATAAAGTTTAAAATTCAGCTGTAACTGTACCCACTATCTGGCTGTCATCATACGGCGGATTTTTTGCCCGACCATTGGTGGAAATCCATTGGCCTGCGACCGTATAGGTTTTATTGAGCTTTTTGCTTAACCCGACATTATAGTCGTTATAGCTATTGCCAGCTGCCCTGGGTAAACTATAGTGCCCTATTAATGCCTGAAAAGTCACGTCTTCAATATTAAACAGATAGTGAGGTGGTATCGCATAATTAATACCGCCATTGTAATAAGTTCCACTTTTGTGAGAATTATAAACATTCCCTGAATAACTGATGCCAGCCTGTAGGAAATAAAAGTTAAAAAGTGTATTCAATTCGTTGTATTCAAGATTGGTCGCGCCGGGATAATTGTAGCGGCCATAATTGATGTCATAAGTAAAATTTTCGCCAATGCCGTTGCTATATCCGACGACTGTATCAATTTCCACAGAGGCGTTTGTGTCCTCGAATTTAACATTGGATCCCCAGAGATTGAGGTAAATGCCAATCGGTGATGTATAAGTTAACGAACCTTGCACAGCAGGATAATTTTCTGTCTGGCTGATTCCTCGGAACATATAATTTGTTGTCAAGGCCATCGTACCACTTATTCCATCGAGAAAATGATATGTTTTATCTTCCTTGTCTTTTGCAGCAGTATCGTTCGATTCGGCGAGGGGAGTGGGAACAAATTCTTTTTTAGCATCCTGTTTGACATTTTGCTTTTGCGTGGTTTTATTTTCAGTTTGCTTTGTTTCGTTCGATTCTGTCTCGGCTTGGGCTGGCAAAAACGAGTTAATCATTACGCACGCAGATAATAAAACAAACGCCTTTTTCATTTTGTTGCTCCTTTTCGCTTTTCTTTTTGATATGGAATCAGCTTTGAATAATGGTATCCTTCGTTATGCCACGTTTGCTGAATTGTAAAATAATTTTGCTCGCGGGAAGAGGACGGCTTAAGAAATAACCCTGTATCAAGTCACAGTTATGTTCAGCGAGATATTGCATTTGTTCAGCAGTTTCAACCCCTTCAGCAACAACTTCTAATCCAAGATTATGCCCAAGTGCAATGACAGCGCTCGTAATGGCAATGTCGTCTTGATTGTGTGGAATCCCTTTAATAAAGTGCTGATCGATTTTTAATACACTGATCGGGAATTGCTTGAGATAGCTGATAGAAGTATAACCTGTACCGAAATCATCGACTGAAATACGAATTCCCATTGATTTGATACTATTTAAACGGCTGATGGCGATATCAACATTATCCATGACGGCCGTTTCAGTGATTTCTACCTCAAGATATTTGGCTTCAAGACCTGTTTCTTTTAATACTGTAGCGATGACTTGCGCGACATCCTGATGCCTGAACTGTTTTGGCGAGATATTTACCGAGACGGTGATGGGATCGTACCCCTCGTCTTGCCAGGCTTTACACGTGCGGCAAGCTTCGCGCAGCGCCCATTCGCCGATGGGTAAAATAAGTCCGGTTTCCTCGGCGAGCGGAATAAATTTTGCAGGACTAATCATGCCAAGTTTAGGATGTTCCCAACGAATGAGCGCTTCTACGTGACGGATAGTGCCGTCTTTTAAATTTAATTGAGGTTGATAATGTAATACAAATTCATTGTTCTGGATTGCTTTGCGCAGCTCGGATTCCAGTTTAATATACTCATGCGCTGCGATATTCATTTCCTGTGTGTAATACTGGTAAATATCACCGCCCGAGCGTTTTGCCTTATACATGGCCATATCGGCATTCTTCATCAAATCCTCAAGCGACTGACCGTCATTGGGGAAGATGCAGACACCAATACTGGCTGTAATATAAAATTCATGCGAATCCACTCTGACAACCTGGGAGCAGGCAGCTAGTATTTTTTCTGCCACAACACCAGCGAATTTTGCATTGCTGATGTCGTTTAGAAGAATGATAAATTCATCACCGCCCAGTCGGGCAAGAATATCTCCAGCGCGCATTATGCCGGCAAAACGGCCGCCCATTTCTTTTAATACAAGATCACCTGTTGGATGTCCAAGCGCATCGTTGATGTTTTTGAAGCGGTCAAGATCAACAAATAAAACGGCGAGTGTTTTGTTGTTTCGTTTAGCGTGATTGAGCGCTTTATTCAGGATTTCATTGAAGAAAACCCGGTTTGGCAGGGAAGTCAGACTGTCGTAATGGGCGAGTCGGACGAGGTGTTCTTTATGGATGATCAGTTCACGCTCTACGGACTTGCGCTCAGTGATTTCCTGCTGCAGTTGAATATTGGTTTTTTGTAATTCCTGTGTTCTTTCTTGAACACGCTGTTCCAGTTGTTCATGCGAAGCCTGGATGATATCCAGCATGTGATTGATCTCTGATGACACTGAGGATAGTTCATCCTTGCCCGTTGCATCTACACGTTCTGTGATTGCACCTTTTTCCCCAATAGCCGCGACTTGCCTATCAAGCCGTTCCAGGCGTTTGACGATCAGGATACGCAGCAGCCATAACATGAGCACTGAGAAGATGATTGCAAGGGCCACGAAGGCGGTCAGGTAGTAATTAATGGCCTGCAATCCTGTTTTATAGATCGAACGCGGCATTGTCATTTGGAACATGCCAATAGGTTCGCTGTTAATATCTTTGATCAGCGTATAGCCTTGCAGCAGATCTTCATTGATCGGCCCGTTGTAATGACCACTTTTATTATTGGCAATAATATCTAGATATTTCTGTAACTGGGGAGATTGCTGGATTTGGCTAAGGATAAACAAATTTAAGTCCACTTTGGTTCTTTCTTCAATCTGTTTTACCAAATCTTCATTCAAGTAGCGTCCCGTTACCATGGCGCCAATAATGGGCAAGGCTTTATCGCCATCGGTGACAGCACTTGCTGCTACTAACATGATGCCGGTTGAGATGAGGATGTAACCTCGAATATCCTTGTTTATATCCACACGTTTAAGGAGCGGGCTGCCAGGATAAAGGTATTTTTCCAGCCCTTTAGGAAAGGCCACGAGTTTTTCATTATCCGTGTCCACTGCCGAGCCGACGACCATCTTGCCATCGTTGTCCCAATAACCAATCAGGTTGATATGTGAGTTGACAAAAGCCGTCATGTTAATGTTATTGGGGATAAATTCGGGTTTTTTGCCTTGCATGAATTCATACAAGTCTGTCCAGTGTGACCAGTCAGAGGTGAAGGTATAAAGAGCATAGTTGACTTGGTCAAGCGCCTGGTCGACGCGGCCCAGATTTTCATCAGCACGATTATGTTCGAGGGAAAGAAAGCTTTGTAACAGGAATACTTTTGAGCCTACATAGGTTAAGCCCAGGAAGACCAGCCATGCCAGGCTGATTGCAATAAGTACTTTATTTCTTAATTTCATTTGCCCTCCATGGCATTCCATTCTAAAGCAAATTCATTGTCTCGCTGGCACAACCCGGATGACAATTAGCTGCCCGTCCCGATAGCGAGGGCCAAGCTTGGTACTAATTTTGCTCTAGTTATATAACTAATTGTATATAGAGGACAAAATGATTGCTAGCTTTCTTGTAAGCTTTTTAATAATTCCCGCATCTTGGCTTTAATCATATCGATAGCAATGCGGTTGCCGCCGCCGCGCGGCACAATCAAATCTGCATAGCGCTTTGAGGGATCAATAAATTGGAGATACATAGGGCGTACTGTATCTTCATATTGTTTTAGTACGGAATCCAGTGACCGTCCTCTTTCCTTGATATCGCGTTTTAAGCGGCGCATCAGGCAGATATCCAGTGCGGTATCCATAAAGATGCGAATATCCATGAGTTCGCGTAATTTAGATTCAACGAATAGCAAAATCCCTTCCAGGACAATAATGGCATGCTGGCCGATGCGGCGTGTTTCTTCTTCCCGTATATGCATGGAATGGTTATAAATAGGAACTTCAACGCTCTTGCCTTGCTGCAGCATATTTAAATGTTTGTAGAGAAGCTCGTGGTCAATCGAGTCAGGGTGGTCATAATTTATTTTTGCTCTTTCTTCAAAAGGGATGTTGCTATGATCTTTATAGTAAGCATCTTCTGAAATGACAACGACCTGGTCTGATCCCAACTCATTCACAATAGTATTTGCGAGCAGGCTCTTGCCTGAAGCAGATGCGCCTGATATGCCGATTATGATAGTGCTTTTTTTATCCACAAGGTTACCTCTATCGAGTGCGTTTTAATAAAATGTAAATTGCGCCGCGGCTGCCATGGCTAGGCGCTGCGGAGCAAAATGCTAATACCACATCTAATTCACGCAGCCAATGATTGAGTTTATTTTTTAAAATGGGCGTCTGGCTGTGGCGCCCTTTGCCATGAATGATAAGCCCAACCCGTATCCCCTCGTGTAAACACTGTTGCAGGAAGCGGTCAGTCGCTATTTTGGCTTCTTCTATAGACATACCATGCAGGTCTAAAATGGCTTCGACATTATATTGGCCTTTGCGTAATTTGCGAAGCATTTTGTTCGATATGCTTGGGTGTTTATAGCCAATAAAGTCTTCGCCTTCCACTGCTGCAAGCGCCTGGGATTCTCTGATGATAAGGGGTTCATCTTCTGCAGCTGGAAGCCGTATTGTGCGCTTCGGAGGGGAGGAAACGAGGCGTATTTTATTTTGAGTAAGCGGTTTTGTACCTTTCATCGCCTGCAGAAAAGCATCGATATCTTCCTGGCTGATTTTACTCTTTTTGGACATTATTTAGAATTGCCTGCTGTTGGTTGGGTTTTATTTTACAGGAATTAAACGCCAGCAAGTGCAAATTAACAACGACAATTATTCTTAAAATAAGACGGAGCAGAGAGGGTTGCTATTAAAATGAATATAGGTTAAATACCGACAAGGAAAAAAATCATCCGTCCGTTCAAATATTATACAAACAGATCTTTCTGTTATATAATCCTGGAGTAACAGGGAATCTCATGAGCACTAAAGACTTATTACATCGTTTCATTTTTGACAAAGCCCCCGTTCGCGGCGAATTTATTTGCCTTGAGGAAAGCTTTAGAACCATTATCCATCAGCACGCTTACCCTCAGCCGATTCGCCACCTTTTGGGCGAAGCCCTCTGCGTTGCAGGTCTGTTGAGCGCGATTATCAAGTTTAACGGTCGGTTGACTGTGCAATTTCGCGGAAAAGGGAAGCTTAAACTCTTATTGGCCCAGTGCGATAACCAATTTCGGATGCGTGCGCTAGCAAAATGGGACGGCGATTTGTCGTATGAAGATCTGATGGAAGCCTTTAATGAGGGCGTGCTTGTCATTATGCTAGACTCGGGACTGAATAAAAATCGCTATCAGGGCATTGTTGCCTGGCGTGGCAATTCCCTCGCTGAATCCATAGAAGGCTACTTTCGAGAATCGGAGCAGCTGGCTACCAAGATATGGCTCGCCGTGGATGAGAGAAGAGCAACCGGCTTTTTGTTACAGGTAGTGCCTGCGGCGGATAAAGATGCAACGAGCATTGAAAAAGCAGTCATCAGCCCGAACTGGGACCGTATTACCAAACAGGCAGCCCAACTGGATTCGAGCACGCTACTTTATAATGATTATCCACTTCTGTTGCAGAATTTGTTTCCAGAGGAAGAAATTCGTATTTTTCCTTCTATTCCGGCTTCTTTTCATTGTTCGTGCTCACGCAAGCGGGGAGAAGATGCTATTTTGCTGTTAGGTCGGGAGGAAGCTGAAGCGGAATTGCAGAATAACCGTACAATTGTGGTGACGTGCGATTTTTGCAATCAGGAATATGTATTTGACGCGGTGGACGTGGCGAGAATTTTTGAAAACAAAGACAGACCTCCTTCTGATATTCAATTACATTGAAGATGATTATGAAAAAGAAAAAAATTTATCTTGTTGCGCTAATTATGTTAACCATTCCTGTCTGGTATGCCGTCAAGCATTATTTTCACTCAACGACTGCCGAGATGGATGCGGTTTGGGTACAGGCAAGCAAGGTGAGGGAAGAAAAACTTCCTGTAGAAATGCATGCTATTGGAACGTTAATTGCACGCAGTATTGAAATTACATCTGAAATGGCAGGGCATGTGGAAAAAATCTATTTTCAGGATGGCGCAGCTGTTAGTAAAGATACACCGCTGATTCAACTGGATGACGCTATTTATAAAGCGAAGTACGAATCTGCTAAGGCTAAATTGGCTTTCAGTGAGACTAATTTCCGGCGCATGATCTTTTTGGGTAAAAAGGGCGCGATTGCAAAGCAGGCGATTGATCAGGCTGAGTCAGATCTTAAAGAGAGAAGAGCCGAAGCGAGAGAAAATGAAGTCATGCTGAATAAGATGCTGCTGACCGCCGCTTTTGACGGCAGGGTAGGCAAAAGCAAGGTAAACCCGGGCGATTATGTAACAGTGGGGCAAAGCATGGTGACGTTGACTGACACAAAGCATTTGCGCATCGACTATAATGTACCGGAAAGATATATGCCGCTATTAAAGCTGGGACAGGCTGTTAGCATTACTACAGCAGCTTATCCTGGAAAAACTTTTTATGGAAAAGTGGCCTTTATTTCGCCCACAATCAATGCGGATAATCGTTCTGTTTCATTGTATGCAGAAATTCCGAATGAAGATAATAAACTCGCGCCAGGTATGTTTGTGAACGTGACGCATTCATTAGGCACTGAAGAGCGTGCGCTGATGATTCCGGCACGCAGTCTGGTTCCCGTAATGGATGGTGAGCAAGTTTATAAGGTGGTGGATAATAAAGCTTATGCGGTAACGGTTGTCATCGGCAGGCGGACTGAAAAAAATGTTCAGGTATTACAAGGTTTGTCTGTGGGCGATAGGGTGATTACAGACGGCCAGCTTAAAATAAAAAATGGCGTCCCTGTCAAGGTTAAAGGCTAAAGGGTATATATAACGTGAATCTACCTGCATTTTGTATCCGTCGGCCCGCATTTACCATTGTCATCAGCCTGGTGATGACCATCATTGGCATCATTGGCTTTATAAATCTGCCCGTGCGCTGGATACCCAACGTTAGCCTGCCGCAGGTCACCATCATGACCACTTACCCGGGTGCAAGCGCGCGTCTGGTAGAACATGATGTGACGAAAGTGATCGAAGACTCGCTCTCGGGCATTAATGGAATTGAAATGCTGACGTCGACGAGCCGTCAGGGCGAAAGCCAGATTTCCATTACCTTCAAGCTGGGGCGAAATATGGATGCTGCTGTAGAGGATGTGCGAAGCGGCGTTGAGCGCATCCGGGGCGCACTGCCCAAGGACGTAGATAACCCGGTTGTGATGAAAGCCGATCCCAACGGCATGCCTATCCTTTTTCTTTCCTTTTACGATACGCATCATAGCGCACGGGAAATCAGCGATTATATTGATAAGTACGTTGTGCCTGCTTTTGAAACGATCGATGGAGTTGGCAGTGTGTGGGTTTATGGCAAGCGTGTTTCCGCTATGCGCGTATCGCTGGATCCCGCAAAAATGGCCGGCGCCAATATTACTGTAGATGAAATCACGCAACTGTTGCGGGATCAGAATGTCTCTATCCCTAGCGGTCAAATCCGCAGCCTTGACCGTTATTATGGTGTGGTCACGGATACGACATTAAAAACACCGGAACAGTTCAATGATTTGATTATCCGGGATAACCAAAACCAAGCGATACGGCTGAAAGATGTGGGTGAGGCAAAACTGGATGCTGAAGACAATGATTCTGCTTTTCGTGTCAATGGAAAATCAGCCATTGCGCTTGGAATCATTCCGCAATCGACGGCGAACCCATTGGATGTGGAACGAAACGTACAAAAAGTATTGGCTGATCTTAAACGTACACTGCCCGCGGGTATGCATGTGAGTCTGGATTACAATGTTGCGGATTATATACGGGCGTCAATGAACAGTGTGTATGAATCCTTTATTGAAGCCGTTATCTTCGTTTGGTTGGTCATTCTTGCCTTTCTCTGCAGTTTTCGTGCAACGCTGATTCCTGTTATTACTATACCAGTCTGTTTGATCAGTACCTTTGCGATTTTATATTTTCTGGGCTTTTCGATTAATACCATCACGCTGATGGCTTTTGTACTCGCTATCGGGCTGGTCGTAGATGATGCTATTGTCATGCTTGAAAACATCAGCCGGCATATGGAGAGCGGATTGACGCCTTTTGCCGCGGCGCTTAAAGGCAGTCGGGAAATGATTTTTCCTGTTATTGCCATGACGCTGACGTTAACCGCTGTTTATGCGCCTATCGCATTTACACCAGGGCTTTTAGGCGTCCTGTTCCGTGAGTTCACTTTTACGCTTGCAGGCGCCGTGCTCATTTCAGGCATTGTGGCATTAACCCTGACACCTATGATGTGCGCACGTTTTTTAAAATCCGCGCACCATACCAATCGTTATAGCGAATGGTTATCCATCCGGCTGAGTCGGCTACAGCATTTGTACCAAAGGATGCTGGTTTTTTTACTGAGGAAACGAACATGGGTAGTGGGTTTTCTCTTGCTTGTTGGGCTGCTAGGCTTGGGTA
This sequence comes from Aquicella lusitana, assembly GCF_902459475.1. Taxonomy (NCBI): domain Bacteria; kingdom Pseudomonadati; phylum Pseudomonadota; class Gammaproteobacteria; order Legionellales; family Coxiellaceae; genus Aquicella; species Aquicella lusitana. The sequence goes on along the minus strand of NZ_LR699114.1, from coordinate 1,180,787 downwards.
TTTATAAATTCCTTCCTTCTGAACTCGCGCCTGCTGAAGACATGGATGAGGTGAATGTATTCGTAGCCGCGCCGCGCAGCGCCAGCTTTCAATATACGGATACCTATGTAAAACAGCTTGAATCGCTTTACCAATCCAACCCGGATATCGCATCCTATTTTAGCATTTCAGGCGGGCATGCATCCTCTCGAGCCTGGCAGATTATTAAGTTGAAACCCAAAAATGAACGCAAGCACTCAACCGAGGAAGTGCAGGCTTCTCTCGCGGCTCAAACAAACGCATTGACCGGCGTAAGAGTGAACGTTTCTATACCTCCACCAGCGCTCGCTGAATTTGCCGGCAGCGACCAGGGCGATAATATCGGCGTTGTGCTGATGACAACAAGTGATTACCGAAAATTGCAGCAGGTTGCGCAGCAGATGATTGAGGTCATCAAACAGATTCCCGGCTTTGTGCATGTTGAAAACGGATTGAAATGGGACAGCGAACAGTTTCAGATCAATATTGATAGAAATAGGGCGGCAGACCTGAAGGTTTCTATTCCCAATATTGCAGATACGCTTTCAACATTATTAGCGGGCAGAAAAATAGGAAAAGCGGATGATGCAAATGTGATTGTACAGATGAATCAGGCATCACTTGCCAATCCAAACATCTTCAATCAATTATATATTCGCAATAATGACGGTAATATCGTACCTTTGTCTCAGTTGTTAAGCGTGCGTGAAATTACGACGCCCGAAGTGTTTCATCGCTATGAACGTTTGCGCTCTGATACGATTTATATTACGTTGGCACCGAATTTCAAGCTATCCGATGCAGTAAGCACCTTGCAGACCATCGTAAAAGCAAACTTGCCGGATGATATGAAGTATACTTTTGCGGGCGAGGCTAAAAGTTTTCTTGATTCAAGCGGTAAAACATTTTTTACCTTTTTCCTTGCGCTGGTTTTCATTTATCTGGTTTTAGTTGCGCAATTTGAAAGTTTTATTGATCCCTTAATTATCATGCTGACGGTTCCTTTTGCAATGGTGGGCGCGATGATAACCCTGAAGCTTTTTGGCGGTAGTCTGAATATTTATAGTAATATTGGCTTGATTACCTTAATCGGACTCATAGCGAAACACGGTATCCTGATTACGGAATTTGCAAACCAGCTTCGGCGCTCGGGCAAATCCATTCAGGAGGCAGTGATTCAGGCTTCCATGTTACGCTTACGACCCATTTTGATGACGACGGCAGCCATGGCGCTCGGTGCGTTGCCTTTGGCGTTTGCATTTGGTCCTGGGGCGGAAAGCCGGCAACAGATAGGCTTGGTCATCACGGGCGGGGTGTTATTCGGGACATTTTTTTCACTCATCGTTGTTCCCATCACCTATACTTATTTGGCGCCATTTCGAAAATTAACTCAATCCACATTGGATCAGGAAAGTGACTATGCAACTGTTTTATGAGATTTTTCCAGTATTTCTGTTTTTTCTGGCTTTTAAATTTTATGATATTTATGTCGCGACGGTGGTCGGTATTGTGGCAACCCTGGCACAAGTGCTCCTGAGCCGTTTTTTGGCGGGAAAATGGGATAACAAGCAGCTGATTACATTGGGTGTGTTTGTATTTTTTGGCGGCATGACGCTCTATTTTCATAATCCCATTTTTGTAAAGTGGAAGCCTACTATTGTTTTTTGGGTGTTTGCGCTGGTGATTGTCGGCTATCAATTGATTGCCCGCCGATCATTGATGCAGCGTTTAATGCAAAATATGCTGCAGGATAAAGGCGCGATCCCCATCAAGGTTTGGAAACGATTGGATTTTATCTGGGCACTGTTTTTCTCGGGATTAGGTTGCATGAATCTTTATATTGCTTACTATTTCAGTAATGATGCTTGGGTAAACTTTAAATTTTACGGCGTAACAGGCGCTCTTTTTCTATTCAGTATCTTCCAGGCCTTCTATCTGATGCGTTATTTATCGGACAAAATTGAGCATTAAAATTATGCAGAACCGACGAGCCATTATCGAAACCCGCATAAAAAAGACTTTCTCACCCTCGCACCTTGAAGTCATTGATGAAAGTGACCAGCATGTTGGCCATGCTGGTCATCAGGGCGGCGGACGACATTTTGCTGTTATCATCAGGGCCGATTGTTTTAAGGGCATTTCACGCGTTGATGCACATCGCCAGATTTACGCCTTGTTCGAGGACATGATGCCTGATCAGATTCATGCGCTGAAGATTAAAATCCTGTCCTAGACTTGCAATGTCTGAAAACGACTATCATTGCGCTGCTGGTTCACTGGCTGTGAATAGTTTCTGATGCGTTTGCAACTGTTCCGCTGTTAATAGAAAAACACCGCCACCGCCACGTTCGAATTCGAGCCAGGTAAAAGGAACATCCGGAAATCTTTCTGCTAGCGCAAATTCACTATTGCCCACTTCAACGACCAGGATGCCATTAGGATTGAGATATTCAAGCGCATGACGCAGGATACGCACAGCAAAATCCAGCCCCTCGTTGCCGCCTAATAAACCTTCTTTAGGTTCATGCAAATATTCTGGTGGCAATGTTGTCATTTCTTCAGCGCTGACATAAGGCGGGTTGCTGACAATAATGTCGTATTTTTGTTTGGGTAGTGAGGCGAAAAGATCGGATTCGTACAATTTGACCTGATCTTCCACATCATGTCTTAACACATTAATTTTAGCGACGGCGAGTGCGTCAGGGGAAATGTCACTGGCGTCTATTTCTGCCGCTGGAAAAGCTTTAGCGCAGGCAATAGCAATACAGCCGCTGCCTGTGCATAAATCCAGAATATGGTGTACATCTTCAGCGATGACCCAGGGTTCAAAATGGTTTTCAATGAGTTCCGCAATCGGCGAGCGGGGAATCAGCACGCGTTCGTCCACGTAAAAAGACAAATTTGCGAACCAGGCTTCATGCGTTAAATAAGGCACGGGAATACGTTTGATAACACGTTCTTCAATGAGCTCAAACAGCAGCGTTTGTTCTTTCTGGGTAAGGTGGGCATCGAGCACGGCGGGATTAATCGAATGCGGCAAATGTAATGTGTGTAAAACAAGCGCAACTGCTTCATCCCAAGCATTGTCTGTACCATGACCATAATAAAGCCCGGTTTCATTAAATCGGCTGGTGGCGTAACGGATAAAATCACGTATCGTTTTAAGTTCTGAATAATTACTCATGGCCTTTTTCCATTCGGTTATTTTGCTAAGCACGCGGACAACCCTCATGTTACCAAGGTGGATGATTGCTGAAAACAACATTATAATGACTCGCGTCAGTCAGGAATGAATTTCATACAATGGCAAATACGCTCGGCGCATTAATTATCGATTTAGAAAGTAAAACACTGTCTCAGGAAGAGCAGGAGTTGTTAGCGCATCCTCTGGTAGGTGGTGTAATTTTGTTCACGCGCAATTATGATTCCCGCGCCCAGTTGCAAACGCTTTGTCAGCACATACGCGCATGCCGAAAACAGCCGTTGCTTATCATGGTTGACCAGGAGGGCGGCAGGGTACAACGTTTTATCCCTGAATTTACTCGACTGCCCGCTATGCGCACCTTCGGCCAAATGTATGACGATCAGCCGCATGAAGCTTGTACACAAGCAAGGCAGACAGGTTGGTTGATGGCAGCTGAATTGTTGTCCGTTGGCATAGATCTGAGTTTCGCGCCGGTGCTGGATGTGGATAAAGGACTGAGTTCCGTCATTGGAGATCGAGCCTTCCATACGGCGCCCCAAGCTATCATTCGCCTGGCAGGTGCTTTTATCCAGGGGATGGCTGAGGCGGGAATGGCGGCAACGGGCAAGCACTTTCCAGGTCATGGTTCAGTGTCTTTGGACTCGCATGTTGCGGTTCCTGTTGATCCGAGAACGTTAAATGAAATCGAGCAGGGTGATTTAATTCCCTTTGCTGCTTTAATCGCGTCCGGACTTAACGCCATCATGGCCGCCCATATTATATTTCCTGCGGTGGATGAGCGCCCGGTAAGTTTTTCGCGTCAATGGTTGCAGGTTATTTTGCGCGAGCAGCTGCGCTTTTCGGGTGTTATTTTTAGCGACGACCTCAACATGGAAGGTGCGAATATCTCGGCTAATTATGCTGACCGTGTAGCGGCGGCCCGGGAGGCGGGTTGCGACTTTGTTTTACTCTGTAATCAGCGCAAGGGGGTTATTCAGGTGCTTAATGAACTTTCAGCCGCCTTATGTCAGGTGAGCGAACCAAAGTGGCGCGGGGTTCTCGCTCGACACTTTTCGTATGCTCAGGAATCCATTAAAGAAAATCAGCGATGGCAGGATGCACGGCGTTTTTTGCTGAGTCTCGCGCAAAAAACTGTTAAAGTTTAAGACCTTGTCGTATGCAAGGCGAAAGCAAAGGCCCCTGGTTTTTTACTGGGGTAGTGTTAATTCTTAATAAGATATAATAGGCATATGGAAACGATAACTAAAATTCAATCAATACTTGAGGAAGCTGAGTGTCTCTATAGCTTTGATGAAATCAATGAAGCGCTCGATCGAATGGCCAAGGAAATAACACACGCGCTGAAAGACAAGAATCCCATTATCTTGTGTGTCATGACGGGTGCCCTGATTACCACAGGACACCTGCTGACACGACTGCATTTTCCTTTAGAGATTGATTATATTCATGCTACACGCTACCGCGGTACCACTCGTGGCGGTGATTTACATTGGCTGGTTGAACCGCGACAAAGTTTAAAAGATCGCACAGTACTTATTATTGATGACATTATGGATGGCGGCTTGACGCTCGCGGCCATCATTGATTATTGCAAGCAAGCTAAAGCAAATGCTATTTACTCAGCTGTGATGGTCAGCAAAAAGCGTACACGAGAGCCCGGTGTGGATTTTGAGCCTAACTTTGTAGGCGTCACCACAGAAGATAAATATCTATTTGGTTTTGGATTGGATTATGAGGAATACTTGCGCAATGTTCCGGGAATTTATGCGGTAAATAGCAGTGACTGATTGTCCTATAAGGAGAATGTGTCATGCGACAGTACAATATTTTTCAAGCTATCTATCTATCATTTTATTCTAAAAATTTGTACAGGGATGTTGCGACAAACTGGGGTGGCAAGGCATTTTTGTATTTGCTCATGATCGTTGCCTTGTCATGGGTCTTATTCACTTACCAGTTTCAGCATAGTCTCAATATGATTTATGCAGCCAATGCAGATAAGCTGGTTGCGCAAATGCCGGTGGTTACCATCAAGGATGGCAAAATTTCTACGCCAGAAGAGCGTCCTTATGTCATTCATGATCCTGAAACAAAGCAAGTATTTGCTGTTATCGATACCACAGGCAAGTACACCAGTCTGGATGAGGCGAAGGCAGAAGTTTTAGTCACGCAAACGCAAATTATTTCCCGGCATAATGAAAATCAAATCCGCACCACTTCTTTACCAAACACACTTAATATGGTCATTGTGCCGGAAACCGTCAATGCGATTGTCAAACGTTATTTGAACTTTGCCTGGATTTTCTTTTTTGTGATTTTTGTTGTCGCTGGCTATGCTTATCGTCTTATTCAGGCATTAATATACAGCATTATTGGCAAGATTTTTGGTGTCATCGCGAAGGTGCCGTTGTCTTACGGTCAGATTTTGCAAATTGCCATGGTGGCCATTACACCCGTTATTGTCGTAGCCACTATTTTTGACTTTTTTGCCATCCAGTTTGCATATCAACTACTTTTCTATTTCATTCTGGCCATGATTTATTTATTCTACGGCATCGTTGCAAACAGGCGTTAAGGTTACGGATATCATTTCGGTTTTTATAATTTAAGGGAAAAAATATGATAGGGTTAGGTTGGTTTCTTGCATCTTTGGCTGCTTTGATTGCGTTGGCTTATCATCGTGCCGCACTGATAATATGGACAATCAGTTTTGCTTTGCTGCTTATTTTGGCCACAAAATTTAATGGATTGACAGCGGGTGTTACGCTTGGCTGGATTGCGTTTTTAGCTGTGTTTTTACCGCTTAATATTTCGATGTGGCGCCGCCGTTTTATTAGCCAGCCCCTCTTTAATTTTTATCGCAAGGTCATGCCAAAGATGTCACGTACGGAACGTGAAGCCATCACGGCAGGAACGGTGACCTGGGAAGCTGATCTCTTTCGTGGTAATCCAGACTGGCAAAAACTACTATCTTTCCCCAGACCTAAGCTGACAGAAGAAGAGCAGGCTTTTATTGACGGTCCGGTTGAAACCTTATGCCGCATGATTAATGACTGGGATATTACGCATAATCGTGCTGATCTGCCGCCGGCGATGTGGGAATTTCTTAAAAAAGAAGGTTTTTTTGGTTTGATCATTCCCAAACAATATGGCGGTAAACAGTTTTCAGCTTTTGCACATTCACAGATTCTGGTCAAAATCAGCGGCCGCAGCATTACCGTGTCATCTACCGTGGCGGTTCCCAATTCATTGGGCCCTGCAGAATTATTACTGCATTATGGGACAGAGGAACAAAAAGAATATTATTTGCCACGGCTTGCCAGAGGAGAAGAAATGCCCTGTTTTGCCCTAACTTCTCCTGAAGCAGGTTCCGATGCAGGAGCTATGTCTGATCATGGAATTGTCTGCTATGAAGAGCAACAGGGCAAAAGAGTATTGGGGATACGGCTTAATTGGGACAAGCGTTATATTACCTTGGCCCCTGTTGCCACTGTCATTGGTCTTGCCTTTAAATTGTATGATCCTGATCATTTGCTGGGTGATAAAGAAGATATAGGCATTACCTGTGCACTTATTCCGCGCAATACACCCGGTGTCACCATTGGACGCCGTCATTTTCCGCTTAATACACCCTTCCAAAACGGGCCTATCCAGGGAAAAAATGTGTTTATTCCCATGGACTGGATTATTGGCGGTGCAGCGCAGGCAGGAAAAGGCTGGCGCATGTTGATGGAATGTCTAGCAGCGGGCAGGGCGATTACCTTGCCTGCTAGCACTGTTGGTGGTGCAAAAGTGCTTTCTTATGCAACCGGAGCATATTCCCGTATACGCAAGCAGTTTAATATACCCATTGGCCGCTTTGAGGGGATTGAAGAACCGCTCGCCCGTATCGGTGCATATACTTACCTCATGGATGCTGCCCGTACGTTGGCAGCGGGGGCAGTCGATATGGGTGAAAAGCCTTCGGTTGCTTCAGCCATTGTGAAATACCACGTGACAGAACTTGGCCGAACGATTGCTTGCGATGGCATGGATATTCATGGCGGTAAGGGAATTTGTCTGGGTCCCAAAAATTACATAGGCAGAGGTTACGAGTCATCACCCATTGCAATCACAGTAGAAGGTGCGAATATTTTAACGCGCAACATGATTATCTTTGGTCAGGGTGCGATTCGTTGTCATCCTTATGTCTTGGCCGAGCTGGAAGCTGCCCAGCTAACAGATAACAAAGCAGCGTTGGCGGCTTTTGACAAGGCTGTTATCCGGCATATGGCGTTTGGCATCAGTAATGTCATACGCAGTCTAGTGCTAGGGCTGACGGGCAGTTATATCGTGCATGCACCCAAAGGCAAGTTAAAGCGCTATTTCCAGCAAGCCACGCGTTTTGCCTCTGCTTTTGCCCTCATTACCGATGTTTCCATGCTGAGCCTAGGTAGTAACTTAAAGCGCAAGGAAAGTATTTCCGCGAGACTGGGTGATATTTTAAGCTATCTTTATTTATTGTCCTCTACACTTAAACAATATCACGATCAGGGCGAGAATAATGATGATCTTCCAGTGGTACATTTTATCAGCCAGTATTGCCTGTTTAACATTCAGGAACGGTTTGACGAAATTATAAAAAATTTCCCGAATCGTTGGATGGCTGCGTTATTACGCCTATTTATTTTCCCGCTTGGAAAGCATTTTTCAAAACCCAAAGACAGATTAAATCATAAAATCGCCGGGCTCCTGATGGCACCCACTGAAACGCGCCAACGCATCGCAGCAGGTGCATTTTTATCGCCTGTAAAGGAAAATGTGCTGGCTGATATTCAGGATGCCTTGATTAAAACCATTGCAGCCGAGCCGATAGAAAAACTGATTAAGACGGCAAAACAGGATGAGGCAGTCCATGGCTATACCTTGTTTGAGCAAGCGCAGTCTGCATTGGAGAGAAAAATTATTACTGTCGAACAATTTGATATTTTCATGCAGGCTGAAGAAGCGCGCAAGAAAGTGATCGCAGTCGATGACTTTTTAACTGAAGACCTGGCCAGAAATATATTAAGCGAGTCCTATCAAAGTCTTTATGCACAATCAGACGGCACCAACGGCTAATGTAAATAAAACAGGCTCATCCGCTGCGATGAGCCTGTTTTTTTATCTTCTTTTATTAACCGCTTTCTTTTTTTTACTAGAGATAAGCTTTTTTATTCAATGCAACAAAGCCTATCTTTCTGATTTCAGTTTCGTATCTAGCCAATTGCAAATCCCACTGTCGATCTTGCCTGGTATCCTCTATTTTATTTTCGCGCATTTGCTCATTCATTTTATGTTTTGCATGATCGTGTGGGGAGCAGCCAGTAGTATTGCGCGTTTTTTTCACGCTCCACCGCACCGACAAATTCCACTTGGCATCGGGATTTGGGTAATAGGTATCGTTACACTGCTAGTGGCGAATCAGGTCTACTTTCCTAATTCCAAATTTGCAGGTCTTACAGGTTTTATACTTTTTAGCCCTGCTGCAGCCAGTTATCTCTTGTCTATTTTATCTATTTGCTGCCTTTTTTTTATTATTTTTGCCGGTCTCGGCTGCTTGCATTTGCTCTATAAAAGCTGGGGGCTTTGGCCGGGTGCGATCACCCTATGTGCAGTTATCGCAGCTTTAGGTTTTTCATTTTTAAAACCTGCTTTACCTGTGGTCCATGACGCTGCGACCCGGGAGCGTCCAAATATTATTTTAGTCGGTGTGGATTCGCTTCGCCCTGATTTTTTAGGCTTTTTCGGGCACGACAACAGAACGCCATTTATGGATGCTTTTCTAAACCAGGCTACCGTGTTTGCGGAAGCAGTCACGCCGCTTGCCCGCACATTTCCTTCCTGGGCCGGTATTTTAACTGGACAATATCCCAGGCAAACAGGTATTCGTTTTAACCTGGCCCAGCAGGATAAGCTGAATTTTGCCCAAGCCTTGCCTGCTATTTTAAGACGCAATGGTTATGAAACGGTTTTTGCAACGGATGAAGTTCGGTTTAGCAACCTAGACAAAAACTTTGGCTTTAATCAAGTTATCACACCGCCAATGGGTCTAAATGATTTTTTATTGGGTACCTTCAATGATTTTCCCTTATCTAATCTGCTGGTGAATACGTCTTTGGGTAAATGGTTGTTTCCTTATAGTTATGCCAACCGGGCGGTTTATTTCAATTATGAACCAGACAGTTTTTTACATTTGCTGGATTCCACACTGGAAGCTCACCGAACAAAGCCTATGATGTTGGCAGTGCACTTTTGTCTCCCTCATCACCCTTATCTTTGGGCTAGTCTATCAGGCGAAGATTATTCTATTCGCGAACGCTATCAGAAAAGTATACAGCGCGTGGACAGACAGTTACGGGATTTCTTTACGCTGCTAAAAAAAAATCATCTGCTGGATCATGCCATTGTGGTCTTATTATCTGACCATGGCGAAGCATTGGAATTGGCTGGTGACCGCATTACGGAAAAGGATTTATTCCTGCCAGCGAGGAAGAGGGAGGCAATCCCGCGGTTTTATCCTCCAAGCCTTGATGATGAAGCTATTAATCAATCAGCAGGGCATGGAACGGATGTGCTGGGGCTTCCTCAATACCATACGTTGCTTGCCTTCAGGCTTTATGGGGCAGGGGATCAGCAAAAGAATGTCGTGCCGGGTGCTGTTTCGTTACTGGACATTAAGCCTACCCTGCTGGCATTACTGGGCATTACGGATTCTGCTCATGTTCCGTTGGATAATCCTCTTTCCTGCTCGTCCTGTACTTCTCTGGTGTCGGTGATCAAAGGAGGCGGGAAGTTACCTTCGTCTAGACACATTTTCCTGGAAAGCGATTTTTCGCCCGAAGCCATCCGAACTGTTTATCCAGAGACACGTAAAGTCTTGCTCGAAGGTATCCAACTGTTCCAGATTGATCCTGTCACCACTCGTCTTACGGTGAAGGCTTCTATGGGGCAAATGATTATCCATAGCAAACAATACGCAGATATTTATGGCGACTGGATGCTGGCGCTTTATCCCCAACACAAGGATCTTCGCATGCCTATTCTGGTTAATCTTGTGAATGGGCAGTGGACAAATGATTTACAGTCCTCGTTTGCACGCCATTCACCAGCGGCCATGATGCTGCGTGAATTAAAAGCTTTTTATGGTGATGAAATAAGCACTGTTTAATTCACAGCCAGCGTAGTAATTGTTCACAAACGCCATCCCGACTGCTTCTTCAATGCAAAATGTGGAGCAATTATCATCACTTGCCTGATATTTTTCACTAACCTATTGATTTAAATATAATATTTACTTGTGTTCAGTTCTTGTTCTTTTATCTCAAGGTCTTGATCTATGGCGTTTCACGGCAGTTTTCGATAGCTTACTCACAGAGTTATCCACAGATTCTGTGGATAGATGGAGGGTGTCGCGAAATAAAACAAATTTAAGATATAACATCTTTGTGCCTGACAAGGATGTGCGCAATAAATATTAAACCTATAATTTCGCGCGATGCTGAGGAGCTGGCAGTTGATAACCTTTAGCTTTCAGATACGTTTCTGCTGTAAATTCCACGAACCGTTTGTCCTTGCTATGAAGAAAGTTTGCAAAATTCTGGATCGCAATAAAAAAATGCGGGTGATCGCTGGTGATCTTTTTTTGTTTTAAAAAGGAATCAACAATGTTTATAAAAGCATCAAGATTTTGTTCCTTCTCGGGGGCAAGATTAGGAGAATAAATATCCAGCGTATAATCGGTATATTTTCTTGTCAGGCCGTCACCTCTTACTTGAATGGGAATTCTTTCTCTTAGTTCTCTTAACGTTCCGTAACGGGATTCCTTATCTATCCACTTTCTAAAATCTTCGAATGTTTTAAATGAAACTTCACCGCGCTGTGCTTCAAAAAATTTCCATCTGTTTCCATCAAACGCAATAATGAAAGCATGCGCTGCCTCATAGTGTCTGCGGTTAACCATGCCTTCGCAATAACCGGTTAAATAAAAAACGCCTCCATTTAGCTGCTTGGCGGCATCTTCAATACGTTGAAGTATTTTATCCAGCTTCATTTCAAGCGGGCGTGGATCAAGTTGAATGGCGGTGCAATTGATCCCTGAGGGTTCAGTCATTGCCTTGCGGCTTCCTTGTGTGCCGCTATATTTTGCTTGATAGTTGACGGCCTTAGCCAACAGTCTTGGATTAACACTCTGCTCATCGGGTGTGCCGGTCGATAATCCTTTCATGGAGCAACCATTTTCTACATACAGCAGGCTGATGCCCTGGCAGGCAGCTGCATCTTCAACGGGGCCAGGCAATCCATGTTTTTTTTGGAGGGTCTGAAAAAGACGCAAAGTGGCGACATGACCAGTAACATTTTGATTAAATGGAATCCATTCGCCGCCAAACTCCTGGACAAATTGATAAGGGTAATAACCATTAAGGCGGGTTTCAGGAAGTGGCGGACGCTGCATGTTGATACTCCTCATTTATCATTAGGATAGAATCTATTTGAGCTAACCACCCTTAAATTATAGCACTGATTTATGACTCTTCTTGGCGATAACCCCCTATAGCAGCTGGCTGCGTTTAAGATGGATATGTTAAACAATCAGAAAGTTAACTGATAAAATCAGATTCATTTTGAGAACAGGAATGTGCCATGACCAGCGAAAAACGTAAAAACAAGTTGCCAAAAATTGCTGCCATTCAAATGTGTTCCAGTCCAGAAGTGGATGAGAATTTGGAAAATGCAAATCGTTTGATCCGTGAAGCGGTAGCACAGGGTGCAGAATTAATTGTGTTGCCAGAGAATTTTGCCTATATGGGCATGCAGGATGATGATCGGTTGATTCACAAGGAAACGTTTGGTGAAGGTAAGATTCAGCAGTTTCTGGCAACGATTGCCAAAGAAAAACAGATATGGATAGTAGGCGGCACCATTCCTATTGCTGGCCAGCATCCAAATAAAGTCAGGGCAGCTTGTCTTCTTTATAATGATAAAGGTTCAGTAATAGCACGTTATGACAAAGTGCATTTGTTTGATGCCGTTATATCGAACAAAGAGTGTTATCAAGAATCAAAAATAGTTGAGCCTGGTCATGATGTTGTGGTGGTGGATACCCCGTTTGGAAAATTGGGATTAGCCGTTTGTTTTGATGTGCGCTTCCCGGCATTGTTTATGCAGATGGCGAGGCAAGGTGTCGAGATTATCGCTCTCCCATCAGCTTTTACTGTACCCACAGGCGAAGCCCACTGGAAAATATTAACCCGCGCGCGAGCGATTGATACGTTTTCCTATTTGATTGCTGCAGGGCAGGGTGGTGAGCATGCCAATGGGCGCAAAACGTATGGGCATTCCCTGATTGCTGATCCCTGGGGAAGGTTATTGGCTGAGCAAACAAACACAGGATCGGGTGTGGTCCATGCCGAAATGGATTTAAATTGGGTGGCGCAATGTAGAAAATCTATCCCGCTTATACGCTAGTTGCTTACGGACAATAAAATCTTATAAAGAAGAGGCCGCGAAGCGGCCGTCTTGAAGGGCATTTTTAATCAAATTTCTTTCGCCTTTTTGCATAAATTGACAATCCTTTTGAATCATACAAGCCAATTTGTTCAGATTGACTGTCCATCGTAAAAAGTGCCAGCAGCATCTGCACAAAGCAGGTCATCCAATCTAATATTGGATTGCATCAAAAAGAAAAATAACGAAACATTAAAAGGTAAATGCATTGCATTCCCTATCGTTGGGCATCAGTCCCTATTTAAGAAAAAGTTGCAATACAATCCTTGCATTAATGAATCACCACCCATTGATCTTTGTATAAGATAAAAATAATAGGGATTTACTACTCACAGAATAAATAATACATACAATGCGTTAAAACTTTTTATTAAACACATTACTGAACATCTTATTTAGTTTTATAATATAAAGAAAGGGAGTGGTGGTCATGAGAACATTTTTGTGGTTAATCATTTTAATGGCCGGGTATGCGGGATTTTCTTCATCGGCATCTGCTGCCTGGCGATGTGAAGCGAGCGATAAATTTGGGGATGCCTGGTATGCAGTTGCCTCTTCGCGAGGCGCAGCGGCTTCGGGTGCCCTGCGATTCTGTCGTCAAAGTTCGGATAATCCGCGCAGCTGTGATCTTGATTATTGTAAATCTTATCAATCCAGTCATTATCGCGGTATCTGGGAGTGCTATGCTGTCGGCTTCCTAGGCGGGCGCTGGCATGGAATGGGCATGACCCGTACGGAAGGTTTACGAAACTCTTATGCCAATTGTCTCAACAATTCTCTGTTTCCGGGCAGTTGTGAAGTAGGGTATTGTCTGAGAAAATACTAAGGCTGCGCTATAATAATTCATCAAGCGGATCTTCCTGCAGATTCTCCCGCTTAGCTAACGGTTGCTTATGATGGTTGAGCGAATCAAGAAATTCTTGCGCTTCCTGCCGTGTTATTCCTTTGATGAGCAATTTCCCACCCAACGGTGTTTGAATGATAGCTGTTGTAATAATTTTTTTATCCAAAACAATATTAAGCTGCTTTCCCAAGCCTGCCTTGCTGATTCGGCTTATTTCATCGATAGCGGGGGCTTTTAATTCAATTTCAAGGCCAATAAAATTTCCTTCCCGTTCAATGAGCATTGCGCTTTTGATATTGGAATTGTCGAAAATGATTTGATCCTGAATGACCTGAAACATTAAAAAACCCTGCGTATTATCATGCGGGAGCGAGAGCGCGGGTGTGGAAAATAAAAGAGTAGTACAAATAAAAAGTAAGGAAAAAATACGCATGGCAATATGACCTTATCCTATTTTGTGCTCAATACCGCTAAAGTGTATCTCAAATCAGCCATAAAAAAATACTACCGCTGCGACCGAGAACTGGATATACTTTTGCGTCATAATTGCATGATCCCCCAGCAATACACATAGTAATTGCCCAACCAAAGACTATAAGGAAAAAGGACGGTAGGAATATGGAATTAGCTAATTTTATTAGCCTAGTTATTCTAATTGGTCTTGTTCTGACCTCGGCGTTTTTTCAACTTTCGATCATTCTATGGACATCCCTCATTGGCGCAGGTTTAGTCGCTCTCAGCTTTTCAGGTTCCCTTACAGGATTTCCATTTGTGATGGCTTGGTTCTGTTATCTTGTCGCCGCTGCTTTCGCGAATTTGCATAAACTGAGGCAGCGCTATCTGGTGCAGCCGGCATTAAAAAATTTGCAAAAACGCATGCCTACAATCAGTAATACAGAGCGTGAAGCGATTGAGGCAGGGAATACCTGGTGGGAGAAAGAATTATTCAGCGGCAGCCCGCATTGGAAAAAATTGTTCAGCATTCCACGACCTAGCCTGACGCAGGAAGAACAGTCTTTTCTCGATAATCAGGTTGAGCAGTTGTGCGCCATGTTGAACGATTGGCAGATTACTTATGAAAACCGTGACTTGCCTGAAGATGTCTGGGGCTATCTCAAGAAAGAAAAATTCTTTGGCATGGTCATCCCCAAGCAATATGGCGGTTTGGGATTTTCAGCGCTTGCACATTCAACAGTGGTAATGAAAATAGCCACCCGCAGTCTCAGTGCTGCTGTGAATACCATGGTACCCAATTCGCTTGGTCCTGCGGAATTGCTGCTGCATTATGGTACAGACGAGCAAAAAAATTATTATCTGCCGCGGCTTGCGTCCGGCATGGAAATACCCTGTTTCGCGCTTACAGCCCCGGGAGCGGGGAGTGATGCGGGTTCTATCCCTGATACAGGTATTGTGTGTCGAGGCGAGTATGATGGCAAAGAAACGGTCGGTATCCGTCTGAATTGGGACAAGCGTTATATTACACTCGCTCCGGTTGCAACAGTTCTGGGACTTGCCTTCCAATTATATGATCCTGATCGCCTGTTGGGCGGTGAGGAAAATATGGGCATTACACTTTGTTTAATTCCCACCAGCCACCCCGGTGTGGAAATTGGCAGCCGTCATTTCCCACTTCAGCTGGCATTTATGAATGGCCCTACACGTGGAAGAGACGTTTTTATTCCTCTTGACTGGATTATTGGCGGACCCAAAATGGCAGGACAGGGATGGCGAATGTTAATGGAGTGCCTTTCCATCGGTCGATCCATTTCACTGCCAGCGCTTGCTACTGCTTGCGGAAAAATTTCGTATCGTTACACAGGCGCTTACGCAAGGCTGCGCCGACAATTCAACACGCCTATTGCTTCGTTTGAAGGCATCGAAGAAGCATTAGGCAATATCGCAGGTTACACGTACATACTTGAAGCTTCCCGCATGATGACAGCAGGCGCTGTGGATCTGAAAGTCAAACCCTCCATTGCGTCTGCGATTGCTAAATATCACATGACCGAGATATCACGTACGGTTATTGCACATGCCATGGATGTACATGCAGGCCACATGATTCAAGTGGGCCCCAGGAATTTTCTGGCTAATTTGCATTTTGCTATTCCCATTAGTATCACGGTGGAAGGTGCAAATATCCTGACCCGTAATCTTATTATTTTTGGCCAGGGCGCTATTCGCTGTCATCCTTATTTGCTTAAGGAAGTAGAGTTAATTACCGCCAAAGACACTAAAATAGAAGCGCTTGACCGCGTTTTAATGTCTCATATTGGATTTTTTGTCAGCAATCTTTTGCGGAATCTGGCGTATGGATTAACAGGTGGCAAATTTATTTTCGCTACGATCAAACAAAAACGGATCAAACGTTATCAGCGTCAGCTAACACGTATGAGTGCAGCGCTTGCGCTCATGTCTGATACTAGTCTGATGCTGCTTGGCGGCAGCCTCAAGCGGCGCGAACGTATTTCGGCGCGGCTGGGTGATATCCTGAGCCAACTTTATTTGGCTTCAACGGTATTGAAATATTTTCATGACAATAATAAACCTGAAACGGATGTGGATTATGTCTGCTGGTCATTGCAACAATGCCTGCAAAAAATTCAAGTAGCATGCGACGACTGGTTTGAAAATTTTCCTCATCCTTTTGTAGGCAAATTATTAAACTGGATTATTTTTCCTTTTGGTTCCGCCTATAAAAACCCGAAGGATGAGCTGCATAAGAATATTGTTCTCTCCATGCTCTCTCCTTCTGAAATTCGGGATCGGCTCACGCAATATTGCTATGTTAGCAAGCAGGAGGATGAATTGAGTTATCGCCTGGAAAAAGCCTTAGCCAAGGTATCGACGATTGATCCCCTCTGGAAAAAGCTGCAAAAAGCTGTGCAAAGTGGCGTAATATTGAATCGGTATAATTTCGCCGAGCGTGTCAGGGCTGCAGAGCAGGCGGGAGTCTTATCTGCAGATGAAGCACACACGCTTAATGAGTTTGAGTCATTGCGAAACGAAATCATTAAAGTAAATGAGTTTTCATTTGATTTAAGTAAAGTGATAGCGTGAGGTTTATTCCGGACTAGGGGATCTGCGCTATCAAGGCGCTTTTGGAATAGCAGGTAACGCATAACAATAAGGAAGAGAAAACATGACAGGCAACACCACTTCTTTCATGCGGGATGTTTATATTGTTGATGGTGCACGCACACCTTTTTTAAAAGCAAAAGGGAAACCCGGGCCATTTTCTGCCGCGGATCTTGCTGTTAGCGCAGGAAAAGAATTATTAGGAAGACAACCTTTCTCTCCCGAGGAAATTGATGAGGTTGTTATTGGCTGTGTAATGCCCAATACGGATGAAGCAAATATTGGACGTGTTGTCTCATTGCGACTGGGATGCGGCAAGTCAGTTCCTGCGTGGACCGTACAGCGTAATTGCGCCTCTGGTATGCAGTCACTGGATAGTGCAGCAAAAGATATCGCAACCGGCCGGCATGATCTGGTGTTGGCAGGTGGTACTGAAGCGATGAGCCGTGCACCACTATTATACAATGATAATATGACAAACTGGTTTGCCGGTCTTGCCAGTGCAAAGGGATGGAATGCCAAGCTCAAACAGTGGACACAGTTAAAGCCCGGCAACCTTTTTAATCCTGTTGTGGCGCTTTTAAAAGGTTTAACCGATCCGTTGGTCAATCTTTCAATGGGCCAAACAGCTGAAAACCTTGCCTACCGTTTCAACATCACACGTGAGCAAATGGATCAATTCTCTTTTGAAAGCCATCACCTTACTGCAGCAGCTCAAGATGAACATGTTTTTCAAAATGAAGTCATAAACACATTCGCTAATAGTGGCGATTTTTATGTTTCCGACGATGGGGTAAGACGCGATAGCTCCATGGAAAAGCTTGGAGCATTAAAACCCTTCTTCGATAAAAAATTTGGCAGTGTGACACCGGGTAACAGTTCCCAAGTGTCAGATGGAGCAACACTCATGTTGTTAGCCAGCAAAGAAGCCATTAAGAAATATCAATTACCTGTGTTAGCTCGTATTGTGAATGTGGAATGGGCAGGTGTGGAACCGGCGGAGATGGGTCTTGGCCCCGTGTATGCCGTCAATAATCTCTTGCAACGTTATAATCTCGCGATGGATGACATCGATTTCTGGGAAATTAATGAAGCATTTGCTGCGCAGGTTCTGGGTTGTCTCGCTGCGTGGGAAAGTGATGATTATTGCCGTCGATATCTCGGTTTGGACAGGGCGTTGGGTAAACTGGACAGATCCAAGTTAAATATTGATGGCGGTGCAATTGCAGTAGGCCATCCGGTTGGAGCAAGCGGAGCGCGTATTGTATTGCATCTTGCGCAAGTTTTACGGCGTAAAAACGCCAAAAAAGGAATCGCCACAATTTGTATTGGCGGTGGTCAGGGCGGTGCGGTGTTAATTGAAAACGTTTCCGAGGTGTAATATGAGCATGACACAAACTTACAAAAACTGGCGGCTAGAAACGGACGCGGATCAAATCTTATGGCTTTATTTTGACAAGGAGAACGCTTCAGTCAATACCATTGATCGTGGCGTCATGGAAGAGCTCGCTGCTATTGTTGATACATTAGCAACCGATAAAACACATAAGGGTGTCATTATTGCTTCAGGAAAGAAAACAGGTTTTATCGCGGGTGCTGATATTGCCCAATTCACACGCTTTAAGGACCTTGACGAAGCGCTTTTTGCTTTGACCCAAGGGCAAAATATTTTAAATAAACTTGAGGCATTAAAAATGCCCTCAGTTGCGATGATTGATGGATTCTGTCTTGGCGGCGGTATGGAGCTGGCACTAGCTTGTACCTATCGTGTAGCAGAAGAAAGCTCAAAGACACGTCTAGGCTTGCCTGAAGTAAAATTGGGTATTCACCCCGGCTGGGGAGGAACAGTCCGCATGCCTCGCCTGGTGGGTGCGTTACAGGGCATGAATATGGTCCTGACGGGAGCAACGGTAAGCGGCAAGGCAGCAGCCAAAATAGGCTTTGTAGACGCGGCTGTGCCTAAACGGCAATTAGTCCATGCAGCGAAATATTATGTTCTTGAACGACCGGCCCCACATAAGCCAACGACTTTACAAGCATTATCCAATAAAAAAATAGCACGGCAGATTATTGGCAGTTTTTTACGAAAAAAAGTAAAAGAAAAAATAAATCCATTACATTATCCTGCTCCTTTCCATGCGCTGGATAACTGGGAGCACATTGGCGTAGAAGACAGTGACGCAGCTTATGCACGTGAAGCTAAAAGCTGTGCAAAGTTGTTCTTCAGCGATACTTGTCAAAACCTTGTACGTGTTTTCTTTTTGCAGGAAAGAATGAAGGGGTTGGCAAAAGAAGTTACTTTTGAACCTAAACATATCCATGTCATCGGAGCAGGTACCATGGGTGGCGATATTGCTGCATGGTGTGCTTTGCGCGGCTATACCGTGACACTGCAAGATCTTGAACCTCGGCTGGTTGCGCCTGCTATCAAACGTGCTTATGCCTTGTTTAAAGAAAAATTAAAGGAACGTTATCTCATACAGGCAGCCATGGATAGGCTTATCCCAGACGTGAATGGGAACGGTGTTGCCAAAGCAGATATTATTATTGAAGCAGTACTTGAAGATCTCTCTATAAAACAAAATCTCTTCAGGCAAATTGAATCCAAGGCAAAACCCAGCGCGATCTTGGCAACCAATACATCCAGTATCCCGCTTGATGAAATTAATACGGTCCTGCAATCACCTGAGCGGCTGGTTGGCATTCATTTCTTTAACCCTGTTGCCAAAATGTTACTTGTTGAAGTGGTGAAGGGTGATCGTACCAGTCAGGAAGTGGTGGACAAGGCAATTAGTTTTGTACGTAAAATTGATCGCCTGCCGCTGCCCGTGAAGAGTAGTCCTGGATTTCTGGTCAATCGCATCCTGATGCCCTACTTGCTCGAAAGCGTCGAGCTTTTAAAAGAAGGTGTGCCGGCAACCGCCATTGATAAAGCTATGACGAACTTTGGTATGCCAATGGGGCCCATTACACTGGCAGACACAGTTGGTCTGGATGTTTGTCTTTCTGTGGCAAAATATTTAGGCAAATATTTCCATACGTCCGTGCCCCAGGGATTGATTGAACTGGTGGAAAAACGCAAGCTGGGCAGAAAAACCGGCGAGGGTTTTTATAAATATGATAAACGCGGAAAACAGATCAAGCCTGAAGAAGCCGCATATGATAGACCATTAGATGAAATTTCCAATCGGCTGGTCTTGCGTATGTTGAATGAATCTTTTGCCTGTTTGCGTGAAGGCGTCGTTGCAGATGGCGATTTGCTGGATGCCGGTATGATATTTGGCACTGGTTTTGCGCCTTTTCGCGGTGGTCCCATCCATTATGCTAAATCACAAGGCATTAGCGAACTCTATCAGCAATACCTCAAACAGCGTCAAGCCAAGGGTGAAAAAACGGATGTGCTTGAATCTTGGGAAGCGATGACAGCATAGTTTGTATCACTCAAGTTCTGCGAGCCCCGCACTCGTTGCGGGGTTTTCGGTGTTGTAAAATGGATTCTTATCATTTTATGCGTAGTTTATTTGCCGCATTTTTAATCATGATATTTTTCCCAGGATTCTGTCTCGCGAATATTTGCACGCAGCTCCCAGGTTCCTGGGAAGGACAATGGGAGGATCAACAGCATAGACTATTCAATGCACAGCTTGAACTCCGCCGTCAGGGCGACCATATGCATTTCGACGGGCAATTTACATTGTCTGATGGAAGCGCTGGCACCTTACAGGGTAAATGCTTGCCTGTAAGCGCAAAGGAAGCTTATTTATCCCTGCGAAAAGATGCTCCCTGGTATAATCCCTGCCGAGGTACTGTTCTTCAGGTAGATAAAATATTCATGATTCACTTTTACTGCTTTAGCCCAAATCAATCCGGGTACTTCACCTTAAAGTAACTTAACCCCTGCAAAGAATGTAATGCTTCGTATTTATTTTTTATCTTTTGATTTAATATGAATTTTATTCATGAATCAGGGATATGCCAGGTAATATTTTTATTTAAGGTTTTATTAAGACTTAATCGTTAAGATGGCGAAATTTACTTATTTGTGTGCAGGTGACCTTGTGAGTTTAAGCCGTCTTAACCATAGCCCAACTTTATTTTCAATACGTTTGGAAAAAGCAAAGAAACAAGCGGATTTTCCCGGTCCTTATAAAATTGGCACCAAAGAGCTAATTTTTTCGAATAGATTAGGAAGCGGTTCATTCGCTACTGTTTATTTAGGCCAATGGAATGGCCAACAGGTTGCTATCAAGACGTTAACCCCCAAAGATGATATTGAATACATGAAGTGTGAAAATGAAAAAAATATCATGCAGCAGTTGAGAGAGCTAAACGCACCTTATGTGGTTCAATTTTGCGGATACTCGTTAAATTCCGCAGGATATTGCATCGTTATGGAATACATGAATAAAGGTACTTTAGAAGATGCAATCCTAAATCATTCACAACCTTTCGATTGGTCTGTTCGTTATGAAATTCTTAAAAAAATCACTTATGCAATTACTTTTTTGCATAAAAATATGATTTTGCATTGCGACATCAAGAGTGCAAATATTTTATTAGATGATAAAAACCAAGTTAAGCTAGGTGACTTTGGGTTAGCCAAAAGGAATAATGGAAAAGCACGATGCGTCGGTACTCCTCCCTGGATGGCGCCAGAATTATTTCAAGATGAGCCTCATTCAGAAAAAACTGATATATATGCTCTTAGTATGACAATGTGGGAAGTTACGGCATGGGATGCTGAACCATATAAACCTGCTCAATTTGGCCATGATTTGAGTTGGTTTATGCAAGAAATTCTCAAAGGTACGAGAGAAGTTATCCCATCGAACTGCCCTAAAAAAATGGCGTTGCTGATTACATGGGGTTGGCAACAAAATCCCGTTAAACGTCCGACTGCGGAAGAATACAGAGCTCAATTTGATTCTGATATTACTTCGATTGATGACAAGCTTGCTGCATTGTCTCTTTGAGGCTAGCTTTGAGTAGGTGGTATCGGTTAACGCGCGCATGTTATTCAATGCCGTTTAAGTTTTCGCCCAGGGTTTCAGGCACAAAAAAGAAAACAACCAGGCCGGTAATTGCTGCGCACAAGGCGATATAGAATGCTGGCGCGAGCAAAATATGTGTTTTTGCTGTCAGCCATTCACAAATCATTGGTACTGTGCCACCGAGAAAACCATTGCCAATGTTATAACCCAAGGAAAGGCCAGTATAACGCGCAGGCGGTGGAAAATTTTCTACGATCGCAACTGCTGTCGTGCCTTGTTCCAGGGAGCTGGAGATGGTGAATACAAAGAGCACAGAAAGTAGAATCATAAAATTGTCGAGCTGTAAAAAATAAAAACCAGGTACAACAGAAAGCGTAATCAGTGTCGCGTTAAAGAGTAACATCTTTCTTCTTCCCAGGCGGTCACAGATAAATCCAGCTAGCGGAATGAGAAAAATCATTAAACCAATCAGTGCCGACATTAACAAGGAAATATGCTGAATGGAAAACTGCAAATGTCCAGTAAGAAAAATAGGCAGATAAATAAAACTAAAATAATAAAAGGTACTGCCCATGCAAACCAGACCCAGGGTGCGTAATAACTGCTTGCGATTATGTTTAAAAACCGTTTTGACCGGGTTTTTCGTCAGCAAGTTTTTTTGTTTTAAATAGTCAAATACAGCAGTCTCATTGATTCGCAAACGGAATGCGTAAATAATTAAACAAAACAAGCCGCTGACTAAATAAGGAACCCGCCAGCCCCAAGATTGCAAGGTGGATTCTAAAAGAACTTGGCTAGTCAAAATACCAACAAAAGCGGCCAGCAGGATTCCAACATTTGCTCCCATGCTGGCAAAGGCAGTGAATGTTGCACGGTATTTTTCTGGCGCGGTTTCTGCCAGATAAATCAGATTGCCGCTATATTCACCGCCTATGCTTACGCCTTGCCACATACGGATCAATGTCAAAAGAAGAGGAGCGAAAAGGCCGATTTGCTGATAAGTAGGCAAAAAGCTGATAAAAAGCGTGGGCAGCGAAATCATTAGTATGGACCAGCGCAGGGTAGTGGCCCGGCCAACACGATCACCTAAATAACCAAAGAGAATAGCGCCAAGCGGCCGGCAAAGAAACCCTACTGCAAAAATGCTGACTGTCGTGATCATGGCTGTCTGCGGATCTTCAGTAGGAAAGAAGAGCCGGCTGAACAGCGAAGAAAAAATAGTGAACAAGCCAAAATCATACCATTCAAGAATGTTGCCCAGGCTGCTGCTCATGAGCGAAGAATATCGGTTCATGTGGGCACCAATGAGGTTGTTACGCTATTTTGTATTATCCGCAATAATATTACCGGAACCATGTAGTTATCCTTACATATGCAGAGCAACTGGTTGAACCGACAGTATGCAATATTAAATGTAAATTGTCATGGTTACATGCATTATCCTTCTCCCACAAGGGGAGAAGGATAATGGTTTTATTATTGGACAGGGTGCGAACAAGTCGCGGTAGAGCTGGTAACAGAATAAAATTACAAAACACAATCGCGAAGCTGTGAAAAAAAATTTGTTTTAACAGGATGCAATGCTCACTGTTCTATCGTTTCTTCCATTTGATATTGCATCCTACGCTCGGCTTCTGGTCTGTGCTCACTGGTTTGCCTGCCAGAATATTGTCCAGGGCATGGCGCAAATCAGCACCCGTGGGTATTCGTCCGCTGCCGGGAGTCGCATCATCGAATCGACCACGGTAAACGCAGGCGAGATCTTTATCAAAAACGTAAAAATCGGGCGTGCAGGCAGCGTAATAAGCTTTTGCTGTTTCCTGGGTTTCATCATACAAATAGGGAAAAGTGAAATGAAAGTCTTGTGCTTGTGCGCGCATTTTGTCGGGGCCGTCTTCCGGATAGTATTCAACGTCATTCGAGCTGATGGCGATGAATTTGATTCCTTTGTCTTGGTAGGTTCTCGCAAGCTCAGCTAGCTGGGATTGTATGTGCTTAACATAAGGACAATGGTTGCAAATGAACATTATGACTGTCGCAATATCAGACTTTAATTCGTGAAGTGAAAAATATTTGCCCGACCGCACATCCATTAAATAAAAATCAGGCGCTGTGGTTCCTAAAGGAATCATGGTAGAAGGTGTCTCAGCCATACACTTAATCCTCGGGTTATAAACTGGTTGTTTTGTTACGCAAATACGGTATCCTTATAGACTTTTTAATTCAAGTTAACAATAGCTAACTTTGCTGGTAAAACCTTAGGGCACGGAAAGATATATCGCATCGGCTGCCATGCCTGTGTTTAGGGATCATACATAATAATGTCAATGGAGAGTGCACAATGAATCAACTGATGAGACGCCGCCTGATTTCAATCCTGTGTGCATCGGGATTGCTGAGTGCGTCAGAACAGGTCATGGCATCTGCGTTTCAAATTTGGGAGCAGGATGGTGCCAGTATCGGCAACTACCATGCTGGTTATGCTGCAGCTGCTGCGGATGCAAGTACCGCGTTCTATAATCCCGCTGGAATCACGTTGATAAAAAATCAACAGATTGTAATTGGCGGCGCAGCTGTTTTACCAGATATTCAATATAAAGGCACTGTTGCAATCAACACTATAAATAACTTTATGCCTTATTACGTAACGGCTCAGGGTGGTACCTTTGCGTTTGTGCCAAGTTTACATTATGTCGCGCCGCTTACCGACAGGATGGGCTTTGGCTTCAGTGTAGACGTGCCTTTCGGAGCGGAAGTCAATTATGGAAGTGATACTTATCTGCGGTATATATCAACACTGGCAACAATTAAAGTGGTGGATGTCAGTCCCTCTCTCGGCTTCCAGGTGACCGATAAGGCCTCTGTAGGGCTTGGTCCAGACTTCCAAAAAATGGATCTTGAATTTGACCAGGTTGCTGTACTGAGCGACCCTACAATAGGCGATCCTACCGATACCAAAAGTATTAACAGAGCGAGCGATACAGCATGGGGCTATCATCTAGGCGGTTTGTACCAATTTACACCAGACACTCGGGTAGGATTAAGCTACCATTCCCAGGTAGTGCACCATCTAAGTAAAAAAAGCACATTCAGTGGGCCGCTTGCTAACGAGCTTAATAACGGCGAGGATTTTGTTTCGCGCGCAACTTCAAATATTACTTTGCCGCCTTATACTGCACTCAGCTTTTATCATCGCCTCAATCCTAAAGTAGCACTCATGGCGAGCGCTATCTTCACCCAATGGACCACCGTTAAAAATATCATCATGAAAAACCTGGCAGGCATTGATCAGTCAGAACTCAGTGGTGATATCACTGTGGTGGCGCCCCAAAGTTTTAGGAATAGCTGGAACTTTAGTATGGGTGCGGATTATTTTGTGACTGATCAGATGACCTTAAAAGGAGGTGTGGGTTACGACCAGACGCCTGTGCGAAACGCCTACCGTACGGTTCAGTTGCCTGACAATAACCGTATTGTCATCGCACTAGGCGGACACTATCAGGCTACAAAAGCGATTGGTATCGACTTAAACTGGAGCCACTTCTTCATGAACAAGGCTCATGTTATTCCGCCAACACAGGTTACTGGCGATCAAGAAGGTCAGACAAACGGCAGTGTCACCGGCGGTGCAGATGTATTTGGCGGGCAAGTAACTTGGGATATTGCTTAAGAAGGCTGCTTTCGAGAAATCATATCGAATAGATTCCCTCACCCTCATAAGAGGGGGAGGGAATCTCATCAGATCTGTTAAAAAAGCCAGTCAAAAAGGCCAGCCTTTCTTGAGCCGCCATTTACGGAAGCAGAATACCCGCCGCCCGCAACATAGTAACCGTTCACATTATGATTAGAGATACCTGTCACACCTTTATGCTGATCCACTGATACAGTTGCAACGGATTTGCCTGAACAGTTCTTCGACATGTAGATATCTGTCTTACAGCTTCCTACACAATAGAGGTCAATGATACTCTGCGATATATTTAAGCTCGAGTGCGGCTTGATGACGCCGTCATTAACTATGGATGAACAGATAAAGCCAACATGCGCGGTAGCATAAGAATTTGTGTTATTTGCAACCGAGATATCAGCATGAGCTATTGCAGGCAGAATGCCCGCTGCAGCTGCTAGAAGAAAGAGGGGTTTCTTGATTTTCATAAGATAAGACTCCGTATATGAATTTCCATTTAAAGAAAAAGCAAACCATAAAATATAAAGTTTCATGGATGAGAATAAAGAAGAAAGGAAATGACAGCAAGAAAGATTTTTATTGCTCTTTCGAAAAGAAGGAAAAGAAAAATTGCAAGAGTCGATATGGTTTCCTGGGAAGCTTTGTGCCTCCCAGGAAATTGATACTCATCAGAGTTAATGGCCGCCGGATATGGTGATATTAAATCCACCACCAGTAACCGCATAAGCAGAGTCTTTTATCTGGATGCTTTTTAAACCCTGACCAGGTTTGCCATCCTTGGTTACCACTTCAAATGAGGCAGTAGCAATAATAGGTCCGCTGCAATTGCTGGTCATATAAACGTCAGCTTTACAATCGGATTTGTTGGCCATACAAGCTAATTTAAGTTTGGATTCGGGTACCGTATTAGATTTATGAGCGCGAGTGATACCAACTTCGCCGAGTGCTGGATAAGAGCAAGCACCTTTATTGGCAATGACGGTAGAATCCTGATTAGTATTGTTGGTGATAACTAAATCTGCAGCCTGAGCAAACGCAGGGATACCGATTCCAATAGCTAATAAACCTTTCAATATTGTTTTCTTAACTAACATACTTTACTTCTCCTTGATAAATAAACTAACTAAAACTAAAAAACATTCTAACCACGTAAATGCGTCGGCACCACTATTTTTTCACCGACAACCAAAGACCGGTCATCGATCAGATTCGCAAGCCGGATGGCAGACGAAGAAGTGTGAAATTTACGTGCAATTTTATCTATCGTGTCACCATGTCTTACCATATAAAGCGTATCGCCCGGCAACAGTTTTTGCATCTGTTCATTTGTAGCTGCGTCGCTCGATATTACATTGGCTAAATGTGTAGGAATGATCAATTGCTTGCCTGCTTTAACATTGTCGCTCTTAAGCTGATTGGCCACACGCAAGTTTTTACTACTTACATGAAAGCGTTTTGCAATATTTTCCAATGTATCTTTTGGACGTATCATATAAATGGTATCTCCGGGTTGCAGGGTATAATTGGCAGGTAAAGATAAATTCCTGTCGAGCGAAGTTTTGCGTTCGTCAGCCGCGAGTGCCAACGTTCCTGAGCGGGAGCCTTTTTCCTTTTCGAGTGATTTGGATGAGGATATTTCATCAAGAAAGTCTTCTTCCGGCGGTATGAATTTTCCATTATTGGGAATGAGTAGGTTGGTTCCATGTTTTAAACTGTTTTTGCTGAGCCTATTTAATTTGCGTATGGCGCTGGGCGAAGTATCAAATTTTTTCGCAATGGATGCTAGCGTATCACCCGTACGGATTTTGTAATGTATCCAGTTAATGGGTCGATTCAGCGGCGACCTTCCCAGGTTTTCCGTAAATTGCTCAACATTTTCAATAGGCAGTACAAGCTTTCTGGGTCCCTTGGAAGAAGTAGACGTAGAAGTTCGGTTGAAAGCGGGATTAAGTTGAATGATTTTTTTATAGCTAATGCCTGCGAGCGACGCTGCATATTTTAAATCGATAGCTGTCCCAAGATCTACTTGGGCAAGATAAGGCGCATTCCGTACAGGTGGCAGGTAGATAGGATATTGTTCAGGGTTACTAATGATAGTTGCCAGAGCAAGCAAGCTGGGAACGTAATCTTTAGTCTGTTGAGAGAGTGGTAAAGACCAAAAATCGGTATCGCGCCCTTCGCGAATATTGCGCTTGATAGCGGCAAGCACATTTCCTTCGCCGGTATTATAAGCTGCAATGGCATATAACCAGGTACCGTCAAAGAAACTCTGCAGATAAGCTAGATAGTTCAAGGCGCCACGGGTGGATGCAATGACATCACGCCTACCGTCATACCAACCATCCTGTTTGATACCGTAGCCGCTTGCCGTATCGGGCATCAGTTGCCAAATACCCACAGCGCCCACCGGTGAACGATTAAAGGGATTATAACCGCTTTCAATAATAGGCAGTAAAACGAGTTCAGCCGGCAGATGACGCTTTCTCACCTGCTGTAAAATATAGTAGAGATAAGGTGCCGCTCGAGAAGCTGAACGTAGCAGGAAATCCTGGTTATTCATAAACCATTCTATTTTTGCTTGAACCGCAGGATTGTCCTCATAATGGGGAAGGGTAAATTCTTCACGCAGCACGTCCCAAAGATTGTCGGCATTGCGGTAGCGAATGATATCATCAGCCAATTTCTGTTTATGTTCTGGGGATAAATGCACATTTTTTTGATAGATCTGAATGCCTTCTGCACTGGGAGAAGCGAACGAGGCGCCTTCAATTAAAAGGCAGCTTATACTCACCAGTGCGAAATGAATCAGCAATCTGATCCAGGGTGGCATTTCACTGCATTGTAATTTATTTTTAGACACACATTCGTCCTCAAAACAGCATTAAAAGTGAAATTAAAAAGATAATTTTAGAAGCGGGGACCCTCGCCCAAAAGCATGCAGAGACAAAGATGGCAACAAACGAAACCTGTGAACAAGTTTTTTGTTCGTGACCAGATGAGTCGACCGTTTATTGTAATACTTGTTATTGTTAACATAATGCTGTCATTACTGTACGTCAATGTCAGGTATGCTATAGTACCAAAATTAGTCGGGAGATGGAAAAGCTTTGGCACACGGCTATCGCACCCTTCAACACTGGAATCAATGGCTCACCCAACAATTTCTGGGAGCGGATCTGTTAAATGCGGAGCAGGCATTATTGTCCCGCATGCTTGCCCAGCATTTCGGGCGCCATGCTTTATTGATTGGTGTGCCGCATCAGCATGCCTTGTTAAGTTCAACCAAAATTCCATGTCAAACACTGATCAGTCCTTTAATAAGTAGAGAAAAAAATGACAGCTATGTAGAGGGTGATCTGCATGAATTGCCCATATTAACCGGAAGCATAGATCTCGTTATGCTGCCTCATACGCTGGAGTTTGTGGATAATCCCCGCCAGTTATTATCTGAAACCTGCAGGATCATCAAGCCCGAAGGCCTTATCGTGATTTGCGGTTTTAACCCTTATAGTGCATGGGGATTGCGTAAACGATTTACTAAGCATCCTACCGGGCCTTGGTCAGGCAATTTTATTCAAGCCAGCAAAGTAAAAGGCTGGCTGAAATTAGCCGAATTTGCAATGGAAAAGCAGGTTGCCGCCCTGTTCAGGCCGCCTACCATGCATCAGACACTCTATAATAAACTACATTTTCTCGAACAAATTGGTAGCATCTGTTTTCCTGTCCTGGGAGGTATTTATATATTGCTTGCGAGGGCCAAGGTGATACCATTAACACCAATACGGTTAAAATGGAAACAGCAGCCTAGCAGCATCCGTATCTCAACCTCTATTTCTGGTCATATTGCGCGACAATCAAAATGAAAAAACATGTTTCAATTTTTACGGACGGCGCTTGCCGAGGTAACCCGGGGCCAGGCGGTTGGGGCGCTATTTTACGCTACGGACGCCATGAGAAAATTCTGTCCGGCGCTGAAACCAATACCACCAATAATCGGATGGAACTGATGGCTGCTATTGCTGCGCTTGCTGCACTGAAAGAGGCTTGTGTTATCGATTTATACACTGATTCTCAATACGTACAAAAAGGCATATCCGAATGGCTTGCTGGGTGGAAAAAAAACAAATGGAAAAAAGCGGATAAAAAACCAGTGAAAAACGCAGATCTATGGCAGGCCCTTGATCACGAAGTCAGTCGTCATCAAATTAGCTGGCATTGGGTAAAAGGCCATAGCGGGCATCCTGAAAACGAATTGGCAGACAGTATCGCGAATCAGGCAATCGATGATCTGACAGGAAAGGGTAAATAAAATGCGACAAATCGTATTGGATACTGAAACAACAGGTATTAAGGTAGAAGAAGGCCACCGTGTTATTGAAATTGGCTGTGTTGAAATGATTGATCGTAAACTCACGGGCAATCATTTTCATCGTTATATTAATCCAGAGCGCGAAGTGGAAGCGGGGGCGCTGGCAGTTCACGGAATAACCAATGAATTTTTGATCGATAAACCGTTATTTCAGCAGATCGCGAATGAACTGATGGATTTTATTTCAGGCGCAGAACTGATTATCCATAATGCGCCTTTTGATCTGTCATTCCTCAACCATGAGTTGACGCTGACACGCCAGGGCTGGAAGAAGCTGTCCGATTACTGCCGTGTAATTGATACGCTGCAGCTTGCAAGACAGCTTCATGTTGGGCAGCGCAACAGCCTGGATGCCCTGTGCAAACGGTATAGCATCGACAATTCCAAGCGGAACTTGCATGGCGCCTTGCTTGATGCGCATTTGCTGGCACAAGTCTATTTAGCCATGACAGGCGGGCAGGGCAGCTTCTTTGATGCTCTAAATCCAAACCAATCCATGATGGTCGCCAAACAGACGGATGCGACGGTGAAATCCATTGAAAAGCATAACCTTGTCGTTTTGGCGGCAACAGCGGATGAATTAACAAGGCATGAAGCGTATTTACAAAATATGAAACAAAAAGGTAAGTGTCTTTGGCTTGACAATTAACATCTCCGTTTGCATCATTGTCCCCGGCGCATTATTGTGAAGCCCCGAGCAAGCCGATGAGCTGATATTTGAAGTCTGAAAGACAGGGACACAATATGAGAGTGTTAATTTTAACTGTGTCATCGTTAAAGGCTCTCCACAATATATCCTTTCAATAACAAAGATATATGGACGTGTTACTAAAATAACGTTAAGATTCTCTGCTTGCGATTTGACCAATAGGTAGTTTGTTATATATTGTCTTGGAGAGATGGCTGAGCGGTCGAAAGCGGCGGTCTTGAAAACCGTTGAGTCCTTACGGGCTCCGGGGGTTCGAATCCCTCTCTCTCCGCCAATTCAATTTCTACTGACACACTTAGGGGACAGCCTTGATAAAAGTTCTGTTAGTCGATGATCATGAGCTTGTACGAATGGGGATCAAGCGTTTATTGCAAGACGTACAAGGCATTAAAGTGGTTGGTGAGGCAGGCACGGGCGAAGAAGCAGTATTGCTGGCAAAAGAACTGGTTCCCGATGTTGTGGTGATGGATGTACACATGCCCGGTATAGGCGGCATGGAAGCGACACGCAAAATGATACGCCATAACCCCGATATCAAGATCCTCGCTCTGACGATTTACGAAGACGAACCTTATCCATCCCGGCTGCTTCAGGCAGGGGCATCGGGTTATATTACCAAAGGATGTGATCCTGAAGAAATGATCCGGGCCATTCGCACGATACATTCAGGCCAACGCTATATTAGCCCTGAAATAGCCCAGCAAATCGCCATCAAGCGTTTCACCAAAGGAGATGAGTCACCGCTGGATTTATTATCAGAACGCGAACTTCAGATTATGCTGATGATTACACAGGGACAAAAAGTACAAGATATCTCCAAAAAGCTTTGCTTAAGCCCAAAGACGGTTAATAGTTACCGTTATCGCATATTTGAGAAGCTCAACATCGATAGCGACGTAGAGTTAACCCTCATGGCCATGCGGCTCGGCATGATTGAAGGTACAAAAACCGAGACAGAATAGCGCCCATAGCTTGTCTATTTTTCATGTTGTATCACGACAGTTTTCGCTGGCATAAATAATTGGTGAAGCATTAAAGGTATAATCATCAAATCCTTATCTCAAAAACACAAAACCAAGCAGAACAAATCAACTAGCATTATAATTAATATTATTTACTAACATCTTAAAAGCACATGCGCGATATAAAAACCTTTCTGGCCAATCTTACCCATCACCCCGGGGTCTATCAGATGCTGGGTGAAAACGGCGAGATTTTATATGTTGGAAAGGCAAAAGACTTAAAAAAAAGGGTAGGTAGCTACTTCAGCAGCCGAGCCAAAGACCCTAAAACATTGTTATTAGTTAAACAAATCAAAGATATTGATATCACCGTGACAAGCAGTGAAACGGAAGCCGTTTTGCTGGAGTGTAATTTAATCAAGCAGCACCGTCCTCGATATAATGTGTTATTGCGCGATGATAAAAGCTATCCCTATATTTTGATTACCCAGCAGGATTTTCCGCGTATTGACTTGTATCGGGGGCCGCGCAAGAAGAAAGGTTTTTACTTTGGGCCTTACCCCAGTGCGCATGCAGTACGCGAAACAATCAGCCTGCTGCAAAAATTATTTCAGCTGCGTACCCAGAAAGACAGTTTTTGTGAAGGCCGTGATCGTCCCTGTTTGCTTTACCAAATTGGCCGATGCGCCGGCCCATGTGTGGGGCTGATTTCCAAAGAAGAATATGCAGAAAATGTGCGTATGGCTATTCTATTTCTGGAAGGCAAAAGTCATATAGTAGTGGAGGAATTACAACACCGAATGGAAAAAGCAGCACAGGGTTTGAATTTTGAAGCGGCTGCACATTATAGAGACCAGATTACGCGGTTGAGGCAAATTCAAGAGCGCCAATACGTGCACGTGGATGAGGGAAATGCAGATATCATCGGGCTTGCGATGCAGGCGGGGATTATCTGCATCCAGCTCCTGTCTCTTCGCGGCGGGCAAATATTGGGAAGCCGAGCTTATTTTCCTACCGTTCCCGTCTACTCAACCTCGCAGGAAATTATTACCGCTTTTCTGACCCAGCATTATCTGGGCCATCCTTCGCACATTGAAAATATACCCAAACAAATTATCCTTGAGACTGCTTTTTCTGAACAGCATTGGATTGAAAAAGTATTGGCGGATCAAGCTGGGCATAAAGTTGAGATTCTTTTTCCCACTCGTGGCGAAAAAAAGAAGTGGTTGGCGATGGCAACAAACAGCGCGAAACAGTCGCTTGCGGCACATCTTTTTGCCAAAACCAATATGCGTGAGCGGGCAGCGGCCTTACAAACGCTGCTTGAATTGAATGCGTTGCCGCACCGCATTGAATGTTTTGATATCAGTCACAGTATGGGGGAAGCAACGGTTGCATCCTGTGTTGTGTTTGATCAGCATGGTCCCTTAAAGAGTGATTATCGGCGCTTCAATATCCAGGATATTACGCCGGGCGATGATATTGCCGCCATGCGGCAGGTGCTGTTGCGACGCTTCAAACGACTGCAAAAAGATGCGGCGAAATTGCCCGATGTTGTCTTGATAGACGGGGGAACAGCGCAGCTAAACGCCGCCGCTGAGGTATTAACAGGCCTCCATATCACGAATACATTACTGGTGGGTGTGTCAAAAGGCCCTGATCGTAAGCCTGGCTATGAAACCTTGCATTTCATCAACAAGGCGCCTATCCATTTGCCTGCCGATTCACTGGCGCTGCACTTTATTCAGCAAATCCGGGACGAGGCTCACCGCTTTGCCATTACTGGCCACCGGCAACGCCGCGATAAAGCGAGACGCCAATCATCGCTTGAATCAATCCCTGGTATAGGCGCTAAACGCCGGCGAGAATTATTGCGTTATTTTGGTGGTATTCAGGGGCTTGCTCATGCTAGTCTTGATGAATTAATAAAAGTCCCGGGTATTAGCAAACCATTAGCTGAGCGAATATTTGCAACACTACATGACGCGACCATATGATCAAATGTTTAACTGGCCGAATCTGCTGACACTCCTTCGCATTTTGGTGATTCCTCTCCTCGTCATTTTTTTCTACCTGCCTGTATGGTGGGGACATTTAGCAGCAGCCATTATCTTTGCCGCCGCATCTATTACCGACTGGTTGGACGGCTATTTGGCGCGCTATCTGAAACAGTCAACCCGGCTTGGTGCTTTCCTGGATCCTGTTGCCGATAAATTGATGGTTTCGATTGCCTTAGTACTCATCGTTGCCGAGCAAACCTTTCAATTTGTCAGCGTTCCTTCGGCTGTTATCACGATTCCGGCAGCGGTAATTACGATTCCAGCAGCCGTGATTGTGGCGCGTGAAATTATTGTTTCTGCACTTCGCGAATGGATGGCTGAAATAGGCCAGCGGGCGCGGGTTGCTGTATCGGGTCTAGGCAAGATTAAAACCGCCGTACAAATGCTGGCTTTGGTCATTTTGCTGCTTTGTGATAATACGACGAATGCTGTTTTGGTATTTACGGGTTATGTATTGCTCTATGTCGCAGCGGTTCTTACTATCTGGTCCATGCTGATTTATCTCAAAGCGGCATGGAGTCAACTCACTGCTGAATGATCCTTATTCACCCTTAATCAACGGTCAGTGATTTCAACCTGTTTTTACAGGAATTTAGAAGTAATCTCTCATGCCTTGATGCCTTCAAACAAGTCAGTGCAAAAGATGTGATCAGCCGCTTCCGTTGTCCAGAGCAGAAGGTGATGGTTTACTTTTAACCGATTAACTAATTAAGATTTTTTCGTATAAATTACTTGACATAAGTGAGTGCGTAGATAGAATTACACCGCAAATGAGAACTTATTCTGAAAGCGAAAAAATAAGTTTTCTTAAATAGTTAAGCGGGAATAGCTCAGTTGGTAGAGCACAACCTTGCCAAGGTTGGGGTCGCGAGTTCGAGTCTCGTTTCCCGCTCCAAGTTTAAAAATAAAGCCTCAGAAATTATCTGAGGTTTTTTGTTTTGGCTGGGTGGCAGAGTGGTTATGCAGCGGCCTGCAAAGCCGTGGACGCCGGTTCGATTCCGACCCCAGCCTGTTAATAAAACAGAATAAGCGATTTCGACTGTTAAAAAATTTCTGGTCTTTGGTATCTGGTTTTTAGCATGCCCGGGTGGCGGAACTGGTAGACGCAAGGGACTTAAAATCCCTCGGGATCTGATCCCGTGCCGGTTCGATTCCGGCCCCGGGCATACTAGAGACCAGAAACGAGAAACTGGAAGCCAAATCGCATGGTCACCTGACCGCGATTTATGTACACTGAAGGAGCATATCGCTTTTTTACCCAGTTTCGGGAAATATCTGAATATGACATTTGTTGTAACAGAGAAATGCATACGCTGTAAATATACAGACTGTGTAGAAGTTTGTCCGGTTGATTGTTTTTACGAAGGCCCCAATTTTCTTGTTATCAATCCTAATGAATGTATCGATTGCGCGCTTTGCGAACCGGAATGTCCGGTCAATGCTATTTATTCCGAAGACGACTTGCCAGAAAAATATCAGTCATTTTTAGAGTTGAACGCCGAGCTGTCAGAAAAATGGCCCAATATCAACAGGCTAAAGGAGGCACCGGCGGATGCAGATCAATGGGCTGAAGTTGAAGATAAAATCCAATATTTAGAAAAAGAATGGCCAAAAGAGTAGGCTTATGTTTTGGACATTTTTGTTAAGCAACTTTTTAGCTTCACTTGAGTGGCTTCTGGCTGGAATGATGTATCAGTGAACATACTTGCCTTTGATACTTCCTCATCTGCCTGTTCTATTGCCTTGCGCAAAGGCGGGGAAATAACTGTGTTGCATGAAATTGCTCCTATGCAACAGGCCCGGCTGATTTTGCCAATGATTCAGGCTGCACTCGATTCTTTTTCCCTTACGCTTCATCAGCTTGATGCCATTGCCTACGGATGCGGGCCGGGCAGTTTTACCGGTATTCGTATCGCAAGCTGTACGGCACAGGGGCTGGGTTTTGCGTCGGCTGTCCCTCTCGTTTCTATTTCTTCCCTGGCAGCGCTTGCCCAAACCGTATTTATGGAGCAGGGTTTTAGAAAATTACTGGTCGCGCTGGATGCCCGAATGGGGCAAGTCTATTGGGCCGCCTATGAAGCAGGCCAAGAGGGCCGTGTTCAACTGATCCATCAGGAACAGCTTTGTGCACCTGATGAAGTGGATCTGCCCACTCAGTTACACACTGAGCAGTGGTATGGGGTGGGCGATGGCTGGGAAAAATATGGGAAAATAATGTCAACAGCACTGAAATTTGAGCCCGCTGTTGTGGAATCACAGCTTCCCTCAGCGAGAGCCATGCTAGAATTAGCTGAAATAAAACTGCAGCGAGGCGAATATGTGACGGCAGGGCAGGCGCTTCCTGCTTATCTTCGTTGAGATTTTATACCCATAAAGGCTAAAATTTGCATAATCCTATGGGGGCGGTAGAAAAATACGGGTAGGGGTGCCAAGTAGGTCATCCAAGGGGTTCTCTGAATATCGGTGACGGGGTCAGGGGACGTAGCGTCGGCGGTAAGCATTACCCTGGCTATCATGCCAGGATGAGCTCGCGAATAGTGATTCTAGAACATTTATTACAAAGCAGGAGTCAGTATGGCTGGTGTCAATAATAGAGAAAGCCAAAATATAATTAACCAGATTAAAACATATGTCAAAAATCATGCTCCTGCGAAAGAAGCAGACTTGCTTGAAGCATTTGCAGAGCGCTATTTTTCATCGATCGCACTGGATGATTTAAAAGAACGTACGATTTCTGACTTATACGGTATACTGCTATCGCACTGGAAATTTATCTATCAACGCTCGCCGGGCGAAGCGAAAGTCCGAATTTTTAATCCTGAAAAAGCAAAAGATGGCTGGAAGTCAACTCATACCATCATTCAAATCTCACACGATGATATTCCTTTTCTTGTTGACTCTACGCGCATGGCTATTAATCGCTATGATTACCAGATCCATTTCATTATCCACTTTGGCGGCCTTAAAGTAATGCGCGATAACCGCCATCGTATTACCGGCTTTTTACCGCCTGGTATCATTGAGAAAGATGCCACCTCGGAAGCGCCCATCTATATTGAAATTGACCGTATTGCTGACGAAAGAGAAATGTCAGCGTTGCAAGCCGATATTGAACGCGTATTAGCTGATGTGCGTGTAGCGGTCGCTGACTGGCGCAAAATGGTGTCACGCGTGGAAGATTGTCTCAAAGATCTTGAAAGCAATCCACCCAGTCTTGATCTTGCCGAACTGGCTGAATCGCGGGACTTTTTGCGCTGGCTGGTAAATAACAACTTCACTTTTTTGGGTGCCCGCGATTATAAACTGATCGGCAATGGTACGAACCGCGCGCTGCAAATTATTCCCGGCTCAGGGCTCGGTGTCCTCCGGGATGAAACGTTTAGCACAACATCCAAGAGTTATGCTGAACTTCCGCCGCAGGCAAGAAAAATGGCGCTTTCAAAAAATATTTTGATTATTGCCAAAACAAACACCACATCCACTGTCCATCGCCGTGCCTATACCGATTATATTGGTGTAAAACGTTTTAATGAAAAAGGAGAGCTAATAGGCGAACGCCGATTTATTGGCCTTTACACTTCAACCGCCTATCATAGCAGCCCACGCCAAATTCCATTTTTACGTCATAAAGTGGATAAGGTACTTGAAGACCTGGGTTTTCCACCAGACAGCCATGATGGCAAAGAGGCGGTGCACATTATTGAGACGCTGCCGCGCGATGACTTGTTCCAGGCTTCGCACGAAGAATTGTTGGCACTGACGCTTGGTATCCTGCAACTTAAAGAGCGAAAACGTATTCGGTTGCTTGTCCGCCGTGATGCGTTTTATCGCTATTTTTCCTGCCTGGTTTTTGTGCCGCGTGAGATATTTAATACCGAGCTCGTCTATTCCATGCAAGACATATTAATGGAAGCATTTAAAGGCATCGAATGTACGTATACGACTTATTTTTCTGACTCTGTGCTTGCTCGTATTCACTTCCTTGTCCGTGTTAATCCCCGGGCGCCAGTTGACTATGATATCGCAGAGATTGAAAAGAAACTGATTACTGTTTCCCGTTCCTGGTCAGATGAATTAAAAGAACAGTTAATTGAAAAATATGGCGAGTCGGAAGGGTTAAAATATTACATTAAATACCATAGGGCTTTTCCTGCCAGTTACACGGAATATTATTCAGCTGCTGAAGCGTTAGGCGATATTGAAAAAATTGAAGGTTTGTCGAAAGAAAATGCCCTGGGCATGCTGTTTAGCAAAACCAACGGCGGCCATACATTAAGCCTAAAACTTTTTCATGTGGAAGAAACCGTCGTATTGTCTGACGTGTTGCCCATACTTGAGAACATGGGCTTACGTATTATCGGCGAGCGGCCGCATGAGGTGAAGTTCAAGGATGGAAAACGTATCTGGGTAAATGACTTTGACGTATCTTACTCCACAAATAAAGCCATTGACATCAAGAGTGTCAAAGATGTTTTTCAGGAAGCATTTACCCGCATCTGGTTTCAGGAAGCGGAAAACGATGGCTTCAACCGGCTGGTACTGGACGCCAACCTGACATGGCAGGAAACAGCCATGTTACGCGCTTATACAAAATATTTGCGTCAGACTGGTTTTACCTTCAGCCAGAGTTACATCGAACAGGCATTAATTAATAATGTAGAAATAACCAAACTGCTCGTGCAGCTTTTTATCCTTCGTTTCGATCCCGTTATTCAGAGACACAAACACCCTGATCCAAGCGAGCTGATAACAGCTATCGAGCAGTCTCTGGATGCCGTATCCAGTCTGGACGAGGACCGTATTCTACGGCGTTTGCTCGAAGTGATACAAGCAACCATACGTACGAATTATTTTCAAAAAAATAACGAAGGTACGGAAAAACCCTATATTTCTTTCAAATTCGATCCATCTGCTATTTCCGATTTACCGCTGCCCAAGCCCAAGTATGAAATTTTCGTTTATTCGCCGAGGGTGGAAGGCGTACATTTGCGCGCAGGCAAGGTAGCTCGCGGCGGTCTCAGGTGGTCAGACCGGCGTGAAGATTTCCGCACAGAAGTGCTC
Source organism: Aquicella lusitana (assembly GCF_902459475.1). Lineage (NCBI taxonomy): Bacteria > Pseudomonadati > Pseudomonadota > Gammaproteobacteria > Legionellales > Coxiellaceae > Aquicella > Aquicella lusitana. The sequence goes on along the minus strand of NZ_LR699114.1, from coordinate 1,142,277 downwards.
GGTCTGATGAAGGCACAACAAGTGAAAAACACGGTTATTGTACCCGAAGGTGCGAAGGGCGGATTTTTTGTAAAAACCGCTCAGACATCCACCATGAGCCGTGATGAATACATGAAAGAAGTCATTTATTGTTATTCAACGTTTATCAAAGGCCTTCTGGATATCACGGACAATATCAAGGAGGGTGTCATTATACCACCTGCAAACGTTGTGCGTTATGATGAGGATGATCCGTATCTTGTCGTGGCTGCGGATAAAGGAACCGCTACTTTTTCTGATATCGCTAATGGCATCGCGCAAAGTTACGGGTTTTGGCTGGATGATGCTTTTGCATCTGGTGGCTCGGCAGGGTATGACCATAAAAAAATGGGGATTACCTCTCGTGGGGTGTGGGTTTCTGTTAAACGGCATTTCCGCGAACTTGAGATTGATCCAGAGAAAGATAATTTTACTGTGGTGGGCATCGGCGACATGAGCGGAGATGTATTTGGCAACGGCATGCTGCTTTCACGACACATTAAATTGATCGGTGCATTTAACCATATGCACATTTTCCTCGATCCGGATCCGGATCCTGAAGCAAGCTACGAAGAAAGAAAACGCCTTTTCGGTTTACCGCGTTCCTCCTGGTCGGATTATAATCCGGACTTGATTTCTAAAGGCGGCGGGGTATTTAACCGTTCTGCCAAATCAATCAAACTGACACCTGAACTTAAACGCGTACTGAATACCAAAAAAGACAGCATGGTGCCCAATGAGTTGATTCGCACCATGCTTAAGGCGCCTGTCGATCTTATCTGGAATGGTGGTATCGGTACTTTTGTTAAATCAGCGCAGGAGAATCACGCTGATGTGGGTGACCGCACGAATGACGGTATCCGCATTGATGCTGTTGAGCTGAATGCCAAAGTTATCGCAGAGGGCGGCAACCTGGGTTTAACGCAGCTTGCTCGTATAGAATATTCTCTGCAAGGCGGCATTGTGAATACAGATTTCATTGATAATTCCGCGGGTGTCGACTGCTCCGACCACGAAGTCAATATCAAGATTCTGCTAAACCGCCTGATGCTTCAGGGCGATATGACACGTGAGCAGCGCAATAAACTGCTGGAAAAAATGACGGATGAAGTAGCCGAACTGGTACTGCTGGATAATTACGAGCAGACGCAAATGCTAAGTCTTGAAGCGTCAGTCTCACAGCAAACTATGGATTTATTCAGGCAGTATATGAATGATCTGGAAAAAGAGGGTAGGCTTAATAGGCGGCTTGAATATTTGCCCGATGATAAAACGCTGATCGAGCGCAAAGCCAGCAATAAGCCATTGACTCGTCCGGAAATAGCCATTCTGCTAGCTTATAGCAAGATGTATCTAAAACAGGATATCTTGGCGAGCGATGTCCCTGAAGAACCTTATTTCGACAAATACCTGCTGGCTGCTTTTCCAAAACCACTGCGAGAAAAATATTTGCCGGAAATGAAAGAACACAGCCTGCGGCGTGAAATTGTTGCCACGCAACTTTGCAAAGCGATTGCAGACCGTATGGGCATCAACTTCGTTGAACGACTGCAGCGGGAAACCGGTGCCTCCACCGCATTTATTATCCGTGCGTTTACGATTGCTGACAGTCTCTTCCATATGGAAGACCTCTGGCATCAGATTACCGCGCTAGATTACAAGGTGAGTACGCACATTCAATATAGAATGATGCTGCAGATTTATTACCTGATTCGCAGGGCGACACGGTGGTTTTTGCGCAATCGCAAGCCTAATCTTGACATTCAAAAGACCATCGATAGTTTTTCGCCTTCTATTAATGAGCTTATCAAGCACTTGCCGCAACTGTTGGATGCCTCTGACAAAGAAGCGTTTGATGCGGCAATGGGTTATCTCACGGAACAGGGTGTGCCAGAAAAACTGGCCAGAAGTGTTGCGTGCTGCAACACGCTGTTCACCTCGCTCGATATTGTAGAATCAGCGCAAAAGTATGAGCTCGATTTATTTGAAGTCGCAAAAACCTATTATCTGTTGGGTAATAGGCTGGAATTAAACTGGTTAAGAGAACTGATGAATTCCTATGTCGTCGAAAATCAGTGGGATGAGCTGGCTCGAGCCGGGTTCCGTGATGATCTTGATCGTGTGCAGCGAAAACTAAGCGCGCGAGTGCTCACAATGAAAATAAAAGACGCTAAAACTAAAACGATCGAGGAGCGCATTAATATCTGGATTAATCGATATCAGTTTTTAATGGAACGCTGGCAAAAACTGCTTACTGATGTTAAGTCGAGCGATATTGTCGGATTTGTTACTTATTCCGTGGTATTGCGTGAATTATTTGATTTTGCACAAGCTGCATGAGGAATATTTAAAATGATAGACGAAAGGATTTCAGAAAAATTGCCTTATCCCTCCAAATATGTGGAGGTCTACGGCTCAAGGATGCATTATATTGAAGCAGGATCGGGCAATCCAATCCTGTTTTTACACGGTATTCCCACTTCTTGTTATTTGTGGCGCAATATTATTCCGCACCTTTCATCATTGGGTCGCTGCATTGCGCCGGATTTGATCGGATTCGGAAAATCAGATAAGCCCGACATCAAGTACACAGTGGTAGATCATATTAAATATGTAGAGAAATTTATTGAAACGCTGGGTCTTAAGCATATTACCTTGATTATGCATGGATGGGGATCGGTCATTGGACTGGATTATGCCATGCGTCACGAAGAAAATTGCGTTGGTCTGGTCTTTTATGAGGCTTTTTTACGGTCATCCAATGGTGATGACATTTCGCTTCCTTTTCAGGAGCAATTGATTTCGCTGCAAAACCAGCCTGTGGATGATTTCATCGTGGATGGTTCTGCTTTTGTGGACAGAATTATTCCTCAAATGGTCATGCGCCAGTTGACAGAGAAAGAAATGAACCATTATCGTGAGCCTTTTGTACAGGAAGGTTCAGGCAAACCTATTGCGCAATATCTGAAGGAGTTGCCAAGGGGTAACGAGAAGAACGAAGTTGAGCAGTTAATTGCAAGCTATTCGAAAAAGCTGACAAAATCCCAGTTACCAAAGTTAATGCTCTATTCCGTGCCCGGATTCGTGACGACTATCGCAACCGCCATGTGGGCGAAAGAACATTTACCTAATCTGGAAATTGTCGATATTGGTGAAGAACTACATCTTGCGCAGGAAAGCTACCCGCAGCTGATTGGCGAATCCATTAGTGTGTGGTTGCAGGGTGTGGAGCAAATGCGGAGAGGATGATCACATTCATTCTTCTCAGGAACCAGAAAATTATTTCGGAGCAACATTCATGACAGGCTATTCCGTAGCAATTGTAGGAGCAACCGGACTTGTTGGAACGACTTTGCTCTCTCTTCTGGAAGAGAGAGGTTTTCCAGCAAAAAAACTATATCTCATTGCAAGCCAGCAATCAGCTGGCAAAGCATTAACTTTTCGCCAGGAAACCCATCCTATTCACGATCTGGCCACGTTCGATTTTCGGCAAACCGACATCACTTTTTTCTGCGTAGGCAATCATCTGTCTGCCCAGTATGTGCCTCAGGCGATCTCATGTGGGAACATTGTTATTGATAAAAGTTCCTATTTCCGCAATCAGGCAGACATTCCCTTGCTAGTACCAGAAGTGAATATCCACATTCTTGACCGCTATCAACAAAAGAATTTAATTGCCAACCCTAACTGCATGGCCTTACCCATTGCAGTCGCACTGAAACCCATTTATGACGCTGTCGGCATTGAAAGAATCAATGTTGCAACCTATCAATCCGTTTCCGGCACAGGGAAGGAAGCGGTTTCTGAATTAACACAACAAACTGCGCAACTGTTAAGTGACCAGCCGGTACGGTCAAAAGTATACTCACAGCAAATAGCGTTTAACGTCTTACCGCACATTGATGACTTTCAGGTAAATGGTTACACCGGTGAGGAAATGAAAATTGTTTCGGAATTGCAAAAAATATTTGACGATCCATCGCTGGCTGTTAATCCAACTGCAGTGCGTGTTCCCGTCTTTTGTGGTCATGCGGCCGCCGTTCATATCGAAACCAAAGATAAAATAACCGTGGAGCGTGCTTTACAATTACTCGCGGGCGCGCCCAGCGTCAAACTAATTACCGGCGAATATCCTTATCCTACGCCTGTACAGGATGCGGCTGGGAAAGATTACGTTTGTGTTGGCCGGATTCGTGAAGACATTTCTTGCGGGAAAGGATTAAATCTGTGGATTGTGGCAGATAATTTGCGCAAAGGGGCTGCATTAAACGCTGTGCAGATTGCTGAACACTTAATTAAACATTATTTATCGCCATGATTTATCATATTATCCAAAGTTATTTAGTCATTTTCCTTTCCATAGGTATGGCTTCGCTTTTTATTCTGTTGGGCGGATTATATCTAATCTTAAAACCACGCAGACAACTTTCGCCCAAAGAGCCGTCGCCCGCGAAAACCGTTGCGATTATTCAAGAGACGCAGCCCAATCAGGAAGAGGAAAGAAGAACTTCTTCAAACGCCAAGCAGGCTAAATCTTCTCTGACGATAACTTCCAGTGATATCGCAGCAATTGCAGGTGAGGATGTGCTGTCCACGCAGCTCGATTTGGCTCAAGCGTACCTTGAAGCAGGAAGAAAACAATTGGCCAAAAAAATTCTTGAATACGTTGCAGAGCAGGGAAACGATACGCAACAGACAGAAGCTAGGAAACTGTTAGGTACTATCTAAGATATGCGTATCGCACTGGGTGTCGAATATAACGGGTATGGTTTTTTTGGATGGCAGGCCCAACGAAATCTTGCGACAATCCAGGGTACATTGCAGGAGGCCCTTGCCAAGGTCGCCAACGAATCCGTCTTTCTTTTTTGTGCAGGCCGTACTGATGCGAATGTGCATGCAACGGGACAAGTCGTGCATTTTGATACACACGCAAAGCGCCATATCGATGCATGGATATGGGGAACGAATGCCCATTTGCCACCCTCCATTGTGGTACGCTGGGCGCGTCAAACCGATTACAGTTTCCATGCGCGATTTACGGCAGTCGCCCGACGTTATCGATATGTTATTTTCAATCATCCTATTCGCTCAGCCGTTTTGTCATCCCGAGCCACATGGCATTATTATCCGCTGGATGCTGAGCGCATGCGCGAAGCGGGCAAGTATTTGATTGGTGAGCAAGACTTTAGCTCGTTTCGCTCATCACAATGCAATTCAAAGTCACCTATGCGCTGTGTCACGGAGTTTTCGATTGAACGACGCGGAGACTTTATTATTTTTGATATTGAAGCAAATGCTTTTTTGCATCACATGGTGCGAAACATCGCAGGCGTGCTAATGAAAATCGGGGCAGGTATTCAGCAGCCAGGCTGGATGCAGGAGGTTCTTCAGGCGAAAAATAGACGGGCAGCTGCGGAAACCGCGCCGCCAGACGGGCTTTATCTGACCCGGGTGCGTTACCCTGAACCTTATATTTTCCCCTTATCTCATGAGCCATTTTTGCTATAATGCCTGGTTTACTTTTAAAAAACTCGGCCGCTTGCGACCTGGTTTTTTAAATTTATACCGCTCTGCGCGAACCAATTCGCGCTCGCGACTTAAGGGAAGAGCGACTAGAAGCGTCGCTCATCGGTAGGCTTTAACGATAAAATTAATGTTTATTTACAAGAGCGAAAGGTAACCCTATGAATTGGTTCAAAAAATTATTGCCCTCCCGCATACGCACCGGTGCAAGTTCCAAAAAAGGCGTGCCGGAAGGCTTGTGGTCTAAATGTGATAATTGCAACTCCATTCTTTACCGGTCCGAGCTTGAAAGAAATCTGGAAGTCTGCCCGAAGTGTGATTATCACATTCGTATTGCTGCCCGTACACGTCTGCAATATTTTTTAGATCCGGACTCAGGTATTGAAATCGCTGCCGATGTCGGCCCAGAAGACCGGCTGAAATTCAGGGATTTAAAAAAATACAAAGACCGTCTGGCCGCAGCACAAAAAGAGACGGGTGAAAAAGAAGCCCTGATCGCCATGCGTGGTGAATTATATGCCTTGCCTGTGGTAGCTGTTGCTTTTGAATATGGCTTTATTGGCGGTTCCATGGGTGCTGCAGTAGGTGAGCGCTTTGTGCGTGCTGTTAATACATGTATTGAGCAGCATGTGCCGCTCGTCTGTTTTTCGGCAAGCGGTGGCGCGCGTATGCAGGAAGCTTTAATTTCGTTAATGCAAATGGCGAAGGTTAGCGCTGCGCTGGCACAATTGTCTGAACAGGGCATTCCTTACATTTCTGTACTGACTGATCCCACCATGGGTGGTGTCTCTGCAAGTCTTGCCATGTTGGGCGATATCATTATTGCAGAACCTAACGCGCTGATTGGTTTTGCAGGCCCACGCGTGATTGAGCAAACCGTACGTGAAAAATTACCGGAAGGTTTTCAGCGTAGCGAGTTTTTATTAAAACACGGTGCGATAGACATGATTCTACACCGTAGCGAAATGCGTCAGGGAATTGCGCGATTGCTGGCTAAATTAACAAAGCAGAAAATTGTAGTTGCCTGAAAAAAGTAGAGTTAATGCAGGCTCTAAGTATACAATAATCGTGTTATTACTGTTTGGGGTGAAATATGGAGCGAAAAACAAAACATAGAATTCTTGGCATTCTGGTTGTGGTAGGGCTGATTATTCTTTTATTGCCGCTGCTTCAAAGCGGAAAGGAAATACCCACAGAAACAACGGTGGTTAAAGCGCCGCCTTTTCCAGATCAATCCGTTCAGGTAACCACGAATGCGCCTCCTCAACAATCACCCGTGCTCCAAGACCAGGACCAGCATGCACAGCAGCAAAGTACAACCAACCCTCAAGCAAATGAAGGGGTTGTCAATTCCACAGCCGACAATGTACTCAATGACGGTACCGTAGACAGTGAGCCCAATGCCCTAACGGAAGGCACGGCTAAAACGGATTCGGAAATCAACCAGCCACGAGTGCAGCCTGAACAAAAAGATAAAATTGCCGCGGCCTCATCTGCGGATATCTGGGAAGAAGAATTAAAAGCGCAAAATACAACCCAGACAGTCAAACAGGACGAACCTGTTAAAGTTAACCTTCCTAAAATGGAAGCAAACTTGAATGTCAGAGAAGAAGCTCAACAAGATAAAAAAGCGCGAGTGATCGAAGTCAAGCCAGCCGTTATTAAGGCGCCTTCAGTGAAAAAAAACGCGGCTGTTGTTAGGCACGCTGCTGTCTCTAAAACAGTGAAATCCGTACCCGCCATTCAGGGACCGGTGGAGCGTGATGGTCTGATCAAACTAAAAAGCGCTGTATGGATCATTCAGATAGGCAGCTTCAAAAATAAGGCTAATGCACTGCGCTTGGTAAATCAGTTGCGCGCTAAAGGTTATCCTGCATTTATCCAGCAGGTTTCGACTACGCTGGGCAGCAGCACACGTGTTTTCGTTGGTCCCGAAACAAATCAATCGAATGCGCGCGCATTAGCTAACCAATTAGAAAGTGAAATGCGGTTGCGAGGTATTGTACTCAGCTATAAACCATTGGCGCTGTGATAAATTGCCCATGCTGGTTCAATGTCATTTTAGCGTCTCAACGCCAGGGCGCGGCATACTCAATATTACAGATGAAGTGGCCGCGCTGGTTGCCCAAGCAAATGTCACTACCGGCCTTTGCCATGTTTTTTTGCACCATACCAGCGCCTCATTAATTTTGTGCGAAAATGCAGATCATCTGGTACAGCGCGATCTGGAAGCTTTTATGTCTCGTCTCGTTCCAGACGGAGATGATTTATATCAGCATACCTATGAAGGCCCGGATGACATGCCTGCTCACGTACGCACAGTCCTGACCAGTAGTTTTTTAACCATACCGATTACCGCTAATCAGCTTGGTTTGGGTACATGGCAGGGCATTTACTTATGGGAACACCGTCTGCGTTCCCATCAGCGGAAATTGACTGTAACAGTACAAGGCGAATAATTTATTTTCTTGGGCTTATGTTGGGGTAAATTTCCTGACTTAAGTTCTCTCTTAAGTTCGCCAAACTCGATTGTTCTTGCTCGACATAGTTTTTCAAAAGTTCGACTGCGTCAGCAGCCGTCCGCACCCCGAAAGAGCCATTCGGCCCGCGCCGCATGCGGTGTTGGTAGCTTATTCCTACAAAAAAATCGAAACTCAACCCAGAATGAACATCCCGACCAGAACGATAAAATGAAGTCTCATCATCATTTAACTTAAGCTCGTCCGCGCGTCTACTTATTTGCTTATTACTCTCTACAACATCCCAAAGGCCTTCACAGTACACCTTACCTAGCTCCGGGGTAAGAACACTCTGTATTAAACCAAGTCCTGCGATACAATACAGATCTCGCTGATCCCAATTCTGAAATACACTAAAGTAATCGGCATAAGCTTTATAGCTAGCAATCAGTAATTGCTCTACATCAGGGTAATTTTCTAACGTAACAGCTCCATCAGGCAGCAACTCTTTTCTAAATGCGCTGAGAGCTGCCTTTGTTTCTTCACTTATTCTGTCAATGAGTCTGTCTTTTTTCGTGCCATTAGGAAAAGTTTCTTTGGCAATTACATCAATGAGTGCTTTCATTTTAAGCGCATAGGCAATCTCTTTTTCTTTCTTTTCTTCTTCACTTAGTTCGTGCACTTTCCACTGGAGAAGCGCTTCTGCCTGGCCATTCTCAAGCTCTTTAAAATAAGGGAGTAACAACTTGGTCATTTCGAGCTGACCTCTAAAGGTGGCGATTTCAAGCGGTTTTGCAAGGAATCGTTGCCAGGTTAATTGGCTTTCTATCCCTTCTTTTATTTCTTTTGGCGAAAATATTTTCATTGGATCTTGTAATAAAAGGGATGGTTTTTTATCCAATATTTTTTTCACAATATCGTTTTCGTTATCTACTACAGATTGTAGAAGCTGTTTAAAGGCAAGTTTATCGAGGTTGGGTTTGAAAGTGGTGTATAAGCCAAAACAGGTTTTAGCTAAGTTCACTTGATCTTTAATGGAAAGGTCATCGATAACGACATTGAGAAGAATAGCCAGAAAATAGGGCGATAGTATGTAAGCAGTTTCAGGTTGAGCTATTCTTTGAATTATTATTTTTCCTTGTTCAATGTTATTAGGAGTCGTTCTCGTATCCACATCACACCTCATTTAAATTAATGTGGTCTAAATTTTTACAGATTAATCTTAAGTCAATCTTAAATTTAATAGTTGTTCAAAAAGCAAATTACGGTGATATCGCTCTGGTCGAATCAAAAAAGGATAGGCGATTTTATCTCTTAAAATTAGCCCCAGATCTGTTCGATTAATTATTTTATAATTATATCATAATGTTGGACGAATAAGTTTAAACTATACGTTAATGTTGACTTAATATTGACCAAGTATAGTACTCTAAACCCGATAAAAAAAACCCGCTAGTTAAGCCAAATAATTTCATCAAGTAATTATTCAAAACACACATGCTGCAGGAGTTCGTTTATGAAAAAGATATATTTGCTGAGTTTGACTGTGTCATTAGCGATTGGTCTGGGTTACGTGTATTTATCTAATAAAAGTGAATACACACGTCAGGTCGTTCAAGTTTCAGAAAATAAAAATACGGATTTTAATCAAGCTGTCGAGTCATCTGAAAATACTTCTATGATCGATGAAAAAAGTATTTTAAAAAATGCGCCTGGCCTCAATCCCGACGCACTGAAAGTTGCTGTCAAAGGATATAAATGGTCACTCAATAAGGGCATCATCGAAAATCCAACTATTCTTACCATCATTGATTTCAGCAAACCTTCAAATGAGAAACGACTTTGGGTTATTGATCTTAAGACAAACAAAGTATTGATGAATATCTATACCACACAAGGCAAGAACAGCGGTTTGTTGTATGCTACATCCTTTTCAAACACGCCAAGCAGCGATCAGACCAGTCTTGGCGTCTATAAGACCTTGGATGTTTACGAAGGCAAACATGGTCCTTCCCTGCGTTTGCAAGGACTTGAAAAGGGTATCAATGACAAGGCTTATCAGCGCTCTATTGTGATTCATCCTGCTGATTACGCAACACCTCAGTATGTTAAATCAAATAAAAGAGCAGGTCGAAGCTGGGGTTGTTTTGCTATTGATCCGGCTGTGAGCAATAAGTTAATTGATATCACTAAAAATGGCACTGTTGTATTTGCCTACGCGCCGCAAGAAAAGAATGATCCCAATATAAAAAATATTTAACGACTACAGGGCTATCATCATCCCGCTGCGCCAGCAGCGGGATTGAAGCTCCACCTAATCACAAGTGGTCGTTATAAGACAATGTTACGATTAAATTCAATCGCCTTTAATTCATTTCTTCCTGCTTCATCCCATACTAATACACTGCCTTGATGGTGCCACGCTCCCAACACAAGGCGAGTTGCAGGCGTACCATTAATGGTGAAACTGTGCATACCAGGCCGATGTGTATGGCCATGAATAAGCACTGTTACACCATGCTTTACCATCACGCGTTCTACTTCTGCTTGAGTGACATCCATGATTTCCGGCAAAGTATTTTTTGTGTAATGTTCACTTTTCACGCGCATTTTGTTTGCGATATGTCTGCGCAGACGCAAGGGCAATATTAAAAAAAAGAGCGTATGCAAAACAGGATTGTGTGACAATTTACGCCATCTAAGATAAGCCGTGTCGCGTGTGCATAACGTATCGCCATGCATAAGTAACGCATGTGTATCATATAGCCTAATTTTTGTTTCATCCGCTAATACACGACAGCCGGTCTCACGCAAGAATTTTTTTCCGATAAGAAAATCTCGATTGCCGGGGAGAAAATAAATAGGCAATCCGTGAGCGGTTGCTGAACGAAGTGCATCAATAATCTCTCGATGAAAAGGGGTGTCATCATCATCGCCAATCCAGGCTTCAAACAGATCGCCCAAAATATAGAGCGCATCAACTGAGGCATCGCATCGATTCAATAGTGCTAGAAACTGGCGGGTAATTTCGGGTTGAGATGCTTGTAAGTGCAAGTCTGATATAAATAAAGTTTTGCGACGGGGAGTCATATTTTTAATTGCCCATTTATTATAAATGATTTTTAGAAATTTTACATCAGGTTATCTTAACACCACTATTCTATAATAATAGTATATGGAGGTGGTATCATGAATTTACTTACATCTTCTGATTCACTGGTACTGTGGCGTGATACGGTAAGGGATGCTGAAAAACGCTGCGCCATTCGGCTTGAAAGAGAGTTGGAAACCTATCTTGTTTCACTCTTGCTTCGTTATATGAATCAACCTGAAATTGCCAAACAAGTTTTTGCCAGAGCCATTCTGGAAGCCCAGCAAATGCTGGAAAGAGAGCGCAATACTGCCTTGCAGGAAGTAGGTGATCAATGCCTGCTGTTTGCCGGTCTGTTCCCTCGCGCAGCGGAAAGAAGACATGTAAAAATCAGCTATTTTGTTGATATTGGTAAGACTGCCTATGCGACCATTTCACAACAGGCAAATGATTTATATGGCTCCTTGGCGATGCAATTTGTCTTGTTGATGGATGTCTTGCAATCCATTCGACCCTATCACGACTTGCTACCCCTGGAAGCCTATGAACAGTGGAACGAACTGGGTAGCCGCCGCGCGCTTAATATTCTGCAGATGTATACCGATAGCCTGCCGGTGAGTGCTCGAAAAAAATAGTTCAAACAAGGAGTTATAAAACCTGCCTTTTTCATTATATTAATAAGCAATTATGTCTATAATTAAATAATAAAATAATCAAACAACGAGGATTTTATGCCAGAAAAAAAGAGCCGCCTTGATTACCTCGATTTACAAATGCCAAAATCAAAATCGGCTCTGCTCAATCCTAAAGCTAGCCACGCTGATGTTACTATTAATAGAGTAAATCATCTGATGGATAAAACTGCCGAATTGATGAAGCGTGTCAGCAGAATTGAACAAAATGAAAATCTATCTGATAGCATCAAGCGTCAAAATTCCAGTCCGCTTAAAATTGAAATTCGAAGAAATTTTGCCTTGATGCAGGATCTGCTACGGCAGGAACGTTTCGCGGTTGCCCGAGAATTCCATCGTCTACGCGCAGAAAATCCCAACATAGAACTTGAAAAGCATCCAGGATTGAAAGCACTAAAAGAAAGAAGTGACAAACTCTTGGAGTTATCAAAAACGATAGAAACACAGCAACACTTGTCCCAATCGGCAGCTGCGCCTACTTTTGATCCGCTTATTGCTTCCATGCCGCTCACGCCAACAACCAAGATAGTGATGGCTAAGGAAGACCTCGAAAGATTTAGCGACTTGGTGATAAAAACAGGGTGGGCTAATGCTTCCAAGGAGATGGATCGGTTTGCAAAAGACAATAAGGTTTCCAGTGTGCATGTTAAAGGCGAAGTAATAGACCATTTGCAGGAAACAAAAAGATTTAAGCAAATTTTTGACGCCAAACCACATGATTTTTCCAAAGGACCCAAGCCTGAGGAACCAAAGAATTCAGGTGATGATTCCGACTATTCCGGGCCAAAACGCGGTCCGCGATAATCTTGTGACCAAGATTGGTCAATATTAACGCAAAAACTAACCACAGAGATTGAGTTAGTGAGCCATCCTCACTAGAATAACCAGATCTTTACTATGGGAGCGGTGATTCAATGCGCTTAATATTGCTAGGATGCCCTGGGGCAGGAAAGGGGACACAAGCCAAACTAATAACCGAAAAATTTCAAATACCACAGATCTCGACTGGGGATATCCTGCGGTCTGCCATCCAACAGGACTCAGCTTTGGGTAAACAGGTGAAAGAGATTGTGGAAAGTGGCCGCCTGGTACCGGATGAAATCGTGATTCAGCTTGTACAGGAGCGGATCAAACAGCCGGACGCTCAAAATGGTTTCCTCTTGGATGGTTTCCCACGTACCGTCACCCAAGCTGAAGCATTGCACAAGCACACTGATATCGATTATGTCATTGATATAGATGTGCCAGAAGAAGAAATACTCCGCCGGCTGACGGGCAGGCGTATTCATCCTGACTCAGGCAGAACCTACCATGTGCTTTACCAGCCCCCTAAAGAGGCTGGCAAAGATGACGTGACAGGCGAACCACTGGTTCAGCGTCCTGATGATAGCGAAGAAACGGTGCGAAAACGCCTCGCCGTTTATCAAGCCCAAACCAGTCCCCTCAGAGAGTATTATTCAAACTTCCAGGCACAGCCAGGCGTGCAAAAGCCGTACTATGTTAAAGTGGATGGAACGGGCTCAGTGGACGAGATAAAGAAAAAGATCTTTTCAGCCCTGACGCCTTCAACAGTAACTTCTAAATAATTTAAGGAAAAGTAAATCATGCGGAAATTGAATCTATTTCTTGTTGCTATCGCCGTATTTTTTATGCAATCAACGGCATTTGCTGCTTCCGATAGTCAAGCAGCGGCGTTAACCCCAGCGGGGTTTTGGAAAACGATTGACGATGTAACGGGCAAGCCCAAAGCGATTGTGCAGCTTTGGGAAACACCGGACAAAATAGTTTTTGGTCGCGTATTAAAAATTTTTCCCCGACCCGGCCATGATCAAAATGAAGTATGCGTAGCATGCGACGGCGATAAACATAACAAGCGCGTCGTGGGCATGGTCATTCTTGAAAATCTTAAACAAAGTACGGACGATCGCGCCAGCTGGACGGGTGGAAAAATTCTGGATCCAAAGAATGGAAAAACCTATCAGTCCAATATCCGGTTAGTTGATAACGGACGTAAACTGGATGTAAAAGGTTATATTGGTACGCCGTTATTCGGACGCACTCAGACATGGGTACGTGTGGCAGACCTGGAAAAAGCATAAACATATTTATAAGTTTTGTCGTGTACAGAGAAGTTTATAAAGCGGGCGAACAAGCCCGCCTTATTCAGGCGCATTCTGTTTAAAAAAAGACCTTAATCCTCTTATCTATCCATTATTCTAGCAGAATTTTTCTAACAATCCCTTCTTAAGAAAACCGGCTTAGTGTCTGGAGTATAATGAAAAAAGAATAAGCTTTTAACATTATCCCAAGAAGGAGGGTGCCATGAAGATGAAACTCGTCGACTCCAACTCAAAAAAACCGCTCGCCAATACCAGGATGCAGCTGCAAATCAAAGGAAAAAACAGTGGCTTTCTTACTTTAACAACGGACCCAAAAGGCGAGTTCACTTTGGATGATAAATATAAAAACCAGCAAATGACAGCTTCAGTGAATGGTATGCAGAGCCAATGGACCACGATCAGTGAAAATGCGACTATTCAAATCGCAAGCAGACAAAGTGTCATGGAAAAAATGAAATAAAAACGTAAACTCTATTTATACACATAATAAAGACCACACTGCGTGGTCTATTTTTATTTGAGCGCATTTCAACCTACTTACTATTAGGCCGGTTGGCGATTGACAATCACTGCGATGTACGCACGCATCGTCTAAGAAATTTGCAATCCATGCGAATTCAGGCGATACTTGTCTAATCTTTATACGCTAAAGCTGTAAAGGATTATGACTTCACAGGACGCCATACACTATGATCCTCAAACCCGGCAACTCTTATGCCGAGGTAACTGGGATCTTGCCTCACTTCTGTATCTTAAAGTTTTACTTGAAAAGATCGCTTGGCCCAAAGAAGGTGAACTGATCATTGATGGTCAAGGCATTACAAAGATGGATAGCGCAGGCGCCTGGCTGTTGAATAGCTGGCGCAATAAATTGATGCAGCGTGGTATCACCCTGCATTTTAGCCACTTTAGCAAAGCCCACGAAGCCCTGCTTTCACTCATAGAAAAAGAATTAAAAGAGGAAAAAAAACCACCCGCCTTGCCGTACATGGGATGGGTGCCTAGAGTTGGAAAATATACTATTGCGCAGCTGGACCATCTACAGGACTATCTTGCCTTTGTAGGCAGGCTGACAATGGAATGGCTGCGGATTGTTCCAAAGCCCCGGCATTGGCGCTGGAATGAAGTGGCGGGTGTTATTTATAGAACCGGATATGAAGCGCTGCCGATCATAGCCTTATTATCACTCATGATTGGCGTTGTAATTACTTACCAGATGGGTTTGCAGTTACGCAATTATGGCGCTAATGTTTACATCGTCGATTTATTGGGTTTATCAGTGTTACGCGAATTTGGCCCCTTGCTGACAGCCATTATGGTAGCAGGGAGAACCGGCTCTTCTTTTACAGCGCAAATTGGCATTATGAAAATCAATCAAGAGATTGATGCGCTTGACACGATAGGCGTCACACCTGGGGAATTATTGCTGTTACCCCGCATTGTGGGCCTTTTTATTGCACTCCCATTACTGACGATATGGTCTGATATTTTTGGTGTAATTGGCGGTATGATCATGTCCAATAATATGCTAAAAATTACCTGGTATGATTTCCTTCAGCGTTTTCCGCGCGTTATTCCCTTAAAATCGTTATTAATTGGTTTAGGCAAAGCGCCAGTCTTTGCGCTCATTATTGCAAGCGTTGGCTGCTTTCAGGGGATGCAAGTAAGAGGAAGCGCGGATAGCGTTGGACAAAACACTACCAAAAGTGTCGTATTATCCATCTTTTTTATTATTGTTGCTGATGCCATTTTCTCGGTGATATTCAGTAAATTAAAATTATGACAAACGAGCGCCCGGTAATTGAAATTAAAAATATGAAAACCCGTCTGGGAAATACCTGGGTGCACAAAGATATTAATCTCACCGTTGAGCGGGGTGAAATTCTGGGTATTGTGGGAGGAAGCGGTTCCGGCAAAACAACTTTATTGCGTGAGATATTGGGTTTAACACAGCCTACTTCAGGCACCATTCGTGTTTTTGGAGAGGACGTGATTCATGCTTCTCCTGAAAAAATTCTTGCTATCCAGCACCGTTGGGGGGTTCTTTTCCAGCAGAATGCTTTGTTTAGCTCACTCACACTACTCGAAAATGTTGCTTTTCCTTTGCATGAACATACAAATCTAGATGCCGAAACCATTAAAAAACTGGCTTTACTAAAAATTCTGATGGCAGGTCTATCAGAAAAGGATGCGATAAAATATCCATCCGAACTAAGCGGTGGCATGCAAAAGCGGGCAGGACTTGCCCGTGCAATCGTCATGGACCCCGAGCTGCTTTTTCTAGATGAGCCAACTTCCGGGCTTGATCCCACCACGGCGGCCGGATTTGACGAATTGATATTAAACTTGCAGAGCACCATGGGTTTGACTATTGTAATGATAACGCATGATCTTGACAGTTTATGGAAGATAGCCAACCGTGTTGCATTTTTAGGAGAAGGGGTCGTGTTAAGCGTCGATACGATGCCGAATTTGATAAAGAACCCGAATCCCTTAATTCAGGCGTTTTTTAATGGTCCTCGTGGACGGATAGCAATGGAAGCGCATGCTCATGGAAACCAAGGTTAATTATACGATTGTTGGCGCGTTTGTTATTGCTTTGGTAGGCGCAATTACACTGAGCGTTATCTGGCTGTCATCGGGATTTTCTTTTGAGCGTTATTCAATTTATATGGTTTACATGAAGGAATCGGTCACAGGCCTCAATATTGATTCTCCTGTTGAGTATAATGGGGTGGATGTAGGCTCCGTCAAAAGTATCGAAATTAATCATAAAAATCCCCAGATGGTTGAAGTACTAATAAATATTAAAAGCGCCACGCCAATCACCATGGGCACGACGGCTATGCTAAGTACGCGAGGTGTCACAGGTGTCAGTTTCATTGCCCTGCAGGATAAAAGCACCGATTTAAGACCGCTGGAAATAAAGCAGGGCCAAACCTATCCTGTCATCAAAACGGTTCCTTCGATTTTTATGCGCCTTGATGCTGCCTTGTCAAAATTAAGCGAGAATTTTGGTGAAATCAGTCAGGCATTTCAGTCAGTTTTTGACAAGGAAAACCTGCAATCAATCAAAGGAATCCTTTCTAATCTGGATCGTGTCACCGGTACGTTGGCCATTAATAATCGCAAACTGGAAGCCATTCTGGCGAACACGGCAAAAGCTACTCAGCAGCTTACGCCGTTGATGCGGTCAAGTACTAGCGCTATGCGTGTTATTGAAACCCAGACACTGCCTGCAGCTTATCAGGTGCTTTCCAATCTTGATGACGTTGCACGTACCCTTGCCGAAGTATCAGCTGAAGTCAAACAAAATCCTTCCGTCATTTTACGCGGTGTTGACCGCCAGGTATTAGGACCAGGTGAAACAAGATGAGATTATCTATCAAGAATTACATTATAAAAAATATCATTGCCATTATCATGTTGTCACTCACGGGCTGCTTTTCCCCCGTCAAAATAAAACCCGAAGAAACATACATGCTGAAATCTGTACCCGACGTCGCTGTTCGACGCACCCGGCCTGTTACGATTCTTGTTATGCCCCCCGAAGCCGTACCTGTATATAATACAACACAGATGGCGTATTCCGTTCTACCTTATCAGGTTGCTTATTACAGTCACAATCGTTGGGCAGAGACACCGCCTAAAATGCTGCAGCCGCTGATCGTGCAGTCATTGCAAAATTCTCATTATTTCCGCAATGTTGGTATTCCATCCTTTGTAGTAGGTCAGTATGATTATGTGCTCAATACACAACTTCTGGAGCTGCAGCAGGATTATACGCATAGGCCGCCTTTGTTGCGTCTAAGGATGCGCGCCCAGCTCAGTAGGGCTATGACAAACCGTGTGATCGCAACAAAGAATTTTGCTGTATTTGTACCATTACGGCAATACACGCCCTATGGTGGTGTCATTGCGGCGAACAGGGCAACAGAGGAAATGTTGGCACAGCTGACACAATTTGCAATCAATCGCACCTAATTACTGTTGTTCGCGTCAAGAAAATGTTCGCTTGTTAGCTAATTAAAATTTTTCTCTTAATGGAAGAAGTAATTATGATAGGCAGAACTATTTATTTTAAAGAAAATGATTTGGCTTCAGTTGAAAAATTACAGGACGCCCTTGCAGAGTTAGCTCTTCAGCGAAAGGAAATTGATAGTGAAGAAAATCAAAGACGCAGCGAAATTGCAAAAGAGCTTGTTGAAAAAATAAAAACCGATGATAAGAAAGCACCAACGGATAAAGTTTCTTTTTTAAATGCAGCAATTGTGCATTATGCTTTTGCTAGTAGAAAATTGGGTGCTTTAAAAAGAGGTTTAAATTCATTATTCAGTGGCGGTGAAGGACCTGCTCACAATTTACATCCTTATTTTCAATCAACCAGTCAAAGTATCTTAATATCAGCTAGAGATGAAATTGAAAAAGAGTGTCGTTCTGAACGGCACCATTCACACTGATTATACCTGGATTATTTCGAAGATTGCCCAAAGCATTTTTTTAAGCAATTTGAGGATAAATCGTAATGGCAGAATACGCCTATTAAGTTATTGACGACAACCCATTTGTGCAGTAAATTTTGAGCCCCATTCAGTCTAGACAAGCAAAGTGCCATGCCTATCGAACATATAGCCGGTTATAAGTTTATCCCATTGAATGAATTGAATATTCTAGGCGGAGTTTTTCTTGACCATTGTCGTTCGCTTGAGCTTAAAGGCACGATTTTACTCAGCGAAGAAGGTGTTAATATCAATCTGGCAGGTCCAACGGATGCCATTCATTCATTCAAAACCTGGCTTGAGCAGGATGAACGCTTTGCAGATATGACATTTAGAGAGAGCCGCACCGAAAACTTCCCCTATCAAAGACTCAAGGTTAAAATCAAAGGCGAAATCATTACTCTGCGTCAACCGGACATTCAGGCAGCGGACAGCCGTGCGCCCAGCATTGAACCTGAAACATTAAAAAGATGGCTGGATGAAAACCGCGAGATCACGTTATTGGATACGCGTAATGATTATGAAGTGCGGTTTGGTACCTTCGTTAACGCACTTAATTTAAACCTCGAGCATTTTTGTGAATTTCCTTCCGCGATAGAAAAGATTGAACGTGATAAACCTGTCGTGATGTTTTGTACAGGCGGCATCCGCTGCGAAAAGGCAGCGCTTTATCTGTTAAACCAGGGCTACAAGGATGTTTATCAGCTTGAAGGCGGGATATTGAATTACTTTGCTAAAGTAGGCGGTGCGCATTACGCAGGCGATTGTTATGTATTTGACGAGCGTATCGCATTAAAACCTAATTTAACCATGGCCACAACCAAGCAATGTGCCATCTGTCAGGCACCTGTTACAGAAACAGAACAAGCGCTTCCTGCCTATGTGCCTGGTGTTTCCTGCCCCTCGTGCGCTTAATGTAAGTATTAACGAGCAAACACCTGTTATTCTAAAAGACACAGGATGAGCTGGCTTACTGGCACAGTATTTGCATCTTTATTGCTTAAGTTACGTGAAGAATCGCTGGTAAAAAATAATGGCTTAAGCCGCCCTTAATAATCCTCATGATATGATACGCCTTCGCTTTTCTAAATAATTATTACAAGAATCGCATAAAACGAGGATAACATGCCTATCGAAACTCAGGCAGTTGGAAACCGCGCGGTTTCTTTGCCTACTCGTAATCCATTTTTGTTTGAAGCATTACTACGTGAAAACCAGCTTGCCAGTGCAGCAATCAGGCATTTCCAGGCGCAACAAATGACGGAGACAAACCGTACTCATCTGGATAAGAGTATGTATCTGGGCCAGCATTTACTAGCTGAATTTACTGTCCGGTCTGTGCAATTAAATTCGAATCAATTTGAAAAATTGATCCGTGATGCGGCTATCCTATCAGGTGCAACCATTCTTTGTTCTCGTTTTTTTCAAAACAAGATTAACGGCAATATTTCCGGCATTGTTGTAATCGAAGAATCTCATTTTAGCGTGCACTATCTGCGTGACCAGCATTTTATTGCTCTGGATGCTTATACCTGTGGACATATTAACTTGAATGCTGCCGTGGAGCACATCAAACTAAAACTTCGCGAAAGTCCTTATGATAAAATTGAATTTAAACGTGGTATACGAAAAAAAGATGAAGATGCTTTTATTCCTGGTATTGCCTTGCTGCGTGGCTCAACACTGGGATTTTTTTCACCGGGCAAGCAATTGAATAACGCCAGCTTAGGCCAACATGTGGTCGCGGAATTTTACTATTGTGATCCAGGTCGAATTAACAGTAGTGAATTTGTATTGAACCATTTTCGCGAATCACTTGAAGCTAACGCGCTCCCAATTAAGTTCAATTATGTACATCAATTCCAGCCGCAAGGCATCAGTGCGGTCATTATCGGCAATGGCTATCATCTGACTGTGCATGACTGGCCTGAACATGCTTATGCAGCCATGGATTTATGCATGTTTGATGATAAAGTGGAACCCCAGAAAATCATGCTGTCATTAGCAGAAGAATTCCAGTCTCAAAAGGCTGTCTGCTATCAATTCCCCCGGGGCAGTTATGAAGGACATCATCGTCAATTGCAGCCCGTTTTTCCGCTGCTTGAAGCAAGACAACAGGCAGAACCCATTTACTATGGGCCTCAGTTAAAGTAAAGCTTTATAGCGAGTATAGGTAACCCGGTATATCACACCTGCTTCATCATCTGAAACCAGTAAGGAACCATCCGGCTTAACCAGCACATCAACAGGTCGGCCCCAGGCCTGTTCGCCTTGCAGCCAGCCAGTGATGAAAGGCTTGGCGGACACTACTTGATTGTTGTCATTTATCTTCACAACTATTACCCGATAACCAACTTTTTTACTTCGGTTCCATGAGCCGTGTTCCGCAATAAATACTTGATTGCGATATTCGGCAGGAAAGAGATTGCCTGTGTAAAAAGCCATTCCAAGCGGTGCAACATGAGCGGGCAAATTATACGTGGGCGGAGTGTAAGTTGAAAAAGGATATTGCCCAAACGCAGGATTGGGCAGATCTTTCCCGTCATAGTAGGGAAAGCCGAAATGGATTCCTGGCTGCGGCGCATAATTAAGTTTATCCGGCGGCAGGTTATCACCCATCCAGTCGCGGCCATTTTCTGTAAACCAGAGCTTTTGGGTACGTGGGTCCCAGTCAAATCCTACGCTGTTGCGAATACCAGCTGCATATATCTCAACCTGGCTGCCGTCTGGATTCATCCGCATGATTGTTCCAAAGCGAGGATCTTTTCTAAGACAGGTATTGCAGGGCATACCGATTGCAATATAGAGTTTTCCATCAGGGCCAAAGTCAATAAAACGCCATCCGTGGTGTGTATTGGTAGGAAGCGCATCAGTAATGACAGTGGGCTTAGGAGGGTGGTTAAGATGGTTTTCGATATCAGCGAATCGCAGGACACGTCCTATTTCGGCCACATAGAGTGCGCCATCGTGAAAGGCCACCCCGTTTGGCGTATTTAAATCCGACGCAATCGTCAATACCCGTGTTCCTTGCGCACTTTTTGCATCTGGTACAACTGCATAAACTTTGTCACCCATGGTGCCTACAAAAAGTGTACCTTTAGAACCCAAGGTCATGGAACGAGCGTTGGGCACCATGGCATAAATGTCGACAGTGAAACCTTCTGGAAGTTGCAATAAATGCAAAGGAAGCTGTTGTGCAAAGCAAAAAGATGTCGCGAAAAAAATTAAAGGTAGAAGGATCAGGCGCATTCCATTCCATCGTCCATTCCATTTTTGAATTACTTATTCTAGGCTATTCCATCTTGTTCCGCACAGCAAATTTGCATTCGTTTGTCTTGTCTCTACGCTGGTTTTACGGTATTAAACACTCAGCTGGTATGCGCAAGACTGGTTAATCTATAGAATAAACAAATAAATAAATAAAATTATCAGATAGATACGAAAATATTGCTATAATCATATTTAAAACGTGAGAAATAAAAAAGCATTCCATACGCCTTTTTTTCATCACTATTCGCCAATCGGGAGACCATAATGGACATTGAAGACTTGCTGGGCCTTAGCGTAAAACAGCGTGCATCGGACTTGCACCTGTTGCCCGGATTGCAGCCTCTATTGCGCGTTAATGGCGAACTTCATCCGATCAAGGATAGTCCAAGGCTGACCAGTGATCTTATCCAGCAGCTAGTCTATTCTGTTATGACCGTTGAACAACAGCAGATATTTGAATCGAATCTGTTGTGCGAAATGGCTATTTCGCTTAGAGATATTGGTAATTTCAGGGTCAGTGTTTTTCATCAACTGCGCGGGCTTGCTGCGGTTTTTCGTGTCATTCCTGAAAAAGTTCCTTCCTTCGAAGAACTGGATCTGCCACCTATCTTAAAGACACTTTTAGGATTGTCGCATGGTCTGGTTCTGGTCACTGGGCCGACAGGTTCTGGTAAAAGCACAACTTTGGCAGCGATGGTGGATTATATTAACACCATACGCGCTTGTCATATCATTACCATCGAAGATCCGATTGAATTTATTTATGAAACCAAAAAAAGTGCCATCAATCAACTGCAAGTGGGACGTGACACGCCGGATATCAATACAGCCTTGCGCGCTTCCTTGCGCCAGGATCCGGACGTGATTCTATTGGGCGAAATACGCGATCTAGAAACTATCCGGCTTGCTCTTACAGCAGCAGAAACAGGCCATCTTGTTATGTCCACCTTACATGCCAGCTCAGCGCCGCTTGCTATCAGCCGTATGGTTGATATATTTCCGGCAGCGGAAAAAAACAGGGTACGAAACCTGTTGTCCGAGACATTGCAGGCTGTAATTTGCCAAACGCTGGTTAAGAAAATTTCCGGCGGGAGAGCGGCCGCATTCGAGATTATGCTCGCCACACCCGCCATCCGCCATCTTGTGCGCCAGGACATGACGGCGCATATGCAAACAACCATTCAAACCAGCGGCGATGTGGGCATGTGTACAATGGACCAATATTTACAGCAACTGGTATCAAGACGGATTATCACTTCCGTTGAAGCGCGAAATGTTGCCCTTTATCGGGGAACATTCAGAGAAATTTAATTCTGTCGATGTAACAGCCTCTAGCGTTCGGATAGAAAATATGACTCGGACTGCATTTCCAATAATCGCGATCGTGTGCGCGTGTATTCAAATAACATGCTGCCCTGACTGTAAATTTTGTCAATCACTTCGGCAGCAGAAATAACTAATCGTACGCGTGCGTCATAAAATACGTCCACCATGCGAATAAAGAGAGCGATCGTGTTTTTTGCATGAGGAGGAATAACAGGAATGTTGCTGATAAAGATGGTATCAAAATTTTTAGCAATAGCAAGATAATCCTGCTGGCTGCGCGGTATAGCACAAAAGCGCTCAAAATCAAACCAAACAACCCTGCCAGCCTGTTTATAGATTTGAATTGAGCGGCCACAAACGTCTAGTGGTTCATGGCTTATCGTTAGTCCCTGAGTTAGCAAGTCAAAACTTTTTTCCATGTTTTGTTGAGCCAAACGATCATTTGACAGAAAAAAAACACCCGCACTTTTTAAATGCCGAAGACGATAGTCTATCTGGGTTGGAATATGCGCCACTGTCGTGTTCAGTTTTAATAGTGCGATAGCAGGTAAAAAAAGCGGGCGCTGCAATCCATTTTTGTATAATTCATCTGGTTCCACATTCGACGTCGCGACCAGACAAACGCCATGAGAAAATAAGGCTTCGAATAAGCGCGCCAGGATCATGGCATCGGTAATATCGGATACAAACAGTTCATCAAAACATAGCAGTAGATTTTTTTGCGCGATGGTTTTAGCAATTTTTTGTAATGGCTCTTTTTCTCCCTGTAGCTTTTTCAATTCCTGATGGATGAATTGCATGAACTGATGAAAATGCATGCGCATTTTATAGGGGAAAGGGATGCAATGGTAAAAACAATCCATTAAAAAGGTTTTACCAATTCCTACGCCCCCCCACAGATAAAGGCCTTTTACTAAGCGAGGTTTGCGCAAAACAGCCATCAGCCTGAATCGCTGCTTGTGTTCCTGCAACAAAGCGTTATAAACAGACTGAAAATGCACGAGTGCCTTTAATTGTTCCGGGTCATTCACAACCAGACTGTTTTTACATTGTTCTTGATAGTACTCAATAGGCGTCATGCGATACACACTGCTCATCATGTTTTAAATGACATTTTTTATATATCTAATTGATTAGATTAACTTTAATATTTTTAAGCCGCATCTATTTTAACCTATCCCACGAGCCACGTCATCCTGATCGGACATCTTACATGGTAAGATAGATTGTCAGAGCAGGTTGAATGAATTTAATATGAGCTTTTGGCAACAATCCGGGCGATTAGCTCAATGAAAGGGAAGGATTTTATGAAGCTGTCTAGCAAGGAAATCATCGATTTACTCCACCTGGAACCGCATCCTACTTGCGGATTAGTCAAGCAAACCTATCTCAGTAAAACAATATTGCCCAAGAGCGCTTTGCCTGACCAATTTGGAAGTGATAGACCTGCTGGGTCTATTCTTTATTTTATGGTAACGCAAGAAACCCAAATAAAATTGCATAAAATACGTTCTGACCAAATGTACCATTTTTATTTTGGTACACCACTCGAAGTACTGCTACTTTATCCTGATGGTAATGCAGAAATCAAAGTGGCGGGCGATGACATTAAGGCAGGTATGGCTCCGCAGTTATTTATACCTGGGAATACCTATCATGTTAGTAGATTGCATGAGGAAGGCAGTTATTCACTGTTAGGCACGTCCGAATGGATAGGTGTAGAGACCGAAGATGTGGAATTAGGCAACCCAGAAGAACTTTGCAATCGCTATCCCCACTTTAAAAAAGAAATCCAAGATTTTACGAAAAAATAATCAAACGGAGTCAGCGGATCCTTGAATATTTTCTATGGAAGGGCAAAGCGGAATGAGACGGATAATAATCATTGGATGCCTAATATTAATTTTAATGATTCACACTGTAAACGCAGCTGACAAGCAGCCCGTTGTTTGCACTAATACTTATGCGCTCTGCAATGCTGCCAGCTGTCAATCCATCCCAGGCATGCCTGACAAAGTGCTTTGTTCATGTTCAATTTGGAAGGGGAAAAACATAGGCTTTTCCACTTGCGAGGAAAGAAAGGAAAAGCAGACACAGGATGGTGAGACAGCTCTCGTTTCAACTTTTTCGTTTGGCGGTAGTCATTATCGCTATATGACTTGCCCCATTGGCGCGCCCTGGGCCACTTGCCTTGACAAACCCTGCCTCATTAATAAGCAGGCGCCAGATACCCGCAAGGCGAATTGCACTTGTGATGTCATTCGCGATCAGGCATTTGTTACTTTTGCGGGAGAATGCGACACAAAAAACTGCACGAAAACAATCTGGTCAGGCGCGACGATTGCTGGCAATCAGCAATTAATGAGAGAATTGACGAAGGTTAATGATAAAACCAACCTCGATCATGCGGCTTGTTCTATCAACCCGAATAACAAAACTGGGAAGGATTAAAAAATACTGACGTTACTGGAATTATATTATAGAAGTCGCTTTGACGCGCAAAAAAAATCTATTTAATAATAATCAGGGCTGAATTAGGTCAAACACATATACGATTTCACCTAACGCCTTATGCCTGCTTTTGCAGAAGAGGCACAATGATCTATAATTAATATTGAATAAAATCACTTTAAGGCATTTTTTTATGCAAGATAGAGATAAAGAAAAAGATAGTAAATATAAGGAAAATGTAGGTGATTTAAAAAAGGACGAGGAACATTTATCAGATTATCCATCAGAAGACGAATCACTCAGTGGTTACCCTTCCGAAGAAGATACATGGGATGAAGTAGATACATGGGATGAAGTAGATAGTGTGGAATCTAGATATAAATTCTTTACTGAAGAGGATATTATTCTTGCCAAAAGCGGACTTCCTCCTGACAGTACACAATTTCCGCTGCACGTTGCCGCATTTAATGGGGATTATGAAAAAGTAAAACAATTGCTAAAGGAAGGTGTTAAATCTGATGAGCTAGATAAAGGCGGCGAATTTACTGAAGAACAACGTAATAAAACATGTCCTGAATTGCAAAATAAAATAGATGATATTAATGTCAATGGAAGAACGCCCCTCTATTTGGCCTGCCTTAATGCCGCCAAGGCTCTTGAAGGTAGCCCCTATACAAGAGATACAATATATAATCCGCGCACCATGACTCCTGTACCAAATGGTTATGCTGAAACGGTTCGTTACTTACTTGAATTTCATGCTGATCCACTTAAAGTACACATGAAGAATAGAGATGTTGGCGAAAATTGGACTCCGATTCACCTGGCTATTCGAAGTGGAAATTATGCGGTTACAAAACTTTTAAATGAGTTTCCATCAAACAAAAAAAGTTTTATGCAAAACTATTTGGAAATATATGGTTGCCAGCAAAGAGATCGCTATGATTGTGAGAATGCATTTTATCCTGACACGAAAAAGCCGGTGTTTTTAGCTGGCTATCCTTTATTATTTCAAGCCGCTCAAAATGGTGATATTCGCATGATTAAGGATATTTTTGAATTTTCCAAAGAATTCAATATCGTGAAAAATAAAAATTCTCCTTTCTTTCAGAGAGTGATGGCGCCTGAAGAAAAATCATCTCTGCAATACTATCTTCTCAATACTATCAGCAATCATCCTTATGAACATGTTCTACACGCCGCCGTAAAAAGCGGCAATGTCGATGTAGTTAAATTGTTAGTCGAGTATGGAGCTGATATAGGTGCAAAAGATCGTAATGGAGAAACGCCTCTCGATTATGCAAGGAAACTTAAATATGATGATATTTGTAAATACTTAGAATTGTCGCTCGTTAAGAAGCCCTAATTTTAGAAATTCATTTCAAATTGGGGCTCTTTCGAACCCAAAAAATAGAAAATGAACAATAACAGGCTCAATAACGCTGCGACGTTTTAATTCACTTTTAATTGCACTGGTGACAGCATGCTTTTTCCCCGATTTAAACACACGTAATTTTTTCTGGCAATCTGATCCTGATACCTACTCATGGCTCAAGCATTAGAACGTGTTGCCTACTCGATAAGCTTTATGAGTATGAAGATAGTCGTGTCAAAATGTGTTGATGAAATTGATTTATTGCACGTGTCAGAATGTCATGAAAAAGGTATCAACCCTATGCATAATTAAGCGCTGATGTCCCAGTCAAAACTTATTTTGACGGGCGCTTAAATTTAGAGTTAGGATGATTTTATGCTGGTACAGCTTGATGAACACTCTTATTCATCATCAAAGATTCTCTACCGCGATTTATTTTACGTAGAAATCAATGAATTTTCTAATCTTCGGCTGTAAATAGCGACTTTTACGATAATACAGATAGATATTTTTCTGTTGTTCCTGGAAATCACTTAATATTTCGACTAGTTTTCCATTTGCTAATGCGTCAGCCACCATATAATCATGTAGGTTAATAATTCCCATGGCGCCAATAGCGCATTCACGCATGGCATAGCTATCGTTCAATAAGAGTATAGGATTTACGTGGACTTCAAGGTTATCTTTAAATGTAATTACATCATTTGGGTTGCGAATGCTATGAGTAATATAACGGTGCTTAGTTAAATCAAATGGTGTTTCAGGAGTGCCGTGTTTTTTTAAATAAGCAGGAGAAGCACAAAGAACATAGCGTGTTGTTGTAATACGGCGACGCACCAAATCAGGAGCTCCCTCAATTGAAACACCAAACAAAATATCAATTCCTTCTTGCTCCAGATTTGGAAATCGTTCCGCTAATTGAAAGTGGATACGCAAGAGGGGATTGAGACGCATAAATTCAGGCAGTGTTGGCAATAGATGGGTTATGGCAAAATACCGGTTAGCCATCACACTCAGCAATCCTGTTGCCTCATTTTTACTTTCTGTAATTGCCATTTCAGCATCGCGAAGTTCGTATAGAGCCTTTTTACATTGTTGATAATACTTTTCCCCAACTTCGGTTAATGAAACATGACGCGTCGTACGGTGTAACAATTGTGTTCCCAACTCACTTTCAAGCGTTGTTATCTGTCTGCTGACAGCTGCGGTTGATAAGCCTCTTTTTCTTGCTGCCGCAGCAAAACCATTTTCCTCCACCACTGAAAGGAAAATGGCGATTCGGTCAAATTTACTCATAAGGCCTTATTATTGCATATAAGTTAATAATAATTGATTATTTAGCCTATTGTTTAATAAAAAGTCAATATTTATACTCAAAAAGCCAGTTAATAAGAGAGCAACCCAAGATGTCAAACCAAAGAACCCTGCCATTTTTTACATTACTACTGATGATTTCATTTGCCTCTGTCAATGCAGTTTTGTTTACGCCAGCCTTGCCCAACATCGCTGATTTTTTCTCACAATCAACCGAAAGTGCGCAACGGACTATCACCTGGTTTTTAATAGGCTACGCGTCAGGACAGCTCATATATGGGCCCATTGCAAATCGTTACGGAAGAAAACCA
Organism: Aquicella lusitana; assembly: GCF_902459475.1. NCBI lineage: Bacteria > Pseudomonadati > Pseudomonadota > Gammaproteobacteria > Legionellales > Coxiellaceae > Aquicella > Aquicella lusitana. The sequence goes on along the minus strand of NZ_LR699114.1, from coordinate 1,113,828 downwards.
GCTCTCTATTTAGGCGTCGGGTTACAAATCGCGAGCAGCTTGCTTTGTGTATTTGCTGGATTCATTCATCAATTTACGCTGCTAATTATAGGCCGATTTTTATTAGCCCTAGGATCGGGCGTCGGTTTGAAAATGGCATTTACTTTAGTGAATGAATGCTACGAACCTCAAATTGCAAGCCAAAAAATATCCTATTTGATGTTAGCATTTGCCGTTACCCCGGCGCTTAGTGTTGCCGTGAGTGGAGAGCTCAATGCTAATTTTGGCTGGATGAGCTGCTTTTACGCTGGAGCCATCTACGGATTTATTCTTTTGCTTCTCACGTTTCAGTTACCTGAAACACAAACTAATTTAAATTATGACGCACTTAAACTGAAAAATTTGTTTCATGGATATATTTCTCATCTTAAAAAAAGCGAGTTAATTGTTGGTAGTTTATTAATGGGAAGCGCTACTTCATTTGTCTATGTTTTTGCGGCTTTGTCACCCTTTGCCGCAATGAATTTATTAGGAATGAAAAGTGCGGAATATGGTATGGCAAATATTTTGCCTGCCATCGGACTTATCTTTGGATCTTTGTGTTCTGCCAAGCTGGCAAAGAAACATGGCCTACAAGCTATTATAGGCAAAGGCATCTTAATTACCGGGAGCGGGGTGGGGTTGATGATCGCTGCCGCACTGGCACGACTATCAGCCATCTATTCCATATTTTTGCCAATGATTATAGTTTATTTCGGATTAGCTTTTATCATTGCCAATGCTTCAACCGCGGCAATGATTCATGTTAACGATAAATCACACGGTTCAGCCGTCATGAATTTTATTAATATGGGGATGGCGACCCTTTTGTGTATTCCGATCGAAAGGACCATTAATTCCAGTCCGTAAGGGGACAATGATTCCGGTTTATTGGGACAACTTTACCAGTCACGACGGCATTATCTGTTAAACTTCATCGGTCTGTAAAGATTTTTGTTTTTTTCTAAGTGAATCGCCATCTAATTCCAATCTGATTGAGTTGTGAATTAATCTATCAAGGATAGCGTCTGCAAGAGTGGCATCATTCAAATGTTCATGCCAATGTGTGATTGGTAACTGACTGGTGATGATAGTTGATTTTCGTTGGTAGCGATCATCAAGTATTTCTAACAGATCGCGGCGTTGGTCATCGTCAGGAGTTGCTAATCCCCAATCATCTAAGATAAGAACATCAATTTTTGCTAGTTGTGCGAGCCAATTAGCATAGCTACCATTTGCTTTTGCGATTTTTAATTCATGCCAAAGACGTGGGAGTCGATAATAACGCGCAGACATGCCAATCAAGCAAGTCTTATGTGCAAGCGCGCAGGCAATATAAGTTTTGCCGCAACCCGTTGGCCCAGTAATCAGTAAGTTCAAGTGTTGTTGAATCCATTGCCCTCGGGCAAGTTCTTGTACGACAGTTTTGTTTAAATTGCGGGTATGTTTAAAATCAATGTCCTCGATGCAAGCCTGAGCTTTAAGTTTTGCTTGTGCAAGCCGTCTGTTTAAGCGGCGGTTTTCTCTCAAATACCATTCACGATCGATCAACAACCCTAAGCGAGCTTCAAAATCCAGATCAGGCATGGGTTTTTGTAATTGTTCACAAAAAGCTTCTGCCATTCCAGATAATTTTAGCGCTCTTAGTTTTTCTAACGTTGGTTGAGTTAACATCTTTTTATCTCCAGTTTTATTTGTAATAGTCAGAACCACGGATATTTCCATGCGACGAAATAACAGGCGTATTCGTCGAATGAGAATTGGGAACAGTATCAAGTTTGTTTTTTAATATTGCTTCGACTTGGCTGTAACGTGTTGCACCAGATTCATTGGCGATAGCGCAGGCTTTTTCAAGACGGTTTTCGCCATATCTTGAGCCTAGGCGAAGCACACCAAGGCAAGCGCGATAAGCTTGTTCTGGAAACGCGCGCGAGGCGATTAAGCGATCAATAAACTTCATCGTATGCGGGCCAATTTTATTTGCCCATCGCTTCATGCGGTCTGGCGACCATTCCGCATGTGCACGATGTGCAGGCGGCATGTGTTCCTTGATGGTGCTGTGTTTATACCGATGATAACTGCGTGGATGTGAAGCAATACGTTTTCTCTCATAAAAACACTCCACCGTGTTAGCTGTAGCACGGATCTCAACTTCATGATGAATATATTTATACGGCACGCTGTAATAATGATCGTCAAATACAAAATGATAATCGATATGAACTTTTGCGTGTTGCCATTCGGCGTATTGGTATTTTTCGGGTGGCAGTGGCTTTAGCGCTGATTTATCTATTTCTTCAAATAATGCCCGTCTTGATGTTTTCATTTTTTGAAAGGATTGATTGTTAAGGACAGCAAGACGAGGTTTGATGGCTGCGTTAATTTCAGCAATACTCGTAAAAGTGATATGCCGCATTGGCGCAAGAATTTGTCTTTCAACTATACCAACCGCATTTTCAACTTTTGCTTTGTCTTTTGCTTCATAAACACGCGCAGGAACAATGGCAAAACCATAATGCTCGCCCACATGCTGATAGTTTGCATTGATGTCGGGATCATAGCGGTGAGATTTTTTTACACCCGCTTTTAAATTGTCTGGTACAACGATTTCACTGACCCCGCCAAAATATTCCCACATTCTGACGTGTGATTGAATCCAATCAGGTATTTGCTGCGTGGCAGTTGCTTCAGCAAAAGTAAATTGTGATGCGCCTAAACAGCCTACAAAAATTTGTGCTTCATGAATTTCGCCTGTCCCTGGATCAATCCAAGGTACTGTCATGCCCGCATAGTCTACAAATGTTTTTTCACCACCTTTGTGTACTTGCCGCATGATGGGTGATGTCGCCTTGAGATAAGCTCGATAGTGGGTACAAAATTGGGAATAACCCAGGCCCTCCGGCTGAACATCGCGATATTCTCGCCAGAGTAGTTGTAAGGTCACGCCCTTTTTGCGTAGCTCTTTATAGACCCGTTCCCAATCAGGAAATGCCTTCTGTCTTGAGACCTTTACAGCAGATGGAAAAAGACGATTGTATAAATCTTCTTCTGTCATCGATTGCGGCAAAGGCCAATTAATTCCTGCTGCTTTCGCCCGTTCTAAGTATCTTGTAACGGTTGTCTTTCCAATATTTAAACTTCTTGCAATAACTCGATGGCTGCATTTTAACTCATGGTATTGCCTTAAAACTTCACTGATTTTACGCATACTTATATATCTCACGATTACTACCCCCTCGCTTTGAAAACAAGAGGATATTGTATAAAAAATAAACTATCGTGAGCTGGTAAGTAGCCCAATGACGCCGTAATCACTGGCCCAATGTCCCGTAACAGATGATCCAATACGGCCAGAACCAGTGGCCCAGAAAAATCAGAATGGATGGCCCAATGTTACCGGAATAGGTGGTCTAATAAGGTCGGAATACACAACCCTTTCAGTATTAAGCCTTGGAATGTTCAAAACAACGTTGCTAATGTTGCCACTTATTTATATAGCTTTATGTTTAGTAATGGTTGGACTTTATCAATTTACTAATGCAAGAACGTTATGAAAGTTTTTTTAATTTTTTAAATGCTGAATTAATTGATTCCATTCGCTTTTCTATTTTTTTTGCTGCCGCCTCGAGGGTGTAACCTTCCTCTAATAGCTCTTTTATAAGTAGGATTTTTTTGATTTCCAAGTAATCGAACCGCCTGATTGTTGATCCAGCCTCATCGGCTGTTTGAATTAACCCTTTTTCCTGCCAATATCGTAATTGCCTTTGCGGAATACCGGTGATTTTCGATACTTCACCGATCCCTACTATTAACTTACTTAAGAAATCATAATCAGATAATACGCTCTTCTCTTTAACAGATTGAATTTTTTGGTTTTTCTTTGCCATATTGGTCCATTTTCCTTTCAGATTAATGCATTACAACCATAATAAATTGGCGGTATTTTTTGTTCTAAGCTATTATATTACATTTATTGCTATTAAATTACAATTAATGTAATATAACATCATTAGAAGAGGGTGGGACCATGAGGCTAGATCATAGCGCACTATTGTTAATTGAATTTCAGAATGAATGGCTAAGTGAAAAAGGCAAGCTTAATCCTTTGGTTGATAAGGAACAATTTACAACTTCATTAAGGAGTGCAGAAAAAGTTCTGCATCATGCGCGCAGCTCTCATATGCACATCATTCATTCGGGGCTAAGTTATACCAAAACATATAAAGAACTAGGGCAGGCAAATCACGGATTGCGCGCAGCCATTCCAATAAAGAGGACTTTTTTAGCAGGCTCAATGGCCAGCCGATTTCCAGCGCCATTTAAACCTGAAGGACAAGAATTCGTTCTACAAGGCAGAGTGGGAAGCAGTGCTTTTTCAGGATCCAATCTGGATGCTTATTTGCGCAATAATCGCATCAATACCTTATACATTATGGGATATGCCTTGCATGTGTGTGTAGAATCAACCATGCGAGCTGCGCATGATCTGGGTTATGAAGCCATAGTAATCGAAGATGCTTCATCTGCCTTTACCCAGGAACAGAAAAATTATTTTTTGACTAATGTTGTTCACCATTTTGGTAGAAGCATTAACTCAAATGAATTTATACAATTTTTAAACAAAAATGGTGAAGATAATGATTGCAACTGATGCTGACACTCAACGTATTACAGAAATTATTAACTTATATTTTAAGGGAAGTTATTATGGCAATACCGAGCAACTAAAGCAGGCTTTTCATCCCGAGGCTCATGTCACCGGTAGTTTAAATGGTAAGATTTGTGATTGGACATGCACTGAATTCATGGCAAGAGTCACGACTATGCCAACTTCCGCAAATAAAGGTGAGAAATACGATAAAGAAATTCTCTTAATAGATAAAACAAACGACGCTGCCATAGTGAAAGCACGAGTTGCTGTGGGTGATTTGGTTTTCACAGATTACATTACGCTGTTAAAAATAAATAATCAATGGATGATTAGGAACAAAATCTTTACCAACTAAATATCATATGCGGAATTTATAAAATTGACTTAATATGACGACTGAATTAATCAAACTAAAAAGTGAATTAAGAAAAAAAGGTGACAGAGCAAAGGCAGAAAATATTCGTAAATTTTTCAAGAATAGTCAATCGGATATTTTTCTAGGAGTAACTGCTGCACGTATACGTAATCTTGCAAAGGATTTTTATGATCTGCATCTTCAGGATGTTTTAAAATTAATGAAATCAAACACGCATGATGAACGATCTATTGCTCATGCAATATAAGGAAATTCTTTACAAGCTGGCGCGTTCAAAGCGTATATGGGATAGGCGAATTGCGATAGTCTCAACGCTACATTTTGTACGTTGCAAGAACGTGGTTGATGCGCTGAAAATTGCTGAAATTCTTTTAAACGACGATGAAGATCTCATTCACAAGGCAACGGGATGGATCCTGCGTGAAGTGGGTAAAAGGAATATCACGGCACTTAAAAAATTTTTAAAAAAGCATTATAAAATTATGCCTCGTACTATGTTAAGGTATGCTATTGAAAGATTCCCCGCTGAGGAACGAAATAAATATTTATTAAAATCAAGAGAAACAAGATATTGAACATTAAGAAAACACAGATTAAGTCGGCTTTTAAAACGTTTATATTTCTCGCTTTGGTTTTTTCTACGACGCAAGCAATTTCTGCGACTATTTATCTTCAAGCCAAACAATATCTAGATATAAAGACAGGAAAACTCATAAAACCAGCAAATTTGCTAATAGATGGAAAAAAAATTGTAGCAATTAATCCAGCAAATGTTCCAGCAACAGCAATAATAATCAAAAAATCCAATCTTACTTTATTGCCTGGTTTGATGGATATGCACGTTCATCTTCCTAACGATTTTAATCAACAATTCAAGCTTCAGCTGGTACAGGATGATGATGCCATGTCGACGGTACGCGGAGTTAAAAATGCCAGAATATTGTTAATGGCCGGATTTACGACAGTAAGAAATCTAGGCCTGACCCCCGGCGAAGGATTTGTTGATGTGGCCTTGGCCAAAGCAAGCGAAGCGGGTTGGATTGTAGCGCCTCATATCATACCTGCCGGCCACGGATTAAGTATTACAGGTGGGCACATGGATCCTGATATGTTCGGTCCATATGCACCGAATGTTCTACCCGTTAGTTATCGCACCGGGATCGCGGATGGAGTTGATGAGGTCATTAAATCGGTTCGTTACCAAATTAAGCACGGCGCTAAAGTCATAAAGGCGGCGGCTACAGCTGGTGTGCTTTCAGAAGAGGATGGAGTTGGCAATCAACAATATAGTTATGAAGAATTAAAAGCGATGGTGGATGAAGCCGGCCGACATGATATACCGGTTGCCGTTCATGCTCACGGCACAGAAGGAATAAATGCTGCAGTGAAAGCAGGTGTACGTTCCATTGAGCATGGTTCTTTGCTAGATGATGAAAGCATCCGTTTAATGAAACAGCATGGAACATTTTTAATTCCTACTACTTATGTAACAGACGCTATTAACCTCGACATTCTAAGTCCAATTACACGAAAAAAAGCTGAATACTTGATGCCAATAGCTAAGAAAAATCTGCAAAAAGCAATTAAGTCGGGTGTCAAAATTGCGTTTGGAACAGATTCCCCAGTTATTCCCCACGGTGAAAATGCAAAAGAATTTGCAGCACTCGTCAGGCGAGGTATGCAACCAATTGATGCCATACGCACAGCGACAATCAATGCTGCTGATTTATTAAGATTACAAGATCGTGGCCAAATCAGGGTTGGGTATCACGCAGACATAATAGGGGTGCTAGAAAATCCTTTGACTAATATTCATGCGCTTGAACATGTTCATTTCGTGATGAAGGATGGGGAAGTATTTAAAGGGTAAAAAAGCTGAGTTGCATTGATTGTTTGAATCCGCCGTCTCCATGACAACCACCATGGCCGGTAACTCTTATTACCGGCCATTATGCTTGGATACCAGAGGCCATGGATTCAAAAAATAAATGCATCATTTCCCCTGCTAAGCCTTTATTTTACCCCCTAAAACATATTCTTTGATTTTAAAATACAGTTAATGTCATAGTATCTTTCAACTTCTTCTCTATTGTAATGCAGCTTTGGGCAAGGATGTTTAAATGATTTTTCAAAGAATGAAAGGAATGATTGCAACAAAAAAAATTTCTCCTCTCTTTATTAAAGCCAGCCTGGTTTTTTGCTTGGGAATAGGCGTTTGCTCACCCGTGGCAGCAGGCAAGACTGCTATTAATTTATTAGCGGGCGGCAGCGTTATTGAATTTGGAGATAATGAAAAGCATATTGTATTTCCTCCTGAAAGCTTTAGAACCGACAGCTTTAACGTAAGCGGCCATCCCATCGACTTTGCACCAGCAATAGGTATCTCTTACGATGTTGATATTGACTCTGCTTATCGCGATATTCGCTATCTATTTCACAGCGTCTCGCTTGGTATTAATGCTTATTACAATCAAACCTCGCGTGATGGTATCGTTTTGCAATACGGTCTACCTGATTTTGCCAATTCAACCTATAACATGAAAGTAAGCAGCAGCCGTTTAATGCTGGATACGGAATTGGATTTTCGCCCCCTGTGGGAAGGCATTATGCTTTTTATTGAAGTGGGAGCTGGCGCCGCAAGAAATACGCTTAGTTTTGAAAATAATCCATTACCGAATGTCGGCGCAGATGGGGGCTTTTATTCCTTATCAAAAAATCCTCAAATTCAATTTGCTTATGAAGCGGGCGCCGGCATCAAAGTGCCAATTTGCCACAATTTAGTCTTATCAGCACGCTACCTATATGCTAACTCGGGCAATGCTGAAAGCAGTAAATATGATTACAGTACAGGTGTGACATTGGGAAAACCGATCAAAGTTAAAATAGAGTCTCAGTCGGTTTTAGTCGGTCTCAGTTATTTATTTGGATAAGTCGCTATGAAAAATACTTTTTTACAAAAATTATTTTGCCTCTACGCTTTAAGTGTCTTTTTTACTATATCGGCTCATGCGGGCAGTAAAGCACCATTAGTGATTGTTTCAGCAGAAACGGTGCAAAATATGGCGATCAATACAACACAAACAGTCACTTATACAATTAAAAATAACGTTCCTACCGCACCTATCCAATTAAATATGGCTGCCAATAAAACACAGTTAACGCCAGTCTCTCCCCTCACCGCATGGCAATTTAGCGACGACTGCCAATATAATGGGAAGGCGCATTATGTTTCGCCGAATGGGCAGTGTCATGTTTCTGTTACTATTTCGGCAGGAGGAACTACTGGCAAAGTTCAGCAGAATGTTATGATTAATTATGGTCCTACTTTCCAAACAATCTCGCCTGCACCAACACTGAATTTTAATGTAATTTCTAGCGGTGGCGGAGCTAGCTTAGCGTTTACTAATGCGCCCACTGGGCAAAATATGCCAACCAATAGTTATCAAGATTTAATTTGGACTTTATCAAATAGTTCAAGTAATGCAATCTCACTTACTCCTGCGGGCATTAATTTTACGATAGCCTCGTCATTGATTGGTACACCAACTTTTACTAACGATTGCAACAATAGTGTCCCGGCTAATGGGGAATGCCATATTCAAGCAACAATCGAATCACTGTCCACGCCTGGTCATATCAGTCAGTATTTATCCGTGACTTATAACACTTCATCTAAGTTAATTGTTGACACGCCAACCAATTTTACTATTTCGGGTTCAAGCGCTGGTAAACGCACTTTTACTTTTGTTAACAAATGCCCCTATAAAGTTTGGTTTGCGTTTAATGGCGGTGGACAAATTAATGGCTGCGCAACCAATGCAGATTGCGATGCAAAACCTGGCGTTCAACCGGGCACTTTTGCTTGTAATCCGAGTGCGAATGCAGGAGCCGGCATTTGTTTTTGGGTCAATCCAGCTCCGGCAAATGGAAATTATGAGTTAGCCGCCAAGACAGGCACAAACGTAGTATTGTTAACGGAGCGGGTCTATAAACCGACACCAACACAACCCATCGTATGGAGCGGCAATATTGCCGGCCGTACAGGATGTTCCAGCGGCGTATGTGAAACAGCTGATTGTGGCGGTGGCGGGACAGGAGCATGCAATGTTGGGGTCAGCTTTAATCAACCAGCTATGCAAGCTGAACCGACATTTCAAACAGATATTGATTTTTATGACATCACTAGTATTAATGGTATCAACGTACCAATGTCAATTGAACCGCTTAATGCTACGCGCGACTCATTTAATCCTTATACATGCGGCTCAACAGGAGTGACAGCTAATCAAACCGCTTCCGGAGGAACGATAGGCGGTTGTTCATGGAATTTCTCGCCGCCTAGTCTAGCCTACGTATGGGTTGCGGATGCAGGTTCCACCCCTTGTGCGGCTAATAGCGATTGTAACCAGGCAAATGGAGAGGCCTGTGGTTTGAAAAGGTCTGCCATTAGTGCAAATTCAGCAGCAACCATGTGCGGAAAATTTTTAGGCTACTGGACAGCGGATCAAGTGTGCGGGATCAATAGCAATTATTCACACGCACCTTATACTTGTAATGCACCAGCCGACGGAGGTACGACTTTTTCCAGCATGTATCAATGCAATGCGGGCGTTTACGTAAACTCATGTTATACCACTGGCGGGCAAACGGGTTGCTGCGGCTGCCAAAATTGGCAGGAGGCGCCATCTAGTCTTTTAATTCCGTCTAACAATAGTATTGTGCAACAGTGCGCAGCGTCAGGGAACGGATCCTCTAATGCCACCTGGGTTGCTAATGCCTTAAACACATTGATTTGGTATAAAACTGCATGTCCGCCAAACTATGTGTATCCTTTTGATGATAAAAGCAGTAGCTTTACCTGTTCCAACAGTGCGAGTGCGAACAGTGTGAGTTATAGAATTACCTTTTGTCCCGATGGTCGCAGCGGCGCACCATCTGGAACCATTCAGAGTTAAGGCCAAAGAGGGCTAAGTGCAGCAGTTAAGCAGAATGTAACTATGCTGGCTAGACTTAAGCCCTCCCACCTCCCCCTTGCAAACCTTAGCTGACCTATCCGAGCGCTTTACATAACTTTATTCAACGCAGAAGCCACGCTGCTTGTACTCCCCTTTGCAACTACCTGTTATAATTACTAAAATTTTATTGATAACGGGAAGTAACGATTTATGGCTAATGAATACATGCCGATACCGCTGTTTGATGCTTTAGAACATCTTGATGCGTCTTTCGATATACAACTGCCTCATGTCAAATCACAGCTTCCCGATGGCATTTCGGTAAATGATGTTATATCTGACTACAAACAGGCGCACAGTTTTCTCCATGCTTATCGAGGAAGCGCTGAAACGTTCAAGTCCTATCGCCGTGAAATCGAACGACTCCTGCAATGGTCATGGTTCATGCGAACCAAGACATTAAAAGAATTACGCAGAAGCGATATGGAAGCATTCCTGGAATTCTGTCAGTCACCACCCAAAGCCTGGATTGGCGTTAAACATGTTCCTCGTTTTGTTGACTTGAATGGTCTGCGCGCAGCTAATCCTGCCTGGCGGCCGTTTATAGCTGTTATCAGTAAAAAAGCTCATCGGGACGGCGATCTTCCCAATGCCAAATCCTACACGCTATCGCAAAGCGCCCTGCAAGCTATTTTTGCCATTTTAAGCAGTTTCTTTAACTATCTGGAGCAGGAAGAATATACCTTCGGCAATCCCATTGCCCAAATACGGCAAAAAAGCAAATTTTTACGTAAACATCACGGCAAGAAAGCCATCCGCCGCTTATCGGAGCTGCAATGGGCTTATATTATAGAAACAGCCGAATTAATGGCCAATGAAAATCCTGCATTACATGAACGAACGCTTTTTATTATGAACGCGCTTTTCGCCATGTACTTACGTATCTCGGAATTAGCGGCCAGTGAGCGCTGGATACCACAAATGGGGCATTTTTATAAAGACATGGATAGCAATTGGTGGTTTAAAACGGTAGGTAAAGGCAATAAAGAACGCGACATAAGCGTAAGTAATGCTATGCTTGAAGCATTAAAACGCTACCGTATTAGCCTAGGATTATCTTCCCTACCCTCTCCAGGCGAAGCAGTTCCTCTTATTCCTAAAGCCCTTGGCAAAGGACCGATTGAAGGAACAAGACATATACGCAAAATCGTTCAATATTGTTTTGATAAAACGGTTGAACGATTAAAATCCGATGGATTTAACGATGATGCCGAAATGCTAATGGCAGCGACCGTACATTGGCTGCGTCATACCGGCATCTCGGAAGATGTAAAAATCCGTCCGCGCGAACACGTGAGAGATGATGCCGGGCATAGCTCAAGCGCGATTACGGATCAATACATTGATATTGAATTACGTGCAAGGCATGCGTCAGCGAAGAAAAAGCCGATTAAGCTCTGACTTACTGGCTTGAAAGGTTCAGACCAACATTTTGATTTATTAGAAGCTTGACTGACTATCCAACTGATACGCTCTATCTGTGCTCTTGCGGACAAGAAGCTAATTAGCCACATCATTAAACTTGGATTCTTTAACAAAAAAGATAAACAAAATATGCATGATGGCAATTAAAGTAAGATAAAGGCCAGGATAAAATAGCACGTTGAAATAAGTATGCACCTTAATGTTCAGAATAATTTGAATAATCATGGGTGTTGGACCACCGACCAGTACCAACGCTATATTATAGCCTAATGCGCCGGCTGTACATCGCACTACAGTTGGAAATATTTCTGCAATCATAACAGGCAAAATAGCCGCGATAGGGGCAAGAAAGAAACAATAAATAATCAAACTAAATACTACATAAAATAATTTTCCTGTCAGGATCAGTGCAAGCATTGGAAATACTAATAGCAAGAATCCCACCGTTCCAAAGGCTGCGATCGGTTTTCTGCCAAACCTATCTGAGAGTGCGCCCATCACAGGGATAAACAATACTGTGAATATTAAACCGATCGTAATGGCCAAGTTGGTTTCGAATAGCGGTAAATGGACGATATTTACTAAGTAATCAGGGATGGTGCCAAGCAGGAAGTAATTTCCCACACCCATCATAATGGATAAGCCAAAAGCAAACCAAAGTGCTTTTGGGTATTTCATAAAAGATTCACGTATGGGATTTTTGATAATATCGAGGCTTTTTTTGTGTTGCAAAAATACCGGAGATTCACTGGCATTAAGCAGCAATAGCGCGGAAATCAATCCAATCGGGAAAGCGCCCAGATACGGCAAACGCCAACCCCAGCCTTCAATCTCGTCAGTTGTTAAACAGCTGGTGATAACTAAAAACGAACCAATACTAAGCAAAAAACCTAAATAGATACCTACCATCACAAAGCTGGTTAACAATCCTTTATTATATTTGCTAGCGTGTTCTACCAATAATGCACCTGAATTAGTGGGTTCTGCTGCAACGGCCATCGTCTGCAGAATTCGCAATATAGTCAAGCTCAGAGGAGCGATAAAACCAACAGCAGTGTAGCTGGGTAAAATTCCAATGAGAGTAGTCAGAATACTCGAGATAACGACAACATACATGAGAGTATTCTTACGCCCATATTTGTCTGCATAAGCGCCCGCAATAGCAGAGCCGATTGGGCGAAATAAAAAACTAAGTGCAAAGACAATAAAATAGAGTATGAGAGCGGTTGATTCTGTCGCAAAGCTAAAAAAAACCTTAGAGAGTACCGGAGAAAAATAGGCATATAAGGCGAAATCTCCCCAGGCAATGGTATTGCCAAGAATAACAGCAATGGAGGTAAATACGCGGGATCGGTGCTCTTTAACAGGAGTCATATGAATGTAACTTCATTACATTTAAGCACTTACCATGATAATAGGATTTTTATTATATTGCTATATCTAATCGCGCTTTCCTTAAGGCAATTAAAAATACACACGAATAAAAAATTTGTTCATTTATGCTGTTCCATTTAATCTACCCTACTATGGTAAACTGGTCTTGAAATCAAAGGGGAATTTTCATGGCTGATTACCCTGTACTCATCGTTGGTGCGGGCCCTACTGGCATGGAGCTAGCTGCTGAACTTCATCGATATGGCATTAATTTTTTAATCATTGATAAGCGCCCAAATTGTGTCACGACATCCAATGCCTGTGCCATTCATGCCCGCACGATGGAATGCTGGCACGAGCGGCCCTGGCTTTCCAGCCTGCTTGAGCATGGATTAAAAATAAAAAGCGCCAGTATAAATGAAAAAAAATGCCGGCTAGCCAGGCTTGATTTTGAGCAAGTGCAACATACACAATACGATTTTGTGCTTTCTGTACCGCAAAGCCATACCGAAGCCGTGTTAGATCGTTATTTAACAAGCGTGGGCGTTCAAATAAAAAGAAATGCAACCCTGCTTGAGTTATCAGCAAAAGAAGACAACGTGACTGCACGTATTGCCACGCCTGAAGGTGAACTCTCAGTGTCAGCGGATTGGGTTGTTGGCTGTGATGGTTACCATAGCACCGTACGTGAACAGGCAGGCATTGCTTTTGAGGGTACTGATATTGAAGAACGCTTTTTGCTGATTGATGCGGATTTTGCAGCTGATTATGAGCCAAATGCATTCCATCTTTACCTTAGCCCAAAAGGTATTTCTGCATTTTTTCCCATGCAGGAATCCACTCGCATTATAGTCGGTGTTGGCCATGATCCTGATTTTAAAAACGTCAAAGAACCGACTCTGGAAGTGATGAGTGAAATTATCAAACAACGCACATCGCTCCAATTCACCCTAAATGCAATTCGATGGCAAAGCCATTTCTGGATTCATGAGCGCCTGGCTCAGCAGTTCAGCGTCGGCCGGATTTTTCTTGCAGGAGATGCTGCCCACGTGCACTCACCGGCTGGCGGACAAGGCATGAATACCGGCATACAGGATGCGTATAATCTGGCGTGGAAGCTTGCTTATGTAATCAATCGTAAATCACCCGTGTCCCTCCTCGACAGTTATGGGGCAGAACGCCATTCTATTGCTCAGCAAGTCGTCGAAATGACATCCAAAATGATCAGGGTTGCCAATATGCGCATGCCTTTTTTAGTTGCCATACGCAATTTTATAATGCCACTCTTTTCTGGTCGCCAGCTTTTCCAGAAAATATTACTAGGCAGGATGTCTGAATTATCGCTGCACTATCACCCTAGCCATATTATTAAAGGCAGAACTATCGCTCCTTTCTCGCCTGGCTTTCGCGCATTAGATACGCTCATTACTGAGGGACAGAATATTTATCTTTATGATATTCTGAAACGCTCTCAGCAATATTATTTACTGGTTTTCCATGCGGATGATGAAAATAAAAATAGACTCACCTCATTGCAAAATAAATACAGTGATGTATTATCCATCAGCTTTTATGATCTATCTCATACCAAGCTGCTTGAAACTTATCCATTTAAACAATTCACATTTTGTCTTATTCGGCCTGATCAATATATCGCTTATTTAGGAGACCAGATCAACGAATTTGAAAATTATTTACAATCGCAATTCTTCTAACAGCATAAAATTTGTTTCTATTTGGATTAAATTGCCCTTTTAAATTTTATATAGCGGTATTATGCTTATGAACAGCCGCGTACGATAAAAGGGTTAAAGGGATGAGAGGTAGAAGTAATAATGGGCATTGCTTTATTTTTAATGACAAATGCCGTCTCGTTCTGCTCAGTTTTCTTATGCTATTCGTTGAATTGACTCTCGTCCGCTGGTCTGGATCAAACATTTATTATCTTTTTTTCTTTTCAAATTATGTTCTGCTGGCTAGTTTTTTAGGAATAGGAATCGGCTTTATTCGTTCAAAATCGCATAGACGCTTCTTTTATCTTTCACCTATTTTTCTTGCTATTGTGGTTTTCTGCTGCTATCGCTACAGCTATCAGTATCAGCCGCGTCTTAATAGTGAAACTGGCAATTTGAATTATTACGGCAGCTATTTTAAAGACAATATTTACCCCCAGTGGTTTAGCCTGCCGCTTATTTTTATTTCCGTCACCGCAGTGATGGCTTCACTTGCTGATGGCGTCGCCCGCACATTTCAGCTATTCAAGCCACTTCAAGCCTATCGACTTGAAGTGATAGGCTCGCTAACCGGCATTGTCACTTTCTCTATTCTATCCTTTTTTCATGCAACACCGATCTGGTGGGGTATTATCATTACACTAATTTTTTTACCTTTCCTTAAAAAAAAACTGCACCACCCGATTTTATTAACAGTTCAACTGGGTGCGCTGGTTGTGATGCTGGCAACCTTTGGCAAGGAATCCATCACATCTAATCACTTCTGGTCCGCGTATTATAAAATTGAAGTTCAACCTTATTCTAATAATCAATACGTAGTCAATGTGAACGGACTTGCCCAGCAAGTGATTGAAACCGTGCGTCAACGTCAAACAGTTAAGCCGTTTTATTTTCTTCCTTATCAACATAGATTGAAGCAAAACGCGCTTGATAATGTGCTTATCATCGGCTCCGGTACCGGTGGCGATGTTGCGATTGCGCTTGCTGAAGGTGCGCGGCATATTGATGCTGTCGAAATCGATCCCATGCTCTACCGTTTAGGCAAACAGTTTAATCCTGATCGCCCCTACCAGGATCCTCGCGTCACTATTCATATTAACGACGGCAGAGCTTTCTTACAGCAAACTTCCCGCCAGTATGACATGATCATCTTTGCACTGACTGATTCGCTGATGCTGATACCTGGACAGTCATCATTGCGTCTGGAAAATTATCTTTACACGCTTGAATCCATTTCCCGTGTTTATCAGCTTCTCAAACCGGATGGCTTGTTTACTATTTACAATTATTATCACGCGCCCTGGCTGATAGATAGATTGGCGAATACGCTAGCTCAAGTTTTTAAACAACCACCCTGCCTTGACACGTTTGGCGTGCGTGATTATTGGGCCACTGTGCTCACCATCAGTCCCCAATCATCTACCTTGCAGTGTCCTACCCGATGGCAGCCCGTGCTACATGATTATTCAGCACCTGCTACCGACAACCACCCCTTTCTTTATCTCATGGAAAATACGCTTCCCTTTCCCTATTTA
Source organism: Aquicella lusitana (assembly GCF_902459475.1). Classification (NCBI taxonomy): domain Bacteria; kingdom Pseudomonadati; phylum Pseudomonadota; class Gammaproteobacteria; order Legionellales; family Coxiellaceae; genus Aquicella; species Aquicella lusitana. Next base: position 1,097,701 of record NZ_LR699114.1, on the reverse strand, counting down.
ATAACACTTGGATTTATTTTGCTTTTCTCGCTGTCCCTTATCCGCATAACAAATGGGTCATTAAGTCCCATCAGAAACTATCCGGATCTTTTTTTAATGGGTGCTGCATTTTTACTGCTGGAAACCAAAAGCGTTATCCATTTTGCACTACTTTTTGGCACGACCTGGTTCGTAAACGCGCTAGTGTTTATGGGAATTTTATTCGCGGTCTATCTTGCCGTGGAAGTAACAAGCCGGGTCAAGACTCTCTCGCTCTCTTTTTTATACATCGCCTTATTGCTATTCCTGTGCTCAAACTGGCTTATACCTAATAGTATACTGCTGATGCTGCCCAAACTCGCACGATTTGCTATCGCAGCTGCGCTGGCATTCGGGCCCATCTTCATCGCCAATCTTATTTTTGCCAAACGTTTCCGTTATGCAATAGATTCTACCGAGGCGTTTGGGGCCAATCTACTCGGCGCAATGACCGGCGGCATATTGGAATACGCATCACTCGTGGTCGGCTACAAAAATTTATTAATTTTGATTTTGGTCCTTTATACAATTGCGATTATCTTCATGCCATCTGAGAAGGCACAACAAACAAGCGAAGCATAGAATATTGAAAAAGTAGATTAACCGTGTATACTTCTCCGCAAAGCAGGTATTGATCGAAGCCCTACAAGCAGAGCCTGAGGAAGTCAGAGAGATAATGTGGTGCGCATACCTTAAAAGGCAGCCTTAAGCATTACCGAGACATCCACCTATTCTATTCGGGCCTTCGATCAAGCCTGCTTTTTTAATATCTGGGCTTTGGTCATTTTGACAGGTGTTCATAAATTTGTCAGTCTGTGATCAGGATGACAGCTGTTTCTGTAGGGCGAACGGTTAGAAGTTTTGTCGTGTACAGAGATCATTAAGCTATAATTGCTCTTTTTTTGCTCCTTCTATTTCTGGTTTAAAAAATACCCTCCAAATTGGTTTATCATATAAGTAATAAAGCAATTTCATCCCACGGAGAGGCTATGACACAAAGACAAAACCCCGATTTCAATGATCCCAATAATCCGAATAATCCCATCAATGTTGAGCGCGCTCTATATATAAGAATGATTGCCATTCTGGTCGTCATTATTGTGGCGATTGTCTTGATTTTAGTGTTTTTCTATTACTTATACGCAACCCCGCCCGCCGGGCCACTACAAACGCAAACCATCGTACCTACGCCACCGCCCGCTACAGCACCTGCTGCGCCGCCCGCAGCAGCACCACCGGCTCAAACAAGGGCATGATGGCTTAACATAAGGAGAATCGCTTGTCAGTGCATAGCATGCATTCTTTCGCCAAGCTGGTTCTCATTGCAGCCGCTCTGCCGTTTGCAAATCAAGTTGCGTTTGCTAGTAACAATACCTTAATTTTTCCGAGCGCCTGTTCTCAAGGCAATACGCTACTGATTGCGGCTGTGGGTGATGTTTTGCTACATCAACCGCTTCAAGTTAAAGCATCACAATCAGGTTTTGAAAGTATTTGGCAAGCAGCGATACCCTATATTCAAAAAGCAGATATTGCTTATGCAAACCTTGAAGGTCCCATGGCTGCGGGTATTACACGTGATGGTAATGAAGTGAAGCAAGGCCGATTTCATTGGGATAATAAAATTTACTCCAGTTTTCCTTTATTCAATTATCACCCGAATTTAGCAACAGCTTTGAAAACAAGCGGATTCGACCTTGTCTCAACAGCAAACAACCATGCACTCGATCGTTTTTCCATTGGCATTGACAAGACAATTGATGCATTAAATCAGGCTGGATTATCTTACACGGGAACGCGTAAAAAAGACGATAACGGCTTTAAATTTACGATACTAACACGAAATGGATTTCGTATTGCCTGGATAGCTTGCGCGGAACATACCAATGGCATGACGGATCACTATCAGCAAGTATTGCACTGTTTTAAAAACAAAGACCGCCAGTGGCTTTTGCAATCCATACAAACAATGAAAAACCAGGTCGATGCGATTATCGTATTCCCGCACTGGGGCGAACAGTATCAACATTATCCTAATAGCAGGCAAACCCAGTTTGCACACCAACTGGCAGAAGCAGGTGCAACTGCCGTGATTGGCTCGCATCCGCATGTGCTGCAGACAATGGAAAAATATATCACTAAAGATGGGCGCGCTACATTCATCGCTTATTCATTGGGTAATTTTGTCAGCTACCAGGGCACACCCAAGAATCGAACATCGGCTATTTTATTTTTAGGGTTAACAAAAAATTCGCAACACACCATTATTAATGGTATTCGCTTTGTACCTTTATATATGCAAAATCGTAGCGGTTTAAATCAACTTCATTTGACGGTTTTACCAAGCAATGATCGGTATTCAATCGCTTATCAAATTATTTCGCGTATATTGCCTGTTGGTAATATCGCTTATTCTCAGCCTATCATTACCAATCCACAATGCCATTAAGCGAGCCGCTTCAAGGTTGATATGCGTTATCAGTTTGCACGGTGGCGCCATAATCGATTAGCTATCCCGTGCCAGACAAGACCAAGTACAATCAATCCTAATCCGGTCATCCAAATTTTTATGGGCACCCAAAAAGCCAGAAACAGACAAGCGATTAATCCGCCGATTGCATAGCTTTGCGGATAAAGTCGGTCTTTTTTTGGCAACTGTAAGGCTGCGAGGTTCGTGATGGAATAATAGACCAAAACGGTAAAAGCACTGAATGCCCAAGTTGTTTCAACACTGCCAATTAAAGCAAGACCCGTAATAATAATGCCAACGCCAATAACTGCTGATGACGGAGCGCGCCCTGCATCAGAAACATGACCAAACAGCGGAGGTAAATCACCTTTCCTGCCCATCGCCAAAGCGACTCGAGAAAGACCGAGAATTAAATTTAATAATACACCTAACATGGATGTGCATGCTCCGAGTGCAACAACAATGCCAAGTCCGGGTGTTCCAATATTTCGCGCTGCCATTTCCAGCGGTGTTACACGGCTTTGTGTTACTTGCGCAAGATGATCGGCACCGACAGTACCCACAGCAACCAAACCAACCACAATATAAAGAATCGCACTGACGATTAACGTAGTGACTATCGCGCGAGGAATTAAAGTTTGCGGATTCTTTACTTCTTCACCTAATGTTGCAATACGGCCGTAGCCTGTGTAAGCCACGAACATCAATGCGGTTGCATAGAAAAAACCACTGACGCTTTTATCTGAAGCAGGAAAGAATGGTTTCAGATTCACCGCGCCCTGTTTAAATACATCCGGCAAACCAAATACTACAAATAGTACGAGTGTTAGCAATGTCACCATAACGATAACGATGTTTACCCAATTTGCCTTCCTAATGCCGCTTAACACCAAAATGGTTAGCGCCACAGTGATGCCGACAGCGACTGGAACAATGAGTGCTGTATTCAGATTAAGTAAATGTATTAGATAACCTGCAAATCCAAGCGCAGCTGTAGCAGCTGATGCAGTTTTAGCGCATAAAAACATCCATCCGGCCGTAAAACCAAGCCAAGGATGAAGATAACGATAACCATACTCGTATGTGCCCCCGCTGACAGCATGTGAAGCAGCAAGCTGAGCACTGGAAAAGGCATTGCATGTTGCAACGACGGCTGCCAAAGCAATAGCTAAAATGACAGCAGGTCCCGCTGCGCCCGCAGCTACGCCAATGCTGACAAAAATGCCTGTCCCTACAATAGAACCCAGACCCATCATGGTAGCGCCAACTATTCCTAACTCGCGCCTCAACATTTGTTGTGATTTTCTATTCATAATTCCCTTAGTTTTATGCAATAAAATTTTTCTGAGAATCTTATTCCTAAACTAAATTCTCCACAGAAAAACAATAACCGATCCATGCATCGTTGCAAATAAATTCTCTATTAAGCATTCCTAATTTTTTCTTTGAAGTAAAAGCGCAAGCCATCTCTCTCTTCTGTTCCAATTATCCACTCACAGATAAATGCGCATTATATGGCGCAAAATACTTTCATATTAGTAGCGAATTTTGGCTAATTTAGCGTGTAAATATCACGTTAATTAAGTGTTAATAATTTATAAATATTAAGCACTTAATATGTTTAGAATAAAAAAATGAACAAAAAAATTTGTCTCCATCAGATTTTTTGTGTACTATACCTCCATGCAAGCATTAACGAATATAACAAAATATTTATCAAAGTATTTGATATTAGTTGTTTTAAGTTGCAGCCTCTTAATGGTTATGGATCCCCGCAACACGACTATCATGGATATCACTTCGACTAATACAAATATTGATGAGAGTGCAGCTAGCAATCCTGATGAGACTGTCTGGGATAGTTTAAGCCGCGAATTCAAACTGGATCATAAAGTGCAAACGGCACAGGTTCAGGCTGAGATTCGTAAATTATTGGCTGACCAGAATAAGCTCTATCAAATTCTAACAGCAGCGGCGCCTTATATTTATTTCATTCAGCAACAAACACAGGCACGTGGTTTACCTGGTGAGCTGGCGCTTATTCCGTTTATTGAAAGCGAATTCAATCCTAATGATCACTCTAATAAAGGCGCGACAGGACTTTGGCAACTAATGTCAGGCACAGCGCGCGAATTAGGTGTAAAAGTGAAAGCGGGTTATGATGGACGCCGCAACGTGGTTGCTTCAACGAAAGCTGCGCTTGCGTACTTTAAAGACCTTGGTAATAACTTTAACGGTAACTGGTACCTTGCTATCGCTGCTTATAATTGCGGCCAGGTCAAAGTAGAATCCGCTGTGCGCCGCACAGGCAGCAAAAGCTTCTGGAATTTACCCCTACCCAAAGAAACAAAATATTATGTTCCTAAATTGTTGGCAGTAGCGGAAATCGTGGAAAATCCACAGAAATATGGTGTAGCGTTGCCAGCCATTACAAACCAGCCCTACTTCACGGCGGTAAAAGTAGACAAAGCCGTAAACTTGACAAAGCTTGCCAAATCTTCTGGTATCAATATTAAAACACTCAATACATTAAATCCTGACTATAAACAGGGAACTGTCCCAAAAGGAAAAGACTCTACCTTGCTAGTACCTATTAAAAAAGCATCTGTTGTACAAGCCCAATTGGGTAAACCCAAAGCACAAACCGCTTAAACGCTGAACGGCACACCTTTTGTTATTCGAATTTCAAAATCGGTATGCTATGCTATCGGCATAGAAAATTATCGAAAAAGGACTTTCACCATGATGGCTGTGATTTTTATATTGCTCTTCCTGGCAGTTGTACTCGCCTGGTTTGGCGCGCGGCGACTCTCCTCTTATTTTTTTATTGTGACCTTTGTTATATCCATTGCCTGGTTTTTTCACCACGTTACGTCAACCCTTGGATTATCACTTTAAATTAAGAAAAGGATAGCCTTATGATCGCCCTCTTAAGAAAAAATATCATACCATTAGTCAACTTTTTTGAACTTTCCGCTGTCATCGTTATTATTATCCTTGCGCTTTGCATCCAATTAATTGTGCACGAATTGCCCTGCCCGTTATGTTTACTACAACGCGTTGGATTTCTGTGCATGGCATATGGTTTTTTAATGAATTTCCGCTTTGGATTCCGCCCAAGCCACTATTCGATTGTACTGGTTAGCGGTCTTTATACCTGTTTTGTTGCACTTCGCCAAATTGCCTTGCATGTCATTCCCGGCACCGGTGCTTACGGCAGCGCCATTTTAGGTTTTCACCTATACACATGGTCATTCATCGCTGCTATGGCCATCGTCGTTATTACCTCTTTGCTGCTTGGCGTGGATCACCAATTCCAGCCCACTCAAAATCGCGGTAAAGGGTGGCTCTTTCTGACACATAGCTTATTTGCCATTGTTTCTATCATCATTGCCGCTAACATTGTTTCTGTTATTCTGGAATGCGGGTTCAAAACTTGTCCTGATGATCCCGTGCGCTATGAACTTCTTGAAACTTCAGGCAAGGTGTAAAACTCGAATCCTAGGATAGCCAGCCCGTATGAAAACACGTCCAGTTTACATATCAGGCGGTGTACGATCACCGTTTGTTAAATCCATGACACATTACGCAGGTATCACCACTCAGGAACTCATGACAGCGACTTTGCAGGCGTTGGTGACTCAAATGCATCTGGAAGGGAAAATAGTGGGAGATGTAGGCTTGGGCGCCGTCATCAATAGTGCTTTAAATTGGGATCTCGCCCGCGAATGTGTATTGGGAACCACACTCGATCCCCACACGCCTGCTTATACATTGCAACGTGCTTGCGGAACGAGTCTTGAAACCACGCTGCAACTCGCGCTTAAGATTTCAAATTATCAAATTGATACTGCCATTGCTGGCGGCGTGGATACGAATAGTGATGTGCCTCTGTCATTTCGCAGGTCCTTTGCGCAAAAGATGTTGGCTTTGCGAAAAGCAAAAGACTTCAAAGAGCGACTTAAAATAGTAGCGTCGTTCAGGCCTGCTGATTTCAAGCCTGAATTACCAGCCGTAGTAGAACCCCGCACCCGCCTTTCCATGGGAGAGCATTGTGAAAAAATGGTGCAAGAATGGCACATCTCCCGTAAAGAACAAGATGAATTGGCGCTCATGAGTCATCAACGCGGAGTCGCCGCCATTGAAGAGGGATTTTATGATGATCTGGTATTTGAATTCATGGGCTTAAAGCGGGACACCACGCCCCGCAAAGATACTTCGCTTGAAAAATTGGCAAAACTCAAAACTGTTTTTGACACCACCGAAAAAGGGACACTTACTGCGGGAAATAGCAGCCCGCTTTCAGACGGCGCCGCGGCCGTTTTTCTTGTTTGTGAGGAATATGCAAAAGAATTTGATTCACCCTTGCTTGCACGGTTTGTGGATGCGCAAGTTGCAGCGGTTGATTTTGTTCATGGTGAAGGATTACTGATGGCGCCTACCATCGCCGTTAGCGAACTGTTAAAGCGCCATCATTTATCGCTTCAGGATTTCGATTTTTATGAAATTCATGAAGCTTTTTCAGGCCAGGTCTTATGCACTTTAAAGGCCTGGGAATCACCCGATTACTGCCAGCGCGTGCTAAAACGCAACGAACCGCTAGGGCCCATTGACAGATCCAAGTTAAATGTAAAAGGCGGCAGTGTCGCTTTAGGCCACCCATTTGCAGCCACCGGTGCCCGAATTGTGGTTAACCTTGCCAAATTACTACACCAACGAGGTCAAGGACGAGGCCTCATTTCCATCTGCACTGCTGGGGGTATGGGAGTGGCAGCCATTCTTGAAGCCGTATGAAGCGCCTCAAATCCTAGGCAATTAAAATTTTCTTCGCTTGCTTTGTTCGTTATCCTTTTTCTTATCTTCTTTCTCATCTTCTTTTGGAGAAAATTTGATTCTATTGAGCGAATCAGCCAATGTATCTTCTTTATCTTTTGAGATAGAAAAAAACGTGAAATCCTCTTGAAGTTCATCCATCTCACGCTTGCGTTTTTTATAGAAAGATTCCAGCTGAGCCTGAATTTCCACAGCGTCAACAAACTCATCTTCTTTAGGAAAATCGATTTCGGCTTTTGAAGCAGTCGCAAATAAATGACCGTTTTTGGCGAGCAAATGATAGGTCTTGTTTAATAGCGACTTGAATTCCTCATTAACAAATGAGAAACGTTGAATATCTATAAAGAAATGCAAATGATATTCTATTTCTTTTTGATCCAAATGAGTCTGAAGATGCTCGATCATGCGCACAAAATTATCTAGCACTTTTATTTCCTGATCATCAAGGCCAAGTGTTATTTTTTCACTTCCTGTTTTTTTCAGCGTGGCAATTATTTTTTGCTCCCTCAGCAAATCTCGAAAAAAGCGCGCTATGGCATCCAGATTGTCGTACAATTGATTTTCGACATACCCTTTCTGCAATTCGATAGCTGACAGTTCAGTTTTCTGGTTCCATCTCGTTTCCATTGTTTAGTCCTCGCAAGAATTAAAAATTTTATTAAATTTGCACACTATATTAAGTTGTTGGCCAATGTGGGTATGCGTAATATTACCCATTTTGTCAATTTTTACCAAGGGAACGTACCATGGCCGGCAATCTGAAGTGGCAGCAGCGCGCACAAAAAATACAGGGGGCATTGATCGCAGGAAATCACCTATCAGCCATTTTTAAAAGTGGAAATCAGCCTTGGGATTGATTGGCATCAAAGCCCAATATTTATTATAGCCAGCCAGCTGAAGTACACACTCAATATCCTTATTCATTTTTTTTGGTATATGATGTTTATCAAGCATCGAAATGGATTGGATAAAATGCAAAATATTTTTTGACGTTTGCAATTGTATTAGAGCCTTATGCATCAGACTATAGGGGATCTTTTTATCACTATTCGCAAATATTTTTTGCGAATCCAAAGCGAGAATTTCATATTCTTTTACTAATTCGGTTAATTGTTTATTAAACGATTGCTGATAACTGATCAGTTTTTCTATCAAGGGCCGCGCTATCTCTTTATACTCATCAAGCAAGTCGGTACGCATCGCATATTTCTTTTCTAAAAGCGCCAACCGTTCTAGCAATTCTTGCTGATGAGTCATGATGTAAGCTGTTCGACAAATTCCTATTTTGGTTTGCTCATGCTGCTCATCGCTATCCAGGCAATCCATTCGATTAGGGTTATATTCCATGTCCCAGCCCAACCCAACAGCAAGTAAGAGCATATTTTTTGTAACATAACAGGTGCGGCAATTCACGTCGTGAAATAGATGAAGGATTTCCAACTCATGCGCCAAATCATCAATTAGGTGAATGCACTCATCTACGGTTTTAGCTTTTACGATAGCATTATTATATTCAGCGATCGCATCCTGAGCATATTTTTGCGCCAACTTTGCCTCAGGGGGAAAAATATAAAATGTTTTACCTTCTTTTGTTATTTTATTAAAAATATCGTCTGCAAGCGAATCAATATCCTTTTCCTTAAAATAATGGCTATGTCCTACTGCATGATCCCTCGCATATTTTACCTTAAACTGATATTCGGCTTTTGTTGACTGGAAGCGCGTTTTTTTCGACATATCGCTAAAAAAATTTCTTAAATTGCTCCAAAACATCTGGCTATGTGGCTCAACCTGCTCCATTGGTTTATAGTCTTTTATGAATTCGGTTATGATCTTTTCTATATCACTTCTTTTGATGTCTTTATATTCTTGTTGGATTTTTTTACAGGTATTTTCTATTGCCAATGCAACAGTATTGACGAATTTGTCAGGATAGGAAGCGTTGAAAGGTCCCATATTGTAAGGAAGTGAAGTTGACATTTCCATGCAAAATCTTGAGACGATATTTATCTCACTCATCTCGCCTAGCACAAAACCGTTTTCTTTGTTGTCTTTTTTGATGCGCAGCAAAAGTCTTTTGATTCCTTTTTTGCTGACTGTATCGGGCGCCAAGGGAAAACAGTTATATCCTTCCCTGAATACACCGCTTTTTTTATCTTTATGATGTTTAAATACACTTTGACTTAATACATCATGCAGGCGCGTTATATCTTGCATTTGTACCAGCGGCTTTTTAATACTAGTTGAGGTGAGATATTCACAGACAACATTTGTGACGGCTTGAAACAAATCAGATACACACCCTGGTTCGCGGTCATGGTATTCGCGCCAGATCTCTAGCAGGTAATCAAACAATTTATGATCCATGAACAGCAGAAAATATAACCTCGGATCAAGTTGGCTTAAATAAAGCAGAGGTGGTGTAGATAACTGTAACGCTTCGACATTATTAGGATCATATTGAAGTTTTTTAATGTGATTTTCTTCATGTTTCGCTAAATCAATTTGTTCGGCCGGAAAACGCACGCCTCTTATGTGTATCGCTTTAATCGAATCAGCAATGACCTGCTCATCCGCTTTTTCTTTTTTTGTACGCATTGCTTCCAGTTTTTCCTTATCCATTTCTATTTCAGCAAGACCCAGCACTGGCTGCATAACTGGCAATGCCTTGTTAATGGCTTGTTGCGCTTCTTCCAGGGAAGGATAAATTTTAAATTCAGTATCGTACGAATTTGCATTCAATAGCTTATTGCCTATCCACTGCAGGCTATTTTTCTCGCTATATTTGGTAGGCAAATATTTGATAACGACATATAACGGCATAGGCGCACCTCATTATTATTCATTATAGTATGAGATATTTCCAAAAAGGCGCAGTGTACAGTATTACCATATGAAAAATAATGTTATTTTATAAATTCACCCCTTGCGCAATTCTTCTGACACTGTCCAAAATATCTTGTAAAATACGCTCGTTAAAAAATAACGATAAAGGTGCGTCTGGCATGTCTTCTTCCAAATTTAGTGCCTTGGCCGTGGTGGTTTGCCTTTTAGGTGCATCATTTTACATGTATGAGTTTATTCTCCAGGTTTCGCTGGGTGTCATGACCAATGAATTAATGCGTGACCTGAGTCTGAATGCCGCGAGTCTCGGTATCGTGTCTGCCTTTTTTTATTACGCTTATATGCCTATGCAAATACCCGCTGGTCTGTTACACGACCGTTTTGGCCCCCGTCGCATTCTGACGTTTGCCATTCTGGTTTGCGCCTTTGGCGCACTTTTTTTCAGCTTCAGTTACAGCATGTGGCTGGCATCCGCCGGTCGGTTCATGATGGGCATGGGGGCAGCTTTTTCATTTAGCGGCGCCCTGATGTTAATTGCCCGCTGGTTCCCCGCCGGGTATTTTCCCGTGATGACAGGAGTTGTGCAGTTAATGAGCTCCATCGGCGCCATCACTGGAGAATTGCCGCTTGCAATCGCGATTCACCGCTGGGAATGGCGGCCTACGATGCTCTATCTTGCCCTGCTGGGGATAGGTCTTGCCTGCCTCGTATGGCTCATTGTGCGGGATTTTCCGCCTGGACATGCTGCCACCCCATATTCCCCAGGTGACCGCCACCGACCTGCCCATCAGGGCGATGCTATTCGCCTTAGCCGGGTGTTTGGCCGAATGCAGTCATGGTGGGTTGCCCTTTATTCCTTCCTGATTTGGGCGCCCATTGCCGCCTTTGCTGGCCTCTGGGGCGTGCCTTTTCTGTCTGCGGCCTACCACATTACCATCGCCAACGCTTCAATGGCCTGCGCTGCTATCTGGATCGGGATTGGCTTTGGCTGTCCTTTTATAGGATGGCTATCAGAGCGCATTCGGCGACGTCTGGTTGTTCTCACCACTTGCGGGGTGCTAGGTATCATTGGTTCCATTTTGACCATTTTTTTATCCTGCCTACGCCCCTTCTTTATCTTTCCCTTTTCATGCTAGGCTGCGCGGGCAGTGGACAATCTCTTGCTTTTAGTGTGGTACGCGACTCCAACCATCCATCCCTCATCGGTGCTGCCATAGGATTAAATAATATGGCAACGGTCGCAGGCGGCGCCATTCTGCAACCTATCATCGGCATTATCCTGCATAAGAATTGGAGCGGCACCATGGCGGACGGCTCACCTTTTTACACCCTGAACGATTATCGGTTTGCCCTGTTTATTATTCCTGTCAGTTATGTACTTGCCACCTTTATCAGCCTGTACTTTATTAAGGAAACTTATTGCCAGCAGGCATTTTCTCACTACCCGAAGGAAGGACATTTGCATTAATGAACAATGCCTCAGGACGAGCTTTGTTATTTGATGGACTCATAATATTGCTCGTCAGTATTTTGTTCATCCTCTTGCTGATGACAACACATGCAGGCTTATATCCCACGGTATTTGCAGACGAGTGGTTATATAGCAGCTCTGCGAGGCTTCAGCCGCTCTCTACATCCATTACGCCTTCTTATTTATTTCTACTATTATTTAAAACCACAAATTATTGTGGACCTGATTTTTTGATCTGTGCCCGTTGGATTAACACTTGTTTTTTTTCGCTTTCATCCCTGTTTATTTATTTGATTTCACGCCAGGTGATTTCTTCCCGTGGCACAGCTATTTTAGTAGCCCTACTTTCCCTCGCAGCGCCCGTTAATTCATACACCGCTTATTTTATGCCAGAGGCCCTGTATTTCTTTTCATTTTGGGTTTGGGCATGGTTCGTGCTGAGCCGGCTGCATCAAAGCGCGGCTTTGTTAGGGAGCGGAAGTGGATTCCTGTTAGGCATCATGGCTTTAATAAAAATGCATGCCCTGTTTCTTATTCCAGCCTTCATTCTTTTCTTGCTCCTATTAAGCCATTTCAAGTCAGATCAAATGAATCTGCGAAAAGCAGCCTGGACTATCTGCTGGATGGGGATGGCTTTTATTTTGATACGCGCGTCATTAGGATTCATCCTCGCTGGCTCAGCTGGGTTGAGCTTAATTGGCAGCAAATACCAGCGTAATTTCTATTCGTTATTAAACATCAATCATCTATCCTATTTACGGCTGCTTAGCATCCCCTTGGCGGGTCATTCTGCAGCGCTAGCTTTGCTCTTTGGCGTGCCACTCGCTACTATGCTCAATTTCAGGCACAAGCAGAAAGTGACAAGCCAGCACAGTTTGCAACTGCTCGCCATCGCCTGCCTTATCTCGCTGTTATTTATCACCGCCATAACAACTGTAGAGGTCACCGGATGGAATCCATATGATGTCATTGGCCGTCTTCATCTGCGTTATTACAATTTCATCTTCCCTTTATTTGTAATAATCGCATTTGCTGAAACCCATTCAACGTCAAACACAGCTTCTTTCTACTGGAAACTGCTTGTTGTCAGCCTACTCAATCTGGGCATACTGTATGGATTTTTTTACTTACCGACCCGATACGTGATTTCCTTTATTGACTGCCCTGAGCTATTTGGCTTGTTATATAATTCAACCCTTTTTAAATGGCTATGCATTCTTGCTTTAGTCAGTCTGTGGCTATGGACGGTTCATCAAAAATATGGCGCAATATTTTATGTTTCAATCTTCTTACCTATCATGCTGCTTACAACAAATCACTATGTTCGCTTGGAATTAAAAGAGGAACGGCTTTTTCATACCGATGTTTACGATCGCGTTGGACAATTTGCCCATATTTGGCTAAATCGGGAAGCTGCACGGTTGGCGGTAGTTGGCCCAGAACTGGGAGGATTATTCAAGGCGCTTTTCTACATTGATAATCCGAAGACTGCCGTGAGTGAATTGCCGCTTGGTACACCACTTGAATTTGCCAACATACCTGCTGATAAAACTTGGGTATTAATGGTTGGAAATTATCCCTTGTTGGGAAATTATCAAGTTAAATTCTCCATGGGCGATTACACACTGGTCAGGCTAAAAACTGTAATGCTCTCTGATTTAAATAAAGTACCGAGCGCAAAGCGATTTTAAATCCGCCAGCGTTTCACAAGCATTAACGGCGGCACAAAAATCAGTTCGATTGGCTAAGGGACGGGCATAATATTTAGCGAGCTTCCTCGCATGCAGCATAGAAAATTTCTCACTGCCCAACAATGGAATAAGCGATTCAATATGTTCAAGATAGATCACACTAATTTCATTGAGAGAAGGAAAAGTAAATTTTTGTTGGCACATTTCTGCCATGAGTTGTTGAATCAGCCAAGGCTGGCCCACACCGGCACGCGAAATCATCGCGCCCGCGCAACCCGTTGCAAACATTACCTTCAATGAATCAATGCAAGCAATATCGCCGTTACCGATCACCGGGATAGAAAGCTGTTCAACGAAAAATTGAATTGCTTCATGACGGCATGGCGTTTCATAGTGCTCCGTCCAGTGACGTCCATGCACTACCAAAAAGTCGGCTCCGGCATCACACACTACCTGCGCAATTTCCTGATTAAATTTTTCATTACCGCCTTCCACGCGAATTTTAATGCCCACAGGCACATGCGTATGGGATTTCATTGCTGTGATTAGCTGATAAAGTTTCGGTGCATTCATTAACAAGCTTGAGCCAGCGCCCCGGCTACGAATTTTTTTAACTGGACACCCGCAGTTTAAATCGATCAAATCTGCGCCTAAATCGGTTATTTTTTTTGTCGCTGCTGCTAATTCGACTGGATCGCTACCGGATAACTGAAAACAGACTGGCCCTTCTTGAGGGTGTTTGGCTGTAAAACGTTGAAGTGACGCCATGGAGCGATGAAGTAATGTCTTACAGGAAATCATTTCGCTGCAGGAAAAAGCCGGTTGACTGTACCGCCAAGTCAACTCACGGAAAGGCGCGAGGCTGACACCAGCCAGCGGTCCTTGAATTAAATTGATAGCAAACGTCTTGTTCCCAATTCGCAATGGTTTAAACAACGTCACTACCTCTTCCACTCTTCTGCTGTCAGCGCCCAGCGTTCGTGATCACGCCATTCATCATTAATTTTTAAATAGCGCAGTGAATATCCCTCTTTACGAAAACCATTTTTCTGTACCAAATAAATGGAGCGTACGTTGCCTGGTTGTATATTCGCTTCAACGCGATGCAAGGCTAATACATTAAAGGCATAATCCAGCACCAATTTCATGCCCTGGCTCATGTATCCTTTGCCTTCCTGACCTGAAAAAGCATAATAACCCAGATAGGAATTTTGAAAGCAGCCACGTACGATTTCACTGAGATTAAATACGCCCAGTATTTCATTCGTACGACTCATTACAAGAAAGCTTTTATTACTCGGCTGGCTGAAGCTGCTGAGATACGCTTGATACGCTTCATGCGTTTTAGGCGCGCTGGTCCATGGATGATGCAATGTTTCACTACGCAAGCTAGCTTGGATAAAAGCGGTTTCGTCTGCAAGTTCGGGTGCTCGAATAAAAATAGTCATGGCCTTGCCTTAAATATTGCCTATAAAAGGGTGCACCTATGCTCTTTGCCAAGATTTCCTGGCGGACTTTTTCTGTCAGGCGGATTAAAAAAAGTCATACTCGGCCGAAGCATAATAGGCGGATTCTTCTTCATAAACTCAAAATAGGCAGCCAATTGAGTAGTAAATTGGCTTTGTAGCAAGGAAGTTGAATACAAAAGAATGGGGTCAGGATTATCTGCAAAAAGCATTTCGATTGTGTTTTGCAGCCTGTTTTCACTGTTATATTCATGTAGGTTAGTTACATTTAAAAGCGTCACGCAGGCATTCTTATCCTTCATAAAATTGACAAGCAGACTAACTTGCTCAACATCAAACATATCAATATTCGTATAAGCGAAATTTAATTGTGCAAGAACTGATTTGGCATTAACAAATCGTTGGTCAGAATACAAAAAATATCTCTCTCCCAATCTCTCGGCATAATAATCCAAGTCTCTCTGAATTAGTTGTCTATTAAAATTTCGCGCTGGCAGTAGCGGTGTTCCGTCAAAATAAAGTTCGTTAAATTGGCTTCGTGAATCAGCTTTCATCATACATTGCCGCATATAGGAGATATGTTCGTGTACTCTATAATCTATATCATTGCAAATCACCAGATCTGCATGTTGACTCAATTCCGGTAGGATTGAAAGAATATTTGATTCGCCAGTCAGAATGGCAATGCGCAATTTTGAAGTTTGATGCGGCTTCAAGGCATCCATTTTTTCAAGTGTTAGATTAAAATCGTATTCATTTGAAAAGGGGTAAAATCGTTGCGTAATATCATAGCTATGATGAACGCCACCATTTTTTTGCAGCGATGCATTATTAAATTTATTAAAGCACTCACTCAGTTCCTGACACAGTTTATCTTTTCGCTGAGGTAACATAGCCTATCCACGATTTTAATTAATTGGGAAATCATTATAATTTCTTCATATTAAGAAAGAATTAAACAAATGTCCTAGCCTGCATGGTTCTGACTGCAACATAGGGGCTTCAACTAATTTCAGTAGCGACCCATAGGTGTTCTAAAAAAAAAGCCTGTTACGTAGCGTTACGTAACAGGCTTAATGAAACGAGAGTGCAAATAAGTTTATTTATCTTCACCTTCGCTTTCATTACCATTGCTAATATGATCTTTAAACAAATCACCCAGCGTGGTTTTCAACGTATCAGCTGACTTTTTCTTCTTGCCAGCGGCAGCAGTAGAAGCAGCAGTCTTACCCGTTGCTTTTGTCGATTTTTTAGCAGGTGCTTTTCCATCCTTTGCTTTAATGGAAAGCGTAATCGCATGGACTTTTCTATCGGTGCCCATGATTTTAGCTTCCACTTCATCACCCACTTGCAGCTTGGTACGGACATCGTCTACCTTCTCGGCAGCGATTTCAGAAGCACGCAATATACCGCGTATTCCTTCAGCAAGTTCAACAACGGCTTGCTTCTGGTCAACTTCTACTACTTTACCAGCTACAACGGTGCCTTTTTCATTTTCCATCAGGTAATTAGCCAGCGGATCTTCTGCCAGCTGTTTTAAGCCCAGCGCAATACGCTCACGTTCGACATCAATCGCTAGAATAACCGCTTCCAGCTCGTCACCTTTCTGATATTTGCGCAGGGTTTCCTGTGCTTCAGCTTCACTCCAGGCGATGTCGGACAGATAAATCAATCCGTCAATGCCGCCTTCCAGTTCAAGGAAAATACCAAAGTCAGTGATCGATTTGATTTTACCTTTAACATGCTCGCTTTTTTCATGGTTCTCAGCAAAGGCAGCCCATGGATTGGAGGTGCACTGTTTGATACCCAAGGAAATACGTCGACGATCAGCATCCACATCCAGCACCATGACTTCAACTTCTTGACCTAGGTGAACAACTTTATTTGGATTAACGTTTTTGTTTGTCCAATCCATTTCTGAAACGTGAACAAGACCTTCGATGCCTTCTTCGATTTCAACGAAGCAGCCGTAGTCGGTGATGTTGGTCACGCGGCCTGAGATTTTTGATCCCACTGGATAGCGGTGGCTGATATCCTGCCACGGATCGCCGCCCAATTGTTTGAGGCCTAATGAAACACGCACATTGTCGCGGTCAATCTTCAGGACTTTCACCTTGATTTCATCGCCGATCGCTAAAATTTCACTCGGATGCTTGATGCGTTTCCATGACATGTCGGTAATATGAAGCAAACCGTCTACACCGCCTAAATCAATAAACGCGCCATAATCGGTCAGGTTCTTGACGATCCCTTTGACTTCATCACCTTCGTTAATATTTTCAAGTACGGCTGCACGTTCCACGTTGGATTCGGCTTCGAGTACAGCACGGCGGGAAACAACGATGTTATTTCGCTTGGGATCAACCTTGATAACTTTGAATTCAAATTCCTTGCCTTCAAAACTTTCAGGATCACGTATAGGTTTGACATCCACTAAAGAGCCAGGCAAGAAAGCGCGGACTTTGTTAATCTCAACAGTGAAACCACCTTTGACGCGGCCAACAATGACACCGCGGATAGTTTCTTTAGATTCGTAAGCATGTTCGAGATGCGACCAGGATTCCAGTCGTTTTGCGCGTTCACGGGAAAGACGGGTACTGCCAAATCCATCTTCCAAAACTTCCAATGCAACTTTAACTTCATCGCCGACTTTGACTTCCAGCTGACCGCTTTCATCATAAAACTGTTCAATGGGAATATAGGATTCGGATTTTAAACCCGCATCAACAACAACATATTTATCTTCGATACGCTCAACCGTCGCCGAAATAATTGCACCCGGCAGCATCGGGGTTTCAGATAGACTTTTTTCAAACAATTGCGCAAAAGTGTCGCCCATAAATGTACTTCTCAACTCAATTTTATACCTTGTCTTGTTCACTCGAATAACTTGCGCACAATACCAAGGAGGTTAATCGTTTATAATCTTTACTCTGCTATCCAAGTTCCAGCGAATTCAATCGCGGGGGTCAAGGTAGCAGGAAAGGCCTTTTTTTGCTTAATCTCGAACAAAATTCGTTCGACTACTTGCTCGATCGACAGATGGTCTGTGTTGACACTGATTGCATCTTCGGCTGGTTTCAGGGGGGCAACCGCGCGTTCCTTATCACGTTTATCCCGCTCTCGCAGCTCTTCGATGAGGTCGCCTAGGGTAACACTAATACCCCGTTCCTTCAACTGGTTATAGCGCCTTAAGGCCCTCTCTTCGGGGCTTGCCGTCAGGAAGATTTTAAGCTCGGCATCAGGGAAAACCACTGTCCCCATGTCCCGCCCATCCGCCACCAGACCCGGGGCTTCGCGAAAAGCACGCTGCCGACTCAATAAGGCTGCCCGAACTCCCGATAAAGCGGCAACAATGGAAGCCGCATTGCCCATCTTCTCGGTACGAATGGTTTCAGTTACATCTTCTCCCTCAAGAATAATCTGTGATGCAGTACTCTCTTGGGCTATAAATTGAACATCCAGGTGCTCTGCCAGTACTTCAAGCGCTTTTTCATTATCAAGCGCCACGCTATGCTTTTGAGCCGCCAGCGCCAGCACCCTGTAGAGGGCGCCGCTATCCAGAAACTTCCATCCAAGACGTTTTGCCAGCAGCTGACTGACCGTGCCCTTGCCAGTGCCGCTTGCTCCGTCAATGGTAATGACAGGTTCCTTTTGGTGGATCATTCTTTCTCTTCTCCTTTAATGTTTGCAATACGTTCGAGGCTCACCAAAGCTTCGCCCTCGCCCAATTGAATCAGCCTGACTCCCTGGGTGTTACGGCCGATTAAGGAAATTTCAGCGACGGGTACACGAACGAGGGTGCCCTTGTTGCTAATCAGCATCACTTCGTCTTCCGGATTCACTTGAATGGCACCCACTACTTTGCCATTTCGTTCGTTAACCTGGATAGAAATGACCCCCTGGCCGCCACGTCCGCTTAGCCGGTACTCATCCAACGCAGTGCGTTTGCCGTATCCGTTCTCTGTTACAGTGAGAATATCGCCCAGCTGCGCAACAATGAGGGAAACGACCCGCTGGTTTTCCTGTAATTTCACGCCGCGCACACCCACTGCCTGTCGTCCCATACAGCGTACCTTGTTTTCGGGAAAGCGCACGACTTTGCCGGCATCAGTGAATAACATGATATCGTGATTGCCATCGGTGATTTCAGCATTGACTAGACAGTCTCCCTCATTCAGGGCAATGGCAATAATGCCTGATGAACGTGGGCGCGAGAAATCAACCAGTGAAACCTTTTTAACCAGACCCATGGCGGTTGCCATGACGACATACTGCTGCTCCCCGTATTCACGGACGCGCAGGAAGGCATTTATTTTTTCACCTTCCGCCAAAGGCAGTAGATTAATAATGGGACGGCCGCGTGCGGCGCGATTTGCTTGGGGTAATTGATAAACCTTGAGCCAGTAAACTTTGCCATGGTTAGTAAAACACAAAACTGTGTCATGCGTCCTGGCAATGATCAGGTGTTCGACAAAATCTTCTTCCTTCATAGTGGTTGCAGATTTACCGCGTCCACCACGATGCTGAGCCTGATAGATATCAATGGGCTGGGTTTTGACATAACCTTCGTGAGAGAGTGTTACTACCACCTCTTCATCTGGGATCAGGTCTTCGATCAAGACATCGCCTTCTTCAGTGGCGGCGATTTCAGTACGACGCTGATCACCAAACTCTTCTTTTACAGCGTTCAATTCTTCACGAATAACTTGCATCAGACGAGCCGGATTCTGCAGAATCTCAGTCAGCTGTTTGATTTCTTCTTTCAGTTCCTTGTGCTCGCCAATAATTTTGTCCTGCTCAAGCCCGGTCAAGCGATTCAAGCGCATATCTAAAATAGCTTGCGCCTGCTCTGGAGAAAGACGATAACCCTCTTCCGATAGACCATATAACTCGGTCGTGCGAGTAATCGTATCCTGGCTGCCTGCGCGCGTCAGGATTTCAATTGTTTGCGCAGCCTGCCAAACTTGTTTCATCAAGCTGGCTTTTGCTTCACCCGCATCTTTTGCCTGTTTGATCAGGATAATCATTGCATCAATGTTGGAAAGTGCAACAGCGAGGCCTTCTAAAATATGGACGCGATCCCGTGCTTTTTGTAAATCAAACACCGTGCGTCGTGTCACTACTTCACGACGGTGGCCGATGAAAGCGTCAATCAATTCTTTAAGATTCAGAACTCTTGGTTGTCCATCTGCCAAGGCCACCATGTTAATCCCATACACACTTTGCAGTTGCGTATGCACGAATAAGTTATTCATGATGACATCAGCATTTTCACCACGGCGAACTTCAATGACAACCCGCATGCCCTGCTTGTCGGATTCATCACGCAATGCCGTGATACCTTCGATTTTCTTTTCCTTTACCAGTTCTGCGATACGTTCGACCAATCGCGCTTTATTGACCATATAGGGCAGCTCAGTGACAATGATGCGGTCCTTGCTGCCTTTTTCATCGGTTTCAATGTGGGTTTTGGCTCGGACAACAACCCGTCCGCGACCCGTCAGATAAGCCTCGATAATGCCATTTTTACCCTGGATGATGCCGCCTGTTGGAAAATCTGGACCCGGAATATGCGCCATTAAGTCACTGATAGTGATGTCAGGCTTGTCGATAGAAGCAAGGCAGGCATTAATCACTTCAGTCAGGTTATGCGGTGGTATATTAGTCGCCATACCCACCGCGATACCGGAAGACCCATTCACCAGCAGATTAGGAATGCGGGTGGGCAAAACCGAAGGCATCATTTCATTCTCATCGTAATTGGGAACAAAATCGACGGTTTCTTTTTCGATGTCTGCTAATAATGCGTGAGCGAGCTTGGACATCCTGATTTCGGTATAACGCATTGCGGCAGCAGCGTCGCCATCAATCGAGCCAAAGTTTCCTTGGCCATCGACCAGCAAATAACGTAAGGAAAAAGGCTGCGCCATACGCACAATGGTGTCATAAACGGCTGTATCACCATGAGGATGGTATTTACCAATGACGTCACCAACGATTCGCGCTGATTTTTTATAAGGCTTGTTCCAGTCATTGCTGAGCTCGTGCATGGCAAATAAAACACGGCGGTGAACAGGCTTTAAACCATCGCGAACATCGGGGAGCGCGCGCCCCACGATCACACTCATGGCATAGTCAAGATAGGATTTTTTAAGCTCGTTTTCTACACTGACTTTCTGGACTTCTTTAGCGATTACATTATCCATAGCGGGTTGCATTTTATGTGAATTTTAACCGCTGAATTATATCACGAATAATGGTTTTTCTATAGCTTTTACGAATGGGAATGTTTGATTTTTAATGGCGGAGATGGATTCCAGGTCTAGCGATCAGCCCGGAAGGCGGGCAAGCTGCGCTTACCCGCCCAATATGGCTGCGCCCCGATAATAGGGAGCAGAAACAAAACAATTTCTACTTATTTACAGCAGCATCCCTAAGCGCGCGTCTTAATATCTTCCCAACATTGGTCTTGGGAAGTTCGTCGCAAAACTCAATCTGTTTGGGCACTTTATAAGGCGTCAGATGCTCATGGGCATACTTGAAAATATCGTCTTTTGTCAAATTGGGATCATCTTTCACAATAAAGGCTTTCGCGATTTCACCTGAGTACTCATCTGGCAGCCCTACCACCGCGACTTCACGAATACCCGGTAATTTCGCCAGTACATCTTCCACCTCATTGGGATAAACATTAAATCCTGAGATCAGAATCATGTCCTTTTTGCGTTCCAGCAACCGGATGAAGCCTTGCTCATCAATTTTGGCAATATCCCCGGTTAGCAGCCAGCCGTCTTTCGTAAACACTTTCTCGGTTTCTGCAGGGTTTTGCCAATAGCCTTTCATTACTTGAGGGCCTTTAACCGCTAATTCGCCCGGCTGGCCTATAGGCACTTCATGGCCGTTTTCGTCTAGAATACAAACATCCGTTGAAGAAACTGGCAGTCCGATTGTCCCATTGTAAGCATCCAGGTTAGCAGGATTGATGGTCACGCAGGGGGAAGTTTCAGTCAGGCCATAAGCTTCCAGCAGCGGTGCACCTGTTAGTTTCTGCCACTTTTCTGCTACAGCTCTTTGCACAGCCATACCACCACCTAAGGTAAGCCGCAAACGGCTAAAATCCAGTGTTGCAAAGGCGGGATCTTTCATTAGTGCATTAAACAAGGTGTTAACGCCGGTAATCGCTGTAAATTTAAACTTTTTCATTTCCCTAATAGAACCGGGTATATCTCGGGGATTGGTGATCAAGACATTTAGCCCGCCTATCTTGCTAAAAAACAAGGCGTTCGCAGTCAGTGAAAAGATGTGATAAAGCGGAAGCGCTGTGATGATCGTTTCCTGGCCTTCTGATAACAAGCTTCTAAACCAGGCATCCGCTTGCTGCAGGTTGGCAATGACGTTGCGATGCGTCAATATCGCCCCTTTGGAAACTCCCGTCGTCCCGCCAGTATATTGTAAAAAAGCGGTATCATTATTTGTCAGAGGAACTTTAATAAAAGGCAGCTCTTTACCTCTTGCGAGCGCTTTCCTAAAGGGAATAGCACCGGGAATATCCCATTGCGGAATCTTTTTATAAATATATTTCAATACTAGATGCGTCATCCACCGCTTAAAGGGAGAAAAGAGATCGCCTAGATCAGTGATAATGACATTTTTGAGTGCAGACACCCGCGGCAGCGCTTTCTGCACAGTAGAAGCAAAATTCGTCAATGCCACAATGGTGGCAGCGCCCGAATTATTTAGCTGATAAGCCAGTTCATCTGCGGTATAAAGCGGATTAACATTAACCACTACTAGACCTGCACGCAGCGCACCAAACAAGACGATGGGATATTGCAGGATATTAGGCAGCATGATTGCAAGTCGATCGCCTTTTTTCAGCTTCAGTTCATGCTGTAAATAAGCGGCAAATTCACGGCTGTATTCATCAAGTTGGGCATAGGTAAGTGAAACACCCATGTTATAAAAAGCGGGCCGATCTCTGAATTGCTGGCAGCTTTGTTCAATAACTTCCGCAAGCGACTGGTAAGCATCAGGGTTAATCTCGGCAGGCACCCCTTGCGGATAACTCTTCAACCAGATTTTTTCCACACTCAATAGTTCCTTTTTGTATTCCTTTAACTGCATGTAGCGATATTCCGTAAACCAATGGGGTTAATAATGAAGTTTTAAATCGGGACGGCCGGATTTGAACCGGCGACCACTTGCGCCCCATGCAAGTGCGCTACCAGGCTGCGCCACGCCCCGTTTAACAGACAAATTTCCGTCTAAGCTAGAGAAAGCGAGAGGATATCTTATTCTTCAACACTTTTCCTGTTTTTTTTTAATAAAAAATACGGAAAAGTTTTGAAGAATCGATCGGCTCTAAATTTCTAATGGCTTGTCGTCAATTCCGCTTGCAGATTTTGCAAAACACTTTCGAGTTCTGCAATAACTTTTTTCATCATTGCATCAACTTTTACCGAACGGCCGGCCGCATCGTCGGTATTAGACAGTTGGGTCCGCGCGCCTTCGATGGTAAAACCGTCTTCGTAGAGCAATTTCCTGATCTGACGGACAAGAAGAATATCCTGTTGCTGATAATAACGCCTGTTGCCACGGCGTTTGACTGGTTTTAACTGCGGGAACTCCTGCTCCCAATAGCGCAGCACATAAGCTTTCACCGCGCACAAATGACTCACCTCGCTAATCGTAAAGTACAGTTTATCAGGAATGGGAGGCAAGCCTTGAGATCGAGTTTGTTTACGCTTCACCTTGACCACCCTGCTGCCCTTGAGTTTCTTTGCCTGCAAATTTTTCTACCCGCGCCTTCAATTTCTGTCCGCAATGAAAAGTAACAACACGCCTTGCGGTAACGGGCACTTCTTCACCTGTTCTGGGATTTCGGCCCGGACGTTCTTTTTTATCATGCAGGGTAAAATTGCCAAAGCCTGATATCTTTACCTGCATTCCCTTAATCAGGGAATCGCTAACGAATTTAAAAAACAATTCAACAATTTCCTTGGCTTCGCGATTGGTTAATCCGATTTCCTCGTCCAGATGCTTTGCAAGATCTGCTTTCGTTAACGTCGCCATATCAGCTCCTTAATTCAGCTCCTAATTGTCCTTTTAACGCCATGATCACCCGTTCCATTAACGCACTTACCTCATCGTCGACCAGTGTTCGTGTAGAGTGCTGCAAAATTAACGCCAACGCGATACTCTTCAGGCCAGGGGGGATACCTTTCCCCTGATAGACGTCAAAAATAAAAACGTCTTTTAACCAATCACCTGCGACTCCCTTTATTGTATCCTGAATATCTTTCGATGGTATAGTCTGATTTACCAGGATGGCAAGATCCCGGCGGATTTCCGGATATTTGGAAATCTCATGAAAGCGAGACAAAACGGGCTTATTGAGCAAATTTAGATCCAATTCGAACACAAAAACCGATTCGGACACATCAAGCGCTTGCAGCACAGAGGGATGAAACGCACCCATTATTCCTATTTGTTGTTCCTGGTAATAAATGCCGGCTGTCTGGCCAGGATGCAGGGCTGGATGGGTTTCTGACGTAAATGTCACTTCAGCGTGGGGATAACAGAGGCTGATAAGATTTTCAATATGGCCTTTCAAATCATAAAAATCGGCAGCTCTTGCAGGCTCGCCCCATTGTTCTGGGCAGGCAAAGCCGGCTAACAACCCGCCTAGCCGTGGCTGCTGCAGAATCTCCTTACCTCGGGTCACAAAGCAGGTACCCAGTTCAAATAATCGCACCCGGTGCTGCTGGCGGCTTTTATTATAGAGAAAGGCACTCACTAGGCCCGGCCACAAATTGGTACGCATGACTGTCATATCGGCTGTGATCGGATTGGCAATCTCACGCGGGGTTTCTTGAGGATCCAGTAAAGCCTGCAACCGCTTTTCTACGAAGCTGTAAGAAATAATTTCATGGAAGCCCTGGTCGCTCAACGCCTGGCGGAGTTCATGGCTGTCTGGCGTATTTTCAGCTGCCGAAATGACACGTAATTCAGTCTTCATGGTATGAGTAGGAATGTTATCGTAGCCATACAAGCGTGCGACTTCTTCAATCAGATCTTCCGGAATGGAAAGGTCAAAACGGTAGGAAGGCACATGTACCAGCCAGTTTTCTTTTTCCCGTTTCCATGTGAACGAAAGCAAATTAAAAATGTTTTCAATTTCTTTCTCTGAAATCGTGATGCCTAATACCCGCGCGATTTTTTCAGGCGCAAGGGTAATCATACGTTCCTTGGGCAAGTATGCCTTGCTCATTTCGTTAATAAGCGGACCCGCGTTCCCACCGGCGATCTCCAGTATAAGTTGTGTCGCGCGTTCAATGGCTTCCTGCTGTATGGCGGGATCCACACCGCGCTCAAACCGGTAAGCTGAATCCGAGTTCAAATTATAATATTGCCGCTGACGTGCTATTACTTGAGGGGAAAAATATGCGCTTTCCAACAAGATAGAACGAGTTAATAAAGTAACACTTGAATCCATGCCGCCCATCACGCCTGCGATGGCTAGCGGCCTTTCATGATCCGCAATAATGAGCGTCTCGCTATCCAAGTCTTTTTCGCTGCCATCAAGCAAAGCTATTTTTTCGCCTGACCTGGATTGCCGTACAACAATGCCCTGCTTGATGGTATCCAAATCAAAGGCATGCATGGGCTGTCCCAATTCAAGCATGACATAGTTGGTGACATCTACAATGGGGCTAATAGAACGGATGCCACTTCGGCGCAAACGTTCTTTTAACCATGTTGGTGTGGGCGCGTCTGCTTTTACACCGTGAATAACACGACCGACATAGTGTGGGCATGCGGATTTGGCCTCGATGGCTATAGGCAACCTTTCCTCTGTGCTAGGCACTGGCTTTTTAAAAGTGACTTCATTTAAAGGTGAACCTGTCAGCGCTGCTATCTCACGCGCCATGCCACGTACGCTTAAGCAATCTCCACGATTGGGAGTTATTGAAATATCAATGACATAATCATCAAGGTTCAAGTAAACTCTTATGTCCTGACCGATGGGTGCATCGTGTGGAAATTCCCATAGGCCCTGGCTTTCCTCAGCAAGGCCGAGTTCACGAGCGGAGCAAAGCATGCCCTGGGATGTTATGCCACGAATAGGAGTAAGGTTGATAATTGTCTTATCTGGCAGAATCGCATTTACCCTGGCAACTGGCACTTTCATGCCCGCTTTCACATTAGATGCACCGCAAACAATTTTCAGGGTGTCAGGCTCCCCGATATCTACTTCGCATACATGCAATCGGTCTGCTTCAGGATGCTTTTCTACCGTCAGCACTTCGCCTATTACAATACCGGTAAAATATTCGGCAGCCGGCACCAGTTCTTCAACTTCGAGACCCGCCATTGTCAGGGTATGACATAATTCTTCATGGGTTAATCGCGGATTAACCCATTCTCGCAACCATGATTCGCTCAACTTCATAGGATATTTCTTCGTGTAAAAACTGTCATGCCAGCGAAAAACAGTCTTCCGCTAACACTGCTGGAGATCAGCTTACGCTTGCATGACACTTCTCAAAACTGCTTCAAGAATCGCAAGTCATTCTCAAATAATGCGCGCAAATCACTGATGCCATACCGCAACAGGGTTAAACGATCCACCCCAACGCCACAAGCAAATCCTCGATAACGCTCGCTATCGATTCCTGCACCTTTAAGCACATTAGGATGCACCATCCCACAGCCCAATACTTCCAACCAGCCTGTTTTTTTGCAAATGCGACACCCTTTAGCATTACAGTTTAAGCAGCCGATATCCACTTCCGCTGAAGGTTCAGTAAAAGGAAAATAGGACGGACGGAAACGAATAGGAACGTCGGCAGAAAAAAATTCACGAAGAAATTGCGTCATTAATCCTTTCAAATCCGCAAAGGAAATCGCTTCATCCACCATCAGGCATTCCATTTGATGAAACATGGGCGTATGTGTCATATCAAAATCTCGGCGGTATACTCTTCCCATTGCCACTATACGCAAAGGCACGGACATTTTTTTCATCGCGCGGATTTGCACGGTAGATGTGTGTGTGCGCAGCAGCAACCCATCAGGGAAATAGAAAGTATCCTGCATCGCGCGAGCTGGATGTAAAAGTGGAATATTAAGTGCGGTAAAGTTATGGAAATCATCTTCAATTTCCGGCCCTTCTACAAATGCAAAACCCATTTGAGTGAAGATGCTGCGTATTGCTTCAAATGATTTAACAAGCGGATGGATGCTACCAAAGTGTTGCGATCGCCCCGGCAAGGTCACATCAACAGACTCGGATGCAAGCTGATCCGCAATTTGAGCCTGCTTTAACTCAGCATCGCGCTGCTCAATCAGCGTCTGGATTTTATCTTTGGCAATATTTACTTTTTGGCCGATAAGAGGACGTTGTTCAGGAGGGAGTTGGCCAACGGTTTTCAGGTATTCTGTTAATTGACCTTTTTTTCCAAGATATTGAACGCGGCAATGATCCAGTGATTTTAAATCAGCTGCGGCTTGTATCGCTGATTCGGCGTTTCGTAAGATTTCTTCTAAAACTTCCATCTAGCATCTCCATTCGCTCCTATCATCTACCTGGCAATACCAGCAAAAAAAACCATCCCCGCAAAGCAGCGGGGATGCCAAGAAAATAACTTCTTGCTTAACAAATTCCCCTTTCACGGGAATAGGATATAACCGTTGATCGCATAAACGCTGCCGCTTGCGGTCGAGTTTTTATACTATACTACTCAATTACGCAGCCACAGACAGGCTAGCTTTTGCCTGCTGGACCAATACTTCAAACGCTGCCTTATCATGAACAGCAATATCAGCAAGCACTTTACGATCAATTTTGATAGAAGCTTTTTTAAGACCATTCATGAAGGCGCTATAGCTCATGCCATGAGAACGAGCTGCTGCATTCACGCGAATAATCCAGAGAGCGCGGAACTCGCGTTTTTTCTGGCGACGATCACGGAACGCATATTGTGCCGCTTTAATGACAGCTTGCTTGGCAACACGAAAAACGCGGCTGCGAGCGCCATAATAACCTTTTGCTTTAGCAAGAACCTTTTTATGCTTGGCTCTGGCAGTAACACCACGTTTCACTCTTGGCATATCTCTTTCCTCTTACTTATTTCATCTTCTTACTCAACTACTTTCAGTCTTTTCTTCGCCTAAAGAAGAAAAGCCATGAAGGCCTATACTTAAGCATAGGGCAGCATTTGCTCTACATGACCCAGGTCTTCATCCCGGACTCGCACGCCTGCACGCAAATGACGCTTACGCTTGGTTGTTTTTTTAGTCAAAATATGGTTGCGGTTTGCACTCTTACATTTAAACCCACCATTTGCCGTTGCGCGGAAACGCTTGGCAGCGCCGCGATTCGACTTTAGTTTAACTACCTTCTTACCTTTATAAGCTCTTGGCATTTCTGACTCCGCACATAGCAAAATAATATAAAAATTTATTTTTTCTTTGGCCCCATCACCATCACAATCTGGCGGCCTTCAAATTTTGGATGCTGCTCTATTGCCCCATAATCCGCTAATTCGTTAATCATTCTTTCCAGCAACTGCATCCCTAATTCAGGGTGCGACATTTCACGACCCCGAAAACGCACTGTTACTTTTGCTTTATCTCCATTCTCCAAAAACTTCATAATGTTGCGCAGCTTGACCTGGTAATCTGCTTCTTCGGTTCCTGGACGAATCTTAATTTCCTTGATCTGGATTTGTTTTTGTTTCTTTTTGGCAGCCGCTTTTCGCTTGCTCATTTGAAACTTATATTTGCCATAATCCATGATACGGCAAACCGGAGGCTTTGCTTCTGGCGAAACCTCAACCAAATCTAACCCAGCTTCTTCGCTTATTTTTTTCGCTTCATGAATTGATACAACGCCAAGTTGTTGGCCTTCTGCATCAATCAAACGCACCTCATGAGACCTTATCTCATCATTAACCCGAGGTTTTTTTTCTGTACTAATTCGACATCCTCCTATTCAAATTCAAACCGCCTGCGCATAGGGTCATGAGTGTTCAATTCGACCTCGTTGCGCAACCTCGGCATCCAGCATCGCTATAAATTTGCCTAAAGGCATCGAACCCAGGTCAGCGCCGCCTTGCGCCCTAACCGAGACAGTTCGTAATTCTACCTCACGATCCCCTACGACTAAAAGGTAGGGAACATGTTTAATAGTGTGCTCGCGAATTTTAAAGCCGATCTTCTCATTTCTCAAGTCTGATTTTGCTCTAACCCCATGTTTTTTCAGCTCACGGGTAATTTCTTCCACATAATCAGCCTGTTTATCCGTAATATTCATTACCATAGCCTGTACTGGCGTGAGCCATACGGGCAGCTTACCAGCATAATGTTCCAGCAAAATGCCTATAAACCGCTCCAGAGAACCTAGAATAGCACGATGAAGCATGACTGGCGTCTTTTTGCTGCCATCTTCGGCGATATAGTAGGCTTCCAGACGCTCCGGCATATTATAATCGAGCTGCAGGGTACCGCATTGCCACATCCGTCCCAAACAATCTTTCAGGTGAAACTCAATCTTGGGCCCATAAAAACCACCTTCCCCCGGGCGTATTTCGAAAGACAACCCGGTGCTGCGCAGCGATTCAGCCAATGCATGTTCCGCCCTGTCCCATGACTCATCAGTGCCTATACGTTTCTCTGGACGGGTCGCCAGCCTAACCACGACCTCATTAAAACCAAAATCTTTATAAACATCGATAACCAGCCTGATAAATTTAGAGGCTTCATCCTGTATCTGGCTCTCGCTACAAAAAATATGGGCATCATCTTGCACTAATTGCCGTACACGCATAAGACCATGCATGGCACCCGTCATTTCATTTCTATGGACGCAGCCAAATTCAGCCAATCTAAGCGGTAAATCTCGATAACTTTTCAATCCCTGCTTGAAGATCTGCACATGACACGGACAGTTCATGGGTTTAATGGCATACTCTTTTTCATCCACTTCGACAGTGAACATTTCCTCGCTGAAATTGGCAAGGTGCCCGGATTTCTTCCACAAGTCCACGTCAACAATTTGAGGAGTAACCACTTCTTCATAGCCCTGCTCGGCTATTCGGCTACTGATATAACTTTTAATGGCCTGATAAATAGTCCAGCCATTGGGATGCCAAAATACCATGCCTGGCGCTTCTTCTTGCATGTGGAAAAGATCCATGCTTTTGGCAAGTTTTCGATGGTCGCGCTTTTCCGCCTCTTCCAGGTTTTTAAGATACTCATCCAGCGCTTTTTTATCTTTCCATGCTGTCCCGTAAATACGCTGCAGCATTTCATTATTTGAATCACCGCGCCAGTAGGCGCCCGATAGTTTAGTCAGCTTGAATGCCTTTAGCATGCCCGTGCTAGGTACATGCGGCCCGCGGCATAAATCAGCAAAATCACCCTGCTGATAAATGGTTAAAATCTCTTCTTCCGGGATTGCTTCGATAATTTTTACTTTATAGTCTTCACCTAAACTGCTAAAAAATTGAATAGCCTCATCCCTACTCACGACCCTGCGCGAAACCGGGTAATTTTTTTCTGCGAGCTCTTGCATCTTGGCTTCGATCAGCTCCAAGTCTTCCGGCGAAAAAGGCCGGTCAAAAGCAAAATCATAATAAAACCCGTTTTCAATTACCGGGCCGATCGTTACCTGCGCTGACGGGAATAAGGATTTCACGGCATGAGCCAGCAGGTGAGCCGTAGAATGGCGGATAATTTCGAGCCCTTCGGGGTCACGGTCAGTAATGATCCGCACCTCGGCGTCCTCTCCCACAGAATAGAAAGTGTCGACCAGTTTTCCATTGACCTTGCCGGCAATCGCGGCTTTTGCAAGCCCGCTGCCAATACTTGCGGCTATCTCTTGCACTGTCACCGCTGCATCAAAGTGCTTTTGGGTTCCATCCGGTAGTGTAATCACAGGCATAAATTCACTATTGGGTTATATCAGTAAAAGTTCATTGTAACCATAAAACAAAATCCCTTGCACGGGTAGTTTGCAAGGGATTTATTTATAACTGGTAGGCACGAGTGGGATCGAACCACCGACCACCACCATGTCAAGGTGATGCTCTACCACTGAGCTACGTGCCTAAATTAGGGTGCTAAAGATACCCTGTCATGCGAAAAGAAGCAAGGTATAAGACAATAGAAAATGCATTAAAATTGAGGAGCTTCTGACTCCCGTATGGGGTTGTAAGTAGGCATTAAGAGATTTGTAAGGGACAAGAACGGATATAGGCGTGATCTTAAAATTACCCTTTATCTCCCCAGCGAACGCTGCCTTATCTCATGAATCAGATCACGCAATCGCGCAGCTTCTTCAAATTCAAGATGATGGGCATGTTCATGCATCTGGTTTTCCAATTTTGCAATTTTGGCGGACAAGGCTTCAGGCGACAAAGTTGAATATTCATCTGCCTTTTCACGCACTTTACCTTTGGGGAAAAGGCGACCTCTTACGCTGTCATCCGCGTAAGCGCCTTCCATGACATCGTGTACCGCTCTTTTAACACTGTGGGGCGTAATACCATGGGCCTCGTTATACGCATGCTGCTTCGCTCGGCGTCTTTCCGTTTCCTGTATCGCACGCTGCATGGAGCCTGTCATGTTGTCCGCATACAAGATCGCCTTGCCATTAAAATTTCTGGCTACACGGCCAATGGTTTGAATGAGTGAGGTTTCTGAGCGTAAAAAACCTTCTTTATCTGCATCCAAGATAGCAACAAGCGATACTTCAGGTAAATCGAGACCTTCGCGCAACAGATTGATGCCTACCAGCACATCAAAAGCGCCTAAACGTAAATCGCGGATAATCTCGACCCGCTCTACCGTCCCCACGTCCGAGTGAAGATAGCGCACTCGTACCTGATGTTCTTCCAAATATTCGGTCAAATCTTCTGCCAGCCGCTTGGTAAGCGTGGTGACCAGTACACGTTCGTTCACTTTCACGCGCTTGTTAATCTCGGACAGCAAATCATCCACTTGGGTAGTGGCGGGCCGCACTTCGATTTCAGGGTCCAGCAAGCCGGTTGGACGCACAACCTGCTCTGCGATGGCATCGGAATGCTCCAGCTCATAACGGCTGGGAGTAGCTGAAACGTAAATCGTTTGTGGCGCACGGATAACAAATTCATCAAAACGCAAAGGACGATTATCCAGCGCAGAAGGCAGGCGAAATCCATATTCCACTAGGGTTTCCTTGCGCGATCGGTCGCCACGATACATGCCATTTAGCTGGGGAATGGTGACGTGCGATTCATCAATGATGAGTAGCGCACCCGACGGCAAATAGTCGAACAGGGTTGGCGGCGGTTCGCCAGGCGCGCGCCCCGATAAATAGCGTGAATAATTTTCAATGCCCTGACAGTACCCGAGCTCTCGCATAAGCTCCAGATCATAGAGCGTTCGCTGCTCAAGACGCTGGGCCTCAACCAATTTATTCAGCTTGTATAACTCTTCCAGGCGGATACGCAGATCCGCTTTAATCTGGTCAATGGCATTGACGATGGTATCGCGCTGGGTAACATAATGCGTTTTCGGATAAATAGTAAGGCGCGGCACCCGTCGCAGTACTTCGCCTGTCAACGGATCGAAGTAGGACAAGTTTTCAATTTCATCGCCAAATAATTCTATGCGCACGGCTTCACTGTCTGACTCTGCCGGGTACACATCAATCACATCACCCCGCACCCGGTATGTTGCGCGATGCAAATCCATATCGTTTCGCGTGTATTGCAGCTCAGCGAGACGACGCAGAATATGACGCTGGTCAACCTTGTCGCCACGGTCCAGATGCATGACCATGCTGAGATACATGCGCGGATCGCCCAAGCCATAAATGGCAGACACCGTTGCAACAATAATGGCATCGCGCCGCTCCAGCAGCGCTTTGGTCGCCGATAATCGCATTTGCTCAATGTGCTCGTTGATAGACGCGTCTTTTGCAATATACGTATCTGAAGAAGGCACATAAGCTTCCGGCTGGTAATAATCGTAATAGGAAACGAAATATTCCACTGCATTATGGGGAAAAAACTCTTTCATCTCACCATATAGCTGGGCTGCCAATGTCTTATTGGGCGCGAGAACCAGCGTGGGACGCTGAACGGCCATGATAACATTGGCCATGGTAAAAGTTTTGCCTGAGCCCGTCACACCCAACAGTGTTTGGTGGGCAAGCCCCTGCTCTATACCTTCCACTAGCTGCTTGATGGCCGCAGGCTGATCTCCAGCGGGTTTAAATTCGGCATATAATTCGAATGCTTGCTTCATGAGGGTTTCGGTAGAACTGGC
This sequence comes from Aquicella lusitana, assembly GCF_902459475.1. Taxonomy (NCBI): domain Bacteria; kingdom Pseudomonadati; phylum Pseudomonadota; class Gammaproteobacteria; order Legionellales; family Coxiellaceae; genus Aquicella; species Aquicella lusitana. The sequence continues at coordinate 1,064,593 of NZ_LR699114.1, read as the reverse complement.
TGATTAAATTAATTATACTCAGTATTTCTTAAAGGGCATGGTCCCTACTTTCTGAATCTTAATCTATTTTTAGGCTCATAACGAGATATTATCATGACACCAACCCGAAAACTGAGCGAATTAACCATGGCAAACCATTCTTCTCTCGTATTAGCAGAGCGCGTAGGACGCATCAAACCTTCCCCGACCCTGGCCATTTCCGCCCGTGCGGAAGAATTGGCTGCACAGGGCAAGAATATGATTAGTCTAAGTATAGGCGAGCCCGATTTTGATACACCTGAGCACATCAAGGAAGCCGCTATCAAAGCGATCCGCGATGGCCATACTAAATATACAGCCGTGGACGGTATTAAAAGTTTAAAACAGGCTGTCATCAACAAGTTTACCCGTGATAACCGTTTAAAATATGAGCTCAACCAGATTCTTGTCTCCTGCGGCGCGAAACACAGCCTTTTTAACCTATTTTCCGCCATCTTAAACCCAGGCGATGAAGTGATTATCCCGGCTCCTTATTGGGTATCTTATCCGGATATGGTCATGCTGGCTGACGGGCAACCTGTCATTGTGAACACCGATTTTTCCCATCTTTTCAAAATGACCCCCGCACAACTTGAGTCTGCCATCACGCCCAAAACGCGTATTGTGATTCTCAACAGCCCGTCCAATCCGACTGGGATTGCTTATACGGCGGAGGAATTAAAAGCACTGGGTGAAGTTATTTTGCGTCATCCAGGTATTATCGTTGCAAGCGATGATATTTATGAGCATCACCTCTGGAATCACACTCCTTTTACGAATATTTTGAATGTGTGCCCTGAGCTTTATGACCGCTGCTTTGTAATTAATGGCGTGTCAAAGACTTATGCCATGACAGGCTGGCGTATCGGCTATGCCGCAGGTCCTGCCAACATTATTGGCGCGATGAAGAAAGCCCAATCCCAAAGCACTTCCAATCCCACCAGTGTTTCCCAATACGCCGCGCTCGCTGCGCTGGAAGGAGATCAAAGCTGTGTCTCGATGATGACCAAAGCCTACAAGGAACGTCACGATTTTGTTGTGAGCGAACTGCAAAAAATGCAGGGCATACACTGCATTCCTTCGGACGGAACCTTCTATACGCTACCGTCTGTGGAAGGATTACTGAATAAACAAACCGGCATGGCAGATGACATGGCATTTTCAGAGTATCTTTTAAATGAAGCTGAAATTGCCGTCATTCCGGGGTCCGCTTTTGGCGCACCAGGCCATATTCGCTTGTGCTTCACGACGAGCATGGAAAAATTAGTGGATGCGATGCAAAGAATGCATAAGGCCATTGCGAAACTACTTGCTTAGCAGCCATGTGTCATACCTGTGAAGGCGCATCGCTGTCCGGTAATTTTCTACTCGCCGTCGTCCTGCTGCTTGTCAGCGGGACGATGAGAGAACGGAAATTTACCGGACATAATGAGTGAAGACTGGCATGACACCGAGAAATCAATTAGCTTAAAAGGTTCATGACTCAAGGAAAAATTTCATGTTATTGAAATTATTTAATCGCCTGACTTCCCATCTCAAACAAGAACAACCCGTCAAAATCAAAAAGAATCCGCTCAAAATCGTGACGGTTTATGGCTCAAAAACAAATCCAGATCAGCAGGAACAGAACGAAACGGAGGCAAGCCGTAACACATATAAAAAATAAACAAAAAATTATTGACGATTCTGAAAAGCGATATTAGTATTCTCGTCACTTAAGACGGTTCAACGTGATTCCATCATATTGAACAAGATTAAACCTATTCCCCGGTAGCTCAGTCGGTAGAGCAAGTGGCTGTTAACCACTGGGTCGGCGGTTCGAGCCCGTCCCGGGGAGTGAATAACGCATCACCAGCATCTTAATAAGCACTAACGGCTTACGCCCATATCATGTCAGGATAATAAATGGAGTGTTAATGGATGGAACACCCTGGATTGCGGCAAGCACTAGCTCAAGAATCCCCACTGCAAATCGTAGGTACAATCAACGCCTATTCAGCCATGCTTGCCAAACAAAGCGGGTTCCGTGCCATTTATCTTTCAGGTGGCGGCGTTGCAGCCGCTTCATACGGCTTGCCTGATTTGGGTATCACAACGCTCAATGATGTGATTGAAGATGTATGCCGTATTACATATGCTTGCGACTTACCCCTTTTAGTAGATATCGATACCGGCTGGGGCAATGCATTTAATATCGCCCGCGCAATCAAGTCCATGATCCGCGCAGGAGCGGCCGCTGTGCATATGGAAGACCAGGTGCAAGCCAAGCGTTGTGGCCACCGGCCTAAAAAAGAATTGGTTTCTACAGAGGAAATGTGTGACCGCATCAAGGCGGCCATGGACGCCAAGGATAATGATCATTTCGTTTTTATTGCGCGCACAGACGCACTCGCCATTGAAGGATTGGATAAATCCATTGAACGTATTCAACACTATGTGGAAGCGGGCGCAGAAATGATCTTTTTTGAAGGAGCGACAGCGTTATCTCAATATCAGGCGGTAGTGCGTGCTTGTCCTGTGCCCGTGCTTGCCAATATCACTGAGTTTGGCGTCACACCTCTTTTTACTAAAGAAGAATTACAGCAGACAGGTGTACAATTAATTCTTTACCCGCTGAGCGCCTTTAGAGCAATGAGCAAGGCAGCCATCCATGTATACGAAACCATTCGTTCCAAAGGCACACAAAAAACCGTGCTGCCTGAAATGCAAACACGCGAACAGTTGTATGATGTTTTGCATTATCATCAATATGAACAAAAACTAGATGAACTTTTTGCAAAAGGAAAAGTGAAATGACGGCAGTGACTACCAGAGGACTCGAGAAAGTCATCGTTGGCGATACAGCCATATCGACTGTAGGCAAGGAAGGTGTTGGCTTGACCTATCGCGGTTATGATATTCATGATCTAGCTGCTTATTCCACTTTTGAAGAAGTCGCCTTTCTTCTTTTATACGGCCGGCTGCCCACGCTTGCGGAATTACAGAATTACAGGGACAGACTCATCAAGTTGCGCAGGCTTCCCAATGAATTAAAGTTAATGCTTGAAACCATTCCAGCCTCTGCCCATCCCATGGAAGTGCTGCGTACTAGTGTTTCCATGCTCGGAACACTGGAATCTGAATCGGCGCAATATACAGAACACAATATTGCTGATCGCTTGATTGCCTGTACACCTAGTATGCTGCTCTACTGGTATCAATATCATCGTAACAGTCAACGTATTGAAACATGGAATAGTGAAGAACAAACTATTGCGGGTTATTTTCTTCACCTGCTCCATGGCAAAAAACCTGATGATGAAATACGCCGTTGCATGGATGTCTCACTTATTCTTTATGCAGAACATGAATTCAATGCTTCCACCTTTGCTGCGCGTGTGACAGCTTCCACGGAATCCGATTTTTATTCAGCCATTGTCACTGCGATCGGAACCTTGCGTGGTGCTTTGCACGGTGGTGCCAACGAAGAAGCCATGCGGTTGATCAGTATGTTTAAAACACCCGAGCAAGCTGAAACCGGCATTAAAGACATGCTGGCCAAGAAAACGAAAATCATGGGCTTTGGCCATCGCGTTTATAAAAAATCTGATCCGCGTTCAGATATTATTAAAAGCTGGTCACAAAAATTATCTGCACACGCACGTGATGGCTACCTCTATGCAGTATCAGAAGCAATAGAAAAAGTCATGATGAATGAAAAGAAACTCTTCCCAAACTTGGATTTTTATAGTGCCACGGCCTATCATTTCTGCGGCATCCCTACTCCGTTATTCACACCGATTTTTGTGATGTCGCGCTTAAGCGGCTGGAGTGCACATATATTTGAACAACGAGCAGACAATCGCTTAATTCGCCCGGAAGCTAATTATATTGGGCCAGCACCGCGGCCTTTTACACCCATACAAGAACGAGGCTAAGCAATGGCATTACATACCGTTGATGTAAATATTAAACCGACTCAGGATACCGAACTTGTCACCATCGCTGACTACGTTTCGCATCACGAAGTTTCAAGTGAACTCGCCTACACTACCGCCCGTTACTGTTTAATGGATGCGCTTGGTTGTGCCATCCTTGCTCTGCAATATCCAGCATGCACCAAATTGCTGGGGCCGATTATTCCAGGCACATTTGTCCCCGTCGGCACACGTGTACCGGGTACGAATTTCATGCTGGATCCTATTCTAGGTGCCTTTAACATTGGCACGTTGGTACGTTGGTTGGATTTCAATGATACCTGGCTTGCTGCCGAATGGGGTCATCCCTCGGATAATCTTGGCGCCATCCTTGCTGTAGCCGATTATCTCAGCCGAAAGCGATTAGCGGAAGGATCAGAGCCTTTATCAGTAAAAACAGTTTTTTCAGCCATGATTAAAGCCCATGAAGTTCAGGGAATACTCGCACTCGAAAATGGCTTTAACCGGCTGGGATTGGATCACGTGCTTTTAGTTAAAATTGCTTCCACGGCTGTCGCCACCCATCTTTTAGGTGGCACATCCGAGCAGATTGCTGATGCCCTGTCACAAGCCTGGATTGATGGCGCCTGTTTGCGCACTTATAGGCACGCACCCAATACAGGCTCGCGCAAATCCTGGGCTGCTGGAGATGCAACCAGCCGTGCTGTACGGCTTGCCTGGATGACCCTGCAAGGTGAAATGGGTTATCCCAGCGCACTCACTGCAAAAAAATGGGGCTTTTATGACGTCGTAACACGCGGCGAACCACTGCGCCTTCCCAGGCCTTTTGGTTCCTATGTTATGGAAAATGTGTTATTCAAGATTTCTTTCCCGGCAGAATTCCACGCTCAGACAGCTGTTGAATGCGCAATAAAACTCTATCCGCTTATTAAAGACAAGTTGGATCAGATTGAAAAAATCGTGCTGACAACACAGGAATCAGCTGTCCGCATTATTAGCAAATCAGGACCATTACATAATCCGGCTGATCGGGATCATTGCCTGCAATATATGGTGGCAGTCGCCCTGCTGCATGGTGATCTTAAAGCCGACTATTATGAAAATACCTTTGCCAAAGACCCGCGCATTGATCAGTTGCGTGAAAAAATGATAGTTGAAGAAGATAAACAATTTTCCCGCGATTATTTGGATCCAGAAAAACGTTCCATCGCTAATGCCATTCAAATTTATTTTAAAGATGGTTCTGAGACAGATAAAGTCACGGTTGAATATCCTATTGGTCACCGCAAGCGTCGCGAAGAAGGGATACCCCTTTTGTATCAGAAATTCGAAGCAAACCTGTTAACGCATTTTTCTAAAGATAAAGTGAAGGAGCTCACGGCCCTCTTTAAGGATCAGCCTAGCTTAGAAAACCTGGCAGTGAACGAATTGATGGATATGTTTGCCAGCTAGATAGTACATTAGCCAGCATCATGAATGAATCTCTATTCTTCTGTATCTGGTTTAAAGCTATTTGAGATACCCTGAAATTTCGTCCCTACTTCTTCCACGGTACCACCAAACCGGGCTTTAAGATCAGCAAGGCCCGGTGACACAACGCTATCCAGCCATTGCACAGTGGGTTGATAGGTGGCTACCAGACTGGATTGTGTCCAAATTTCTTGCTGAGAAAAAGGCGTTAGCTGTACGAGAAAAATTAAAACCAGATTGATAATAAAACCACGGCAGAAACCAAAAACACCGCCTAGTATGCGGTTTCCTATACCCAGCACACCCGCCTGGAATGCCATATTCAGCACATAACCCAGAATAGAGCCAACGATGATTGTACCCGCAAACAAAAGGGCAAAACTAATAGCAATAGCTGCATAGGAAACAGGTTGATCTGCACTACTTGATGCTTGTGTCAGGGCACCTTGTACAGCAGGAGAACTGGTAAAGGCGGATGCCACGGGATGAGAAAAAGTAGCCGCTACCACGAAGGCCAAAATCCAAGTGATCAATGACACTACTTCCCTGATAAACCCTCGCCAGAAACCAGCCAATATGGAGAGAAAAAAAATGGCAAGAATGATGTAATCAACCCAATTCAGATTTGCAGCCATAGTCTATCCCTCTGTAAATTACGTGATGATTTCCAATGGAATAATAGTATAGAAGGTAATGGAAAAGGTACACAAGCAGCAGTCGCGCTCTTATGCAGTCGCGCTCTTATTTAGGTATGTTCCAATTACCATCCACGATTCTATCCGGTATATCGCTAAATACCGCATCCACACCCCAGCTATATAATTCGGCTGCACGTGCCGGATCATTGACGGTGTAGCACAATAATATCTTATCCATGCTTTTAATTTTTTGCGCAGCTTCGCGGGTCATGATTTCATGATTAACATGCACAGAAATACATTGCAATGAAGTACAGACGTATTGCCAGTCTGGTTCCCATTCATGCAATAACAATCCCATCAAACAGTGGGGTGAATGTTGACGTAAAAAATGCAAGGCATCGAGTGAAAAACTTGAAAATAAAATAGCAGGCTGCGCGGCATGCAAATAAGGTGCTAATTCATCCAAAACACGAATCACTAGCTTCTCTTCGTGGCCCGACTGTGCTTTTATTTCCACATTGGCTGATAACTTAGCTTCCTGAAGAAATTTTATTGTCTGCAATAGCGTCGGGATACGCTCACCAGAAAAACGCGAATCAAACCATCTGCCCGCATCCAATGTTTGCAGATAAGTATACGAATAATGGCTAACCTCACCTTTGCCGTCCGTCGTCCGATCCAGCAAATCATCATGAAATATAATGGGCTCGCCAGAGGCGGCCTGCATCACATCAAATTCAACCCATTTTATTCCTAACTGCGCTGCCTTAATAAAAGCAGCCAGGGTATTTTCAGGCGCATATGCGCTTGCGCCGCGGTGCGCGATCACAGGTGGATAAAATTCAAGAGAGGTAGTCACCAAAATGCATCCCTATTATGCCGATCACAATCAATGACAAAAAGAAAATTTTTTTAGCTGAAACTGATTCATTGAAATGAAAAATTCCGATAACAGCTACCAGTATTGTGCCTATGCCTGACCAGACAGCATAGACAACGCTTAATTCTATATATTTCATGGCAAAGGTCAAAGCCACAAAAGAGATAGTATAAAAAATAGTGAGGTAGACAGAAGGCTTCAGTTTTTGCATCCCATTCGATAATTTCATCGAAATAGTGCCTAACACGCCGAATACGATGGCAATACCCAATGAAATCCAGCTATCTGCGAGTAGAAGGTTCATGTTTGTTTTAACCCTGTCACACCAATAATAATACAACCCAGTGAAAGTGTTTTTAACACTGTCATCGGCTCATGAAAAAAGGCGACGCTAACTAAAAAAATCAAGAATGTGCCCAAACCCGACCAGATTGCATAAGCAAATCCGATCTCAAGTCGCTTTAAAGAAAGCGTTAAAAATAATAACGACAGCGCATAAAAAAAGAATATTAAAAGAGAAGGTTCGAAACGGGCAAAACCATTAGATAATTTCATGGCAGTAGTGCCCGCCACTTCGGTAAAAATAGCGAGCACTAGATAAAACCAGGTAATTGAATTAGACATGGATTCAATTATTACGGGCCAGTTTTTGTGCAACCTGGTCTGGCATAGAGGCCAACACTACCGTCGCTTGTAACTCTTGCTTATTTCCTACAGACAGGGGCTGGGCAGCAGCCGCACCGGCTGCTTTTGCCATAAAAACTTCATTGCGCGCGATGGGCATCGGAACAATGGGTGGTGAAATAAAGTCAATCTGATGCAAATAATATTTTTGATCGGCGTATTGTTTATTCAGTGTATCAATTTCCATTTTAGCCTGCTGGTAAATACTGTTTCTGAGTGTATTATTCGCTTCACGGAATTCTTCATCGCTTGGGGTAAACTGAACCGCATCAATCGTGAATGTCTCCCCCGGTTTGCTCAGCGATTTCGCCTTGTCGCGCAAATTAGCCAATTCAGATTGCGGTAAACGAGCCTGCGCCGTCATCTGGATACTTTCCAAGCCGGACCGGTCCAGCTGGCGGTTATAGGAAACAATGTGCCATTCACCCTTGTCGGATAATTTGTTTAATTTTTGCATCACATCATTTTGGATTTTTTCGATGCCCTGGTCTGTAACAGCAGCGTTCACGCCCACGTTCACCAGCGCGGTTTTAGTCGTCACCCACTGTTCTGCGCGTAATTGTAACGTTACCTTGTTAAGCAGCGGCTCAAGATTAACATCGGCGCAAACAGGTAAAGAGAAAGAAGCGGCCAAAAAAAACAAACCCATTTTTTTCATTTTCATAGCTAAGATCCCTGCCTTATATTCCTGCAAATACCTTTTATTTTATGCAAGTTAAATCAAGACTGCCATCTATTTTATTAAGTCACACTCAATGACGAATTTTATGGATGGCGGAAGTAATGCGATTATTATCCACTATCGAAAGCGCTGACTGCCAAAGTGAACCATAATTCCAACGCGGCAATCGGGGTAACCCAAGCAAAGGGGAAGATGGTGATGCAGGCGCTGAATAGTTAATTTGAGTCTCTTCGCTATCAGGAAGCTGAGGTGGCGAATTAGAAGCAGCCAACTCCTGCAATGACCGGTGTTGATCATCGACCTTATCGTCTAACATCAATAATGCTTTTTCATCAAGCAAAGGAACTTCCACCACTTCACTCGTGTCGTCTTTAGACTGAGGGGAATAATGGTCCATGCATACACCTGTTAAGGCACCTGCACTGCCGCCAAAGAGTACGCCCAATATCCCTGAAATGACCAATGGTATGGGATGAACACCCGATATTAAAATAGACAAAAGTGTGCTCAAACTGCCGCCACCGGACCCACCGATGGAAATTTTACCCCAATGCTGGGAAAGAAACGTGTTAATAAATTGTATGGTACTTTCCGGAATGACATTGCAATGCGTGAGTAATGCCAGTTGAAAATGGCTAAAAGCCTTGTAACCCATTTCCCATGTCTGCACCGCTTTTGCTAATTGGGACGCCACGATGGTTCGTTGCAAATGCATGTCCTGCAAATTCTGTTCATGCTGCTCTATCCTGTTCTTTAAAAGCTGTATTTCATTTAAAGAAGTGGCATATTGAGATACAAATAATTTCAAATCCTTTGCGAGTTCGGACAGGCTGATATTTATTTTTTTTGCGGCAAGATGCCATGCACTGGCTTTAAAATTCAACGCGAACCATTCAGTATGATTCTGCATTTCGCAAGCCTCTACTACACGCCGCCCTACTTCTTCAAGAGCAACATGGCTTTCCTTATGCATTTTTCCATCCATAGTTAATACACGAATGATAGCATTTGCCACTTTTCTGCGCCTCTTGTCGAAGCTCTTTAATTTAATTTCTTGTGTTTCACAATACTCAAGATAACGCTCCAGATCACCATTTAGTAGATGAAATTTTTTGGAAATAAAGGAACGCGTGTTCATTTTAACTTTCTCAATCGCATGCACATAGCTCATCAACGCAGACTTGCAAATCGCGATATTTTTTTTATTTGATTCCTTTACTGCTGTTTGCAAACGATCTATTTGCAAATTAGCTTCCTGACAATGAGGAAGTTCAGTCAGATATTTTCGAATTTCATGCAGATCATCCACATCATAAAAATTGGGCATATCCAAATCCATTTCAAGCGGACCATATCCTCCTTTGTAGCGAAGCGTCCTGATCAGATCACAAACCAGATAACGGAATGATGAGATGGATTTAGTTAATTCGCGCAATAAAATGGGCGCATGCTCTTTTTCAAAGAGCCTAATATCATAATTAATCTTATGAATCGCGGCTAAGAGCTTCTCGTTGGTATCTTTTTCCTCAAATGGCAACAGTAAAAATCGTTGCCTGACCAGTGCATAATGTAAACACACTATCTGTTCCAGCATTTTTCGCTTATCTGCTGTAAAAATATCCATCTTTAGACTAAAATCCCGGCAGTATTCCTCAATGTATCGCTCAAGGTTTTGGTCAATTGGAAAATAGATTTGATATAAATCATCTAAGGAGTTTGCATTAGCCGATTGTTTGTCCAATTGATTCCATATTTCGTTGAATACAGTGACATGGTGAAGGGCGTTTTCTTGCGGGTGTTCCTCCCCACCTTCTGCAAAAGCAGCAGAAAAAGCCTGATGAAACTCGCGAAGCATTTGGTTAATACGACTGATATGAATAAGCCAGGGAAAGGGGTTTACATTGGAGACAAGGTTATTTCGATCAATAGCCATCCTGCACCTCGTGATGGGTTATGCTGGCCAATTGGAATAGTAAATTGATAATTTATTTTATATCCACAATCTCTCCCCGTTTCAAGCTTTATAAAAATTCGACGCAAGCGGCAGGGTTTGTGGGATTACGTCTTATATTTTCGATTACAGCTATGATTTAATAAAGGCACCGACTGTATTACAATACCTCCACTTTTTAATAACTATGATAAACCATGTCTAACGCCAACCTATTTCATCCGCCGCTGCCTCAACAAGCCGGCGAGCGACTGCATTGGAAAAACCTTTATGGTGCAAGCACCGGCCTTGCGCTCGCCCAGGTTATTGCTGAGCGCAAGCAACCTTTTCTCATCATTGCGCAAGATAGCCTGGCTGTTTCGCATCTTATTGATGAATTGCAATTTTTTGGAAACGCAGCGGAAACATTGCTTACGTTCCCTGATTGGGAAACACTGCCTTATGATCATTTTTCTCCCCATCAGGACATCATTTCCGAGCGGTTATCTGCACTCTACCGTATTCCGACGCTTGGTACAGGCGCCATCATCACCACCGTCTCAACGCTCATGCACAGCCTGCCGCCCAGCGATTTCCTCGAAGGGCACAGCTTTCTCCTCAAACTGGGCGATCTCTTGAATATTGATATTCTCAGAACACGGCTGACGAAGGCAGGTTATCATGCTGTCAGCCAGGTGAGGGAACACGGCGAATTTGCTATCCGGGGATCAATTATTGATCTCTTTCCCATGGGCAGCAGAACCCCTTTTCGTATTGATCTCTTCGATAATGAAGTCGATTCCATACGCGTGTTTTCACCAGACACGCAGCGCTCCCTGGAAAAATTGACTGAAATACGCTTATTGCCCGCTAAGGAATTTCCGCTAACCGAGAACGCCATCGAGCATTTCAGACAGGCTTGGCGCAGCCAGTTTGGCGGCAATCCGCTCAAATCGCCCATTTATCAGGATATCAGTGAAGGAATATGCTCACCCGGCATCGAATATTATTTACCGCTATTTTTTGATAAAACAGCCACGCTTTTTGATTATCTCCCTGATAACACCTGCGTTGTCAGCATAGGCGATTTAGAAGCAAAGGCGGTTGAGTTCTGGCAAGAAATTGAAATGCGATATGAGCAGGGCCGACATGATACATCAAGACCGCTGCTTTCACCCAAGTCTCTTTTTGTTTCTGCACAATCGCTTAAATTGTCGCTGCGTGATTATCCACAAATCAGTATCAATCATCATGAAATAAAGGACACTTATACCTTCGCGACCGAGGCTGCGCCCTCTCTCGATATTGATCACAAAGCGACTCAACCGCTTGCTGCACTGCAAAAATTTGCTGCGGACTACCCAGGCCGCCTGCTATTTTGTGCAGAAACTGCGGGAAGACGCGAGGTTCTTTTACAGCTTTTCCGGACAATTTCACTCTCACCTACTTATTTTCATTCCTGGCGGGAATTTTTAGCAAGTGACAAAACTCGCGGCATTGTCGTCGCGCCGCTAGAAGAAGGCTTTTGTCTTAGCGATCTCGCACTGACCCTGCTCACAGAGACGCAGCTGTATGGCAAACGCGTTATGCAACGGCGTCTGCGAAAAAAATCAGTGCAAGATCCTGACGCTCTTATCCGCGATCTCACGGAATTACAAATCGATGACCCCGTCGTACACATTGATCATGGCGTTGGCCGTTACCGCGGCCTGCAAACATTAAAAGTGGGCGACCAAGTCGCGGAGTTCTTATGCCTAGAATATCAAGGTGGCGACAAATTATATGTGCCAGTTGCATCACTGCACCTGATTAGCCGCTACACCGGCACAGACCTAGAACATACGCCTATTAATAAATTGGGTACAGAAAACTGGCAGCGTGCCAAACGTAAAGCGGCAGAAAAAGTACGAGATGTAGCGGCCGAGCTGCTCGACTTGTATGCCAAACGCGCAGCCCGGCCAGGACATAAATATACGCTTCCGGATGAACAATATGCTGCTTTTGCTGCAGCATTTCCTTTTGAAGAAACACCCGATCAGCTGCAAGCCATCGAGCAAGTGTTTAACGATATGACCTCTGATAAGCCCATGGACAGAGTCATTTGCGGCGATGTGGGTTTCGGCAAAACGGAAGTCGCCCTGCGCGCCGCGTTCCTCGCCGTGCAAAACGGCAAGCAGGTAGCCTTATTGGTACCCACCACACTGCTAGCACAGCAGCATTTCCAGAATTTCCAAGACCGCTTTGCTGACTGGCCTATCCAGGTTGAGATGTTGTCGCGGTTTCGAACCGGCAAGGAACAGAAAAATATTTTGCAGCGCATGGAAAATGGAAAAATCGATATTATCATTGGCACACACAAGCTATTACAGCAAGATATTAAATTTAAATCCCTGGGCCTTGTCATTATTGACGAGGAACATCGGTTTGGCGTAAAGCAAAAAGAAAAATTGAAGGCGCTACGCACGACCATTGACATGCTTACTCTTACGGCTACACCTATTCCGCGCACCATGAACATGGCTTTGTCCGGCATTCGCGACTTGTCTGTGATAGCCACACCACCTGCCCGCCGGTTATCCGTTAAAACATTTGTCCATGAATACAACGATGCCATTATACAGGAAGCGATCCAGCGCGAAATCATGCGCGGCGGGCAAGTTTACTTTTTGCATAACGACATCACCACGATCAATAAAAAAGCCGAGGAAATTTCAACATTGGTACATGAAGCGCGACCTACTGTCGCACATGGACAAATGCATGAACGTGAGCTGGAACGCGTGATGTCTGAATTTTATCATCGTCATTTCAATGTACTTGTCTGCTCCACCATCATTGAAAGCGGTATCGATGTTCCTACCGCTAACACGATTATTATTAATCGTGCTGACAAATTTGGCCTGGCTCAATTGCATCAATTGCGTGGCCGCGTGGGACGTTCGCATCATCAGGCTTATGCTTATCTCTTAATTCCTTCCCGGGAGCATATCACCGATCACGCTGCCAAACGGCTCGATGCCATTGCCGCCCTGGACGATTTGGGCATCGGGTTTACACTGGCCACGCATGATCTTGAAATTCGCGGCGCAGGTGAATTACTAGGCGAAGAACAAAGCGGCGAAATGCAGGAAATCGGCTTTACGCTTTATATGGATTTACTATCCCGGGCTGTGGATGCATTGAAAGCGGGTAAAGAGCCCGATTTTGACAAATCATTGTTGCATCAAGGCTCCGAAATTGATTTACATCTAACCGCGCTCATACCGGAAAATTATCTGGGTGATGTTCAACTACGCCTGCAATTCTACAAACGCATCGCCACCGCAAAAGAAACAGCGGAGCTGGATGAAATTCAGGTTGAAATGATTGACCGTTTTGGACTGCTGCCCGATCAGCTCAAAAATCTTTTTGCTCTGACTGAACTCAAATTGAAAGCCGAAAAACTGGGCATTATCAAACTAGAAGCTGGTGAAAAAGGCGGCAAATTTGAGTTTTCTGAAAGGCCACAGGTTAAACCGGAAACCATTATTCGCCTCATCCAAACCAAACCGCAGCAGTATCGCCTCGACGGCCCCACTCGACTGCGATTTACGCTGGATACCCATGAACCTAAAGAACGCATAGGCCGGGTGGAGAAACTGCTTGATGAACTATTTGATTAATACGGCATTAAGAATCGCTCACTCTCATACAAACTGTTCTAATTAAGCTCGGTAGCTATCGCACTAATTTGCTATGAGCCCACTGATCAGAATTGAATTCGCTTTCACTGGACTCTGGCCATTTTTCGATGCGCCTATTCCTCATTTAAGTCATGCCTAAGCTTGCATATGTAAAAATTAGACATATAAAAAAGGTTCATTTTCCAGAAGATAATCGGGTTATAGAAGCAGCAGTCGAAATACACTCATTATTATTATCGTAGAAATAATTAGTAAAAATATCTTCATCTTCTTTAACTGTTTCTCTAATCCCTTGTGAAAAAGGAATATTATAACGACTTTTGCCAGCTTCTTCAGGTATCCAAGCTGGGTGTGTGTAACTGACATATTTTCCCAAACGGCGGTTCGTAATAGGGGATGTTTCTGTTGACGGCCTAATGTTTGCAGCACGAAATTTTTCTTCAATTTCTTTTAAAATTTCTATCCATTTCTCTGCTGTGAACTCAGGGTTCCCATTGCGATATAAAACAATTTCTCGGCCGGTCATATCTTTATTTTGAGAATTATGTCTGGCCGTCTCAATTGACATAACTTTAAAAAGTGCAATTTGATGCGTTTGTGCGCACTCTGACAAAATAGCAAATGCTAATCCCAAATCTTCATAATGAATGGCTAAATTAATCTTCCAATCATCATCATTAATATTAACCTCTGGATTAAGACGCTCGTAACCGATCCAGCTACTTAGCCTAGGAAATAGCCTACTAAATGAAAAAGTAGATAGTTTAAAATTGTAATCTTCATAGCATTCCTCATTTGTTTTACCTGACTCATAATAATTGGTAATAATTTCTCTAATGCTTAGATTCTGAGAATTATTTGGCACAGCGCTTACTTGAATTTCTTCGCCAGCATCATTATTTTGGTCTAAAGGAGAAATTATTTGAATTGCAGCTGGTCCTCGTTTATTAGCAGGATCTGCTAATTTATTCATTTCTGTTATGTTAGCAACCAATTCATAGACTTCATATCTAATACTTTTAAAATTTTTAAAAAATAGTTAATAACCGATTCGCTGTTTTAAATTTGGCGAAATATGAAAATCTAACAATTTACTACTATTAAT
This sequence comes from Aquicella lusitana, assembly GCF_902459475.1. NCBI lineage: Bacteria > Pseudomonadati > Pseudomonadota > Gammaproteobacteria > Legionellales > Coxiellaceae > Aquicella > Aquicella lusitana. The sequence continues at coordinate 1,049,583 of NZ_LR699114.1, read as the reverse complement.
GAGCTTTAATAATTGCTGATTATATTTGTCATCATTGCTTACATCTAAATTTCTAATTAAACTTTTATAAGTTTGCTGCAATATTTTTATATGTTTAATTTGTCTAGAGTTTAATTTCTGATTATTATCCTTATCAGATGGATTAGAATAATTACCATAAATGTCGTTTGAAATAACAAAATAAGCCGCTTCAAGATATTTTAATCTAGAAAACAAATTCGGGATATCATCTAATTTTATTAATATATTTTTTTCTGTCATGGATTTATCATCTGGAGAATTAATTAAAGTCCAAAACAAAGTATTACTAAAAAAATCATCTTCTTTAATATATTGAAAACCATCAGAATATTTTGTCAGTAATAAAGCATGAGCTATACATACTTCATTAAGTTTTATTTGATCATCTTCTTGATCAAAAATATCAAAAATACTTTTTAAGTATTCAATCTTTTTTTCAAGGCTGATTAACACGCCTAAATTTTCTTCATCCAATGCTGAAAGAATAGATTTAGCTGTAATATTTTCTTGTTTAATTAAACTTAAGAGTGGATTTGGAGCACGAAAGTAATCAGGTAAACCTCTAATCCCAAGCTGAGTAACATGAACCATTGTTTTATAATCAAAGCTACGCTCAACAACTAATTTTAATGCGTCTAAATCATGCGCTGAAAGTAATGCATCGACTTTCATATATTTTCGAGTAACAACTTCTTCAAATAATTTATCTGCGATTTCAGTTTTGTTTTGCGCATATAACTTAGCTATTTGCTTAAAACATTCTTTTTTAATTATGTAAATGGCAGATATTGTTTCATTAGGAGTATCTTCATCCAGGTAACGAGAAGGGTAAGTAATAGAACTAGCAGCATCCAACAATGTCTCTATGATTCTTACTTCATCATAAAGAAAATCATTATTTTCTTTATCATAGAAATCTTCTTTTACTTTTTCGAGTAAATTTTCTAAACTAGCATCATTGAATTCTGTTTCATTATTTTCATAAAAATCAGTGACAGGATTATTTAATTTAAAATCCCCAAGAATCACCGGTGTGTCCCGGTAAAATCGAATGATTTCTGACATAGGAAATATACTTTTTAGAATTTCTACAGGATCTTGTATACTTTCTTCAGCTATTTTTTTGCCTAAACTTAATGTCAAGATGCGCTCTCGATCATCAATTTTTTGCTGAAAAAATGCAAACCCTTTTTTTTGTAACAAACGTATATATGTTTCTCGTATTTGCGCGAGAATAGATAATTCATAGTTATCCATTTCGCCTAATATTTTTTTGGTCGAAAAAATAAATGCTACTAATTTTTGTAATGAATTTAATTTTTCATCTATTAAGTAAGCATCATTATCAATGAATTCATTAAAAAAATTAATATTTTCACGATTAATTATTTTTCCTAATAACGGAAATTGCTTAACTGTACCCGCGTAAACGGGTCCAAGTAAATTATTTATGCTATTATTAAATCGGTCAGCAATTTTTTTTCTTCTTTGGTGAATATATTTTGTTTTTCGATCAAGTTTTTCATCAAATGAATATCTTTTCTTTTGAATTTCAATAAATTTTTCTGGCGAAAGTTGTTTATCAGTTGAAAATTCATGATGAGATTGTAACTGCTCCAACATAACGGTGTACGATTGCCCCATGCTAATTAATCTAGTAGGTAATCCTGATGGTTTTACGAAAGTAATTCGATCTAAGTGTTTAAGCTCATAATTTTTAACTTCTTTTAAAATTGGATTAATAATAATAGAAACATTTTTGTTTTGCTCGGCAATGTTATCTTCAGGAATGCTTTCTGGTAAATAATCATAAACATGATCATATTTAGCTAATTCGTTAAGTATAGAATACACATAAAAAGCACAATTATGAGGGTCCCATTGCAAATCCGAAACACAAGCTTTAAATTCAAAATCTACGTGTTGGTCTTGTAAAAATTGGACTAGAAAATCAATTGCAACCAAATGATTTTTATCAGCTGCTGGCTCTATACTAAAAATTTTAAATTTGCCATTATCATCTACTTCTACATCTAAACCAAACGCATGATTCTGACCACGATGGTAATAAAGAAATTGCTTTCGATCGCCAGGTTTTAATTTTATTATTTCTTTTGCGAGTCTTTTAACGGTAAATTCACTCGCATATTTTGAAGCACTAATCCCCTCAACATTCAAATGTCGACCTAACGCTTTATTGCGGCGATTTTTAGCAGCAATTAAATATTGCATCGTGTCTAAGGTCGCAGGCTTCTCGCGGGAAAGGACATTTTTAATAGATTCCAATCTCTCGGCAAATTCCGAATATTCCTGCGGACTAAAATCTTCCGTTTCATATTTTGGTATATTATTTTGTTTAACTAGTAGCTCTTCCAGGTAAGCAAGAAAGATTTTCCTAATCTCGCTTTTTAAATTAACACTTGGATTTTTTATTTCGCCACTATTTTGTCGACTAACCAACTGATCCAATTTATGTTTTGTGAATGAATTGAATAATAACCAATAAGATAATTGCTCCACATCTTTGCTAGCTAATATTAAAAGTATTTCGCTATTCAATTGACGAAATTTTTTATCGTTAACAATATCGTCTGGAATACTTTCAATAACTAGGTTTGCAAGTTCTGTAGTCGTCAGTCTTGGCATAATTAAGAAATTCAAAAAATACTATTTTTTTTAGTATAGCTTAGTTTTTATAAGAAATTTTTTTGATTATTGATCAAATGCATACTGAGACAATAGTGGGCTTTCAGCGATCAAGCCTAGCCAAGCTTCCATGACTTGGTACCGCCTCGACGGTCCCACTCGACTGCGATTTACGCTGGATCCCCATGAACCTAAGGAACGCATAGGCCGAGTGGAGAAACTGCTTGATGAACTATTTGATTAATACGACATTAAGAACGGCTAGAATACCCAACGTATTGTTGCAATGTAAACTATCGCACTAATTTGCTTATGCGCTTTGAAACAAACGCACCAATACGGAAAAGGAGAGGAGAACTCTCCAACACGTGTTGAGGTTTTTCACCTGCTAATAGTGTTGCGATAGGCTGATTCCCCCAAGGTGTTGCGACAATTTTTCTTCTGTCGCGGCCCCGCATTGCAGCGCATGCGTTATCAAGGTGTTGGTGCAATGCAGCATGGGCATTCCTAGCATTCGGTTGGGTAATCAAGCTATAATTTTGATCAATAAATTCATCCCCGAAATGTTCGCACATTAACTTTTCGCGATACACTCTTATTTCCTTTTGATTTTTCATATGAATCCCCACTTCACTATCACGAGCGCCTAGCATGCTGCGCTCATTACAATTAGCAGAGCCAAGGATCAACTCTTGGTCATCCACAATCATCAATTTGGAATGTGTATACTTCATTTTATATTGATCGCCTTCCATTTGACCAAGGTTATAAAAAGTTAGATAATCTTTCGCTGATTTTCCGTGCAGTCTTGCGCAAGCATCGACAGTTTTGATCAGCCACTCTAATGTCTTCCATTGCTTGCGCAAAATAACTTTAACGTCCAATGCGCCAGGATCATTCCCTTCCGGACGAAAAGGTAACTGGCAATAAAAATGAAAATCTTCCCCTTTAGAAATTTTATCTTTGATTTTTTTTGCAATCTCTAAAATAACCTGATTTGAACCTTCAACTGTGCGCTTGCCGTCTTTATGAAAACGCGGGCCGATAAAAAACTGATTTTCCATGTATATAAATTTATCAGATTTTCTAATAGCCTCCACATAGACACTTTGAATTTCATCAGTATGATGCTGTTTGTCTTTTTTTATGCTATGCCAATTTCTGGCATGAAAATATTCTTTACGCATGGAGCAAACAAGCTGTATGGTTGATTTTTGATTCAGCACGTCCATGGATATTCTAGCGTTAACCTTTTCGCATTGTTGTTTTTTTTCTTCCAATATCTTGCTTGCTTTCTCGTGCGATCCTATTTTCATTTTGCACTTTTTAGCATCCCACCGATTCTGAATAAGACTAATCGCATCTTCCACAATAGGACCTTTGATTTGAGCGTGACAATCATGCCATTCGTCAGGATTCGAACGGCCAACCGTTAAATCCAACCCGCCCAAGTAAAGTGTTGAGTCTGCCACAACCATTTTTTGATGGTCTGAAATGCCTAACTTTCTGGTTGAACATTTCAGGTGCAGATTTTCTCTTACCTTTTCCGCGTCGACTGGTGATAACTTGGATATTTCATGATTCATCGCCAAAGCAAAATTTTTAACTTGCTCTCTGTGAACGGGCGCAATATTATCCCACACTAGAATCACAATTTTTATGCCTTGCCTGGCCTTTTCAACTAACAATTCCGGCAAGCGGCGATTATTTTTCCCAAATTGCTCTGTAGGCGATAGCGCCCACCCAACAATAAAAATATTTTCCTTCGCTGTTTCCATATCATCAAAAATATCAGCAAATGCGCCGTCACGATGAGCAGCATCAGCATAGGCATTACTATAAAACTTGACTTGATTTTCCGCTCTCGTTGGAAACAAAAACCGTTGGCTTCGAGATAAACTCGCTTTTTTTTCTGCTCTTTGGAAAAGTAACGCCTCGTTCGCAATAACGTTTCTTAATATTTGCGGCGTACTCTGACTGCCGACACCCAAAATACTTTTAATAGAATCGCTAGTCCACTGCTTCAGTCGGCGCAAAACCCCTTGTTCATTTTTGTAGCGCTCAACAGGATTGATTACCCTGTTTATCTGCATAGACCTTGCGTAATGAAAGATTTCATTCATCTGTTGATCAAGCAAATTAGTTGATTGTGTCGCATTAGATATAAGCGATATGAGTCCATAAAAAGTATCCAGGGAATGGCCAGGTGCACTTCCCCATGTAGGCTCAGCTACGCCAAGCACATTTTGTAGAAGCCTTATTTTTTTTCTATTCGCTAATTTATTTTTATCTAATTGCGTAATTTTGCTTTCAAGAATGGAAGCACCCAGTTGCAAGCCGTGCAATAGCTTGGTTAATATGGCTATGTTATTGAGATGTTTTTGGTATTTTTCTTCAACTTGCTCTTGTATGGATCGTATTTCATTTTTAAAGAGATCCGAATCTTCTGGCACACCAGGCAAGCGCAAGGAGGCTTTCTTTTTAACTAGTGCATCAAAAAGGACATCACAATAAGCTTTATTGCAAGGTCTCGATTTCGCCAGATAGATCTTAAAAAGCAAACTGTCTATGTCATTTTCTTCAAGCTCAAAATTTTTCATTGCGCACAGCACAGCCTCTGATGCTGGCTCTGTTTTGAAAAAAAGTGCTATGCATTTATCAACATGAGAGATCGTTTGAGCAACAATTAATCCGCGGACCAGGACCAGAATTGAATTCACTTTTAATAATTCTCGTTTTTAGTGATTGGGGCAAATTATAGCCAATTGGCTCTTTATTATCAATAAACTCAACAATAATCATTAAAAACAACACCTCCATCCCGTGGCTCCATATGCCCCGATTGAGTAAGCAACGAAGATGCGGCTTTAGCTTTTTTTTGTTAAAATTCAGCCTATTTCAATGCACGATAATGAACCTTTATTTATGCAAAAATCATCCTTGTCCAGACCGTTACTCGGTCTATTCCTTTTGATTCTACTCGGTTTTAACTGGGGCACGGGCTTTTCCATTGCCCGATTCGCTACCACCAACGGCGTGCCTCCGGTAGGCTACAGCTTCTGGCAGTCGCTCGGCCCTGCTATCACCATCGGCAGCATCGCGCTTTTGCGCGCCAGGTCACTGAAGCTGAACTTTTCCCGTGCAGGTTTTTATTTCATTTGCGGCTTGACTGGCATCGTCATTCCTAACACCACCATGTATCTTGCCGCCCCGCATTTGCCCGCCGGCATTGTCGCCATGATTGTCAATATTGTGCCCATTGTTGCCTATCCAATGGCTCTGCTCGCCGGGCTTGAAACTTTTAATTGGCAGCGTATAGGCGGCATTCTTTTTGCCCTTTGCGGCCTGGTGCTGATCATTCTTCCCGCTTCCAGTCTCCCCTCTGCCGGGATGGTTCCCTGGGCACTTTCTACCCTAATCACGCCGGTTTCATTTGCAGCTTGTTCGATTTTTGTATCCCGATACCGCCCGGCTGATTGTGATTCACTTGATCTCGCTGCGGGTATGCTTGCTTTTTCAAGCCTGCTCTTAACGCCCATGGTCTTTTTCACGCATAGTTTTTACGGTTTTCATTTCCCCTTCACCTCGCCTGACTGGATTGTCCTGCTGGAAATTATCCTGTCCAGTATCGGTTACATCCTTTACTTTCAACTCATCAAGGTCGCAGGGCCGGTTTATTTCAGCATGGTTGATACCATCGTCGTGTTGACGGGCCTCATGTGGGGATACTTCATTTTTGGTGAACATCTTAACCAGTGGACAGCCAGCTCGGTATTAATGATTGTATTTGCCTTGTTACTGGTTACCCAACAGCAACGCGCCGCAACACTTTCCGCAATTGACGCGGCGCATGAAAATAACGCCTAGTTTGCCAAAGGCGAGCGGCGGGTACACAAAAATATCTTCCGCATCGAGGAAAAGGGAGTAAAAAGAACTGTGCATTCATACGCGTATACTGCATTTTTTCCTCTTATTAATTTACAGACAACGGTCTTAACGCCTAATCGCCGCTTGTCTGCTACATTGCATCAGCACTATCAAAAATATCGTCTCGATCAAGGCGATCAATGCTGGCAGACACCTGATATTCTTCCTATCTCTAGTTGGATCGAACGGCTTTGGGATCATTGCACCAGTGAAGTATTTACACCGCCTCCCCTGCTCTTAAATTCAGCCCAAGAGCAGTTTCTTTGGGAATGTATTCTAAGTCGCGCCAAAGAAAACGATGCCTTATTACAGCTTTCTGAAACAGCCGATATAGCAAAAAGCGCCTGGCAATTACTAAAACAGTGGCAAATTGATATAGAACATCCTGTTTTTAAAAGCGCCGACGATTATGCTGCATTGCAAACATGGGCATTTGAATTTCGTTCGCTGTGTCAGAAAAACAACTGGATTGATAGGGGAACCTTGCCAGACAGGGTCACTCAGCAAATTAAAGCAAAAACCATTCAACTGCCTAAAAAAATTATCCTAACCGGATTCACGGAACTCTCGCCGCAATTAAAACAATTACTGGCCGCCTGTCAGCAGTCAGGATGTCAAATCGAAACGATCTCGCTCACTCAATCGCAGACGACCTGCGCGCGTGTCAGTTTGACTGATCAGGAAAATGAATTAATAACGATGGCCTGCTGGGCTAAAGCAACGCTTGAACATTGCCCTGATACGCTGATTGGCTGCGTGATTCCGTTACTGGATAAAAAACGTGACCGCGTGATGCAAATTTTTTCTGAAGTATTCGCCAATGAAAATGCGCACGTTGTCGAGCCGCAGGATTGCCCTTTTAATATCTCTGCAGGAAAAACTTTATCCCATTATCCCGTTATTCATGCCGCACTGCAATTACTGGCCCTGCATAAAAAATCGCTTTCTGCCGAAACCATTGGCTACCTCCTTCTTTCACCTTTCCTCGGCGAAGCGGAAGGTGAACGCATCAAACGTGCTCACTTTGACAAGCTACTAAGACAAAGCAATAACAATTATCTAGCTATCAGCAAATTAGTACAAAAATCAGAAGACAAAAAACAGGTTTCACTTGCCGTCCATTGCCCGCAGCTTACCAAACGCATTCAGCAATTTTTATCTCAACTCAGTGCATTTCCCCAAACCGACACCTATAGCGCGTGGGGAAAACGTTTTATCCAGCTTCTAGCCACCCTCGGTTGGCCAGGGGAACGCAGTGTCAGCAGCGATGAGTACCAAGTCATAGAAGCTTGGCTAGGCTTGATCGCTGAATATTCAACACTTGATCAAGTCGCAACGCCGGTCAACCTGCATCAAGCATTACAAACCTTACATAAAATGGCTTCCAAAACCTTATTCCAGCCTAAAACACCTGAAGCGCCCATACAGATATTGGGTTTACTGGAAGCTGCAGCACTGCCGTTTGACTACTTATGGGTAAGTGGCATGGACGACATGTCTTGGCCTCCCCAGCCTAAACCCAACCCGTTTATACCTAAAAGCCTGCAACGCGAACGGAACATGCCGCATGCAACTGCAGAACGTGAACTCATGTTTTGTCAAATACTCACGCAACAATTCAGGGAAAGCGCAAAGCGGGTTATTTTTAGTCATGCTGAAAAAAATGAAGAATTAGAGTTGCAAGCAAGCCCGCTTATCCGTGATTTTTCCGAAATAAAAATCGACGAATTAGGAATCGAACGCATTGCCACACCCAGCGAACGGATATATGCCGCCAAAAAAAATGAAGTCATTGAGGATGAAATGGCGCCTCCGCACTCAGCCAATGAAAAAACATTGGGTGGCATGAGCATTCTTAAACAACAAGCCCTGTGCCCCTTCAAAGCCTTTGCGGAATGGCGCCTGCATGCACATGAACTGGAAAAACCTTTGCCCGGGTTGCGCACAAAAGATCGCGGCACAATCATCCATAAAATATTGGAAATCATCTGGAGTAAACTTCAGGATCAAGCTACTTTAATGAGTATGGATGACGCAACGCTAAATACCTTTATCCATGACAGCATCCTTGAAGCGCAAACCTTTTTTCCGCCTTCTCATCGTGATCACTCGCAATATATTTCGCTGGAGAAACAGCGTCTGCACAAGCTGATTCAGGAATGGCTACTGCTTGAGCGCGAACGCCCGCCATTCAAAGTCATCATGAGTGAAAAAGCCGCGGAAATTCGGCTCAACCAATTAGTTTTTTCCATTCGTATCGATCGCGTTGATGAATTGCCAGACGGCAAAAAACTGATTATTGACTACAAAACAGGTAAGCACAATGAAATCAACAGCTGGTTTGGGGACCGCCCTGAAGAACCGCAATTGCCGTTATATACCTTGCTGGATAGTGAAAATACGGTCGGTATTACATTCGCCCAGGTGGCTTCCGGCGAACACGGTTTCAAGGGGTTAAGCCAATACTCACTGGAAATAAAAGGCATTAAACTGATTTCGGAAATAAAAAAAACCACCGCTCTCTCATGGCAGGAACAGCGTGCACAATGGCACGCTGTTCTAACCCAATTAAGCGACGATTTTTGTCAGGGGGTAGCAAGTGTGAACCCCAAAGACCCCAACAAAACATGCATTTGGTGCGGATTAAAACCATTGTGCCGTATCAATGAAAAAATTCCGCTATCAGTATCAGACCAGGATATCTCTGCGAATGACAATGAACTTAATTGAACAGGATAAGGCACAGCGTCAACAAGCTTTAGACCCGCATGCATCTTTTATTGTGCAAGCGCCCGCAGGTTCAGGCAAAACTGAATTACTGATTCAGCGGTTTTTGACGCTACTGCATACTGTCAATAAACCGGAAGAAATCTTAGCGATTACCTTCACTAAAAAAGCAGCCAATGAAATGCGTTTACGCATCATCAAGGCATTAAAGCACGCACAAAGCGCACAAGAACCCGAATCCAGCCATGCAAAATTAACGTGGATGCTGGCCAAACAAGCATTAGAGCGTGACAGGCAATTTCACTGGAACCTGATTCAAAATCCCAATCAGTTACGCATTCAGACTATCGATTCCCTTTGCGCTTATCTTACAAAACAGCTGCCATTGCTATCCCATTTTGGTTCACAGCCTGCTATTGCAGACAGTCCCGTATTTCTCTACCGTGAAGCTGTGCAGGAAGTACTGACCCATATCGAAGAACAATATGAATGGTCGCAGGCACTTTCTCAACTGCTGCTGCATCTGGATAATGATCTAAATAAACTGCACGATTTACTGATCCACTTGCTGGCGAAACGGGACCAATGGCTTCCTTACATTCAATTTAATACCAGTGACGAAGAAATCCGGCACCGGCTTGAAGCCCATCTTGCTGGTGTCATTACAGATTGTCTGATAAGTGTGCGCGATAGATTACCTTCACAACTGATCGCAGAGTTAATGGTAATTGCCCGTTTTGCAGCCGACAATCTTGCGCTTGCCAATAAAGCATCTGATATCTCAGCGTGCAGAGACTTGCATTCGCTCCCTGGCGTTAAAAGCACCGACAAAACTGCATGGCTAGGGCTTGCTAGATTGCTGTTAACCAAAAGCTTTTCGTGGCGAAAGCGCGTGGATGAAGAAATAGGGTTTCCATCCCTCACCAGCTTAAAAAATCCCCAAGAAAAAATGCTGCATCAAACATATAGACAACGTCTCACTGCTCTGATCACCCAGCTGGCCGACGATGAAAACCTGCGCACCAGTCTGGAGGAGCTTTTCTATCTCCCCGATCCCTGCTATCAGGATAGTCAATGGGAAATACTTAAGGCGCTGTTATATATTCTAAAAATTGTTGCCGCCCAGTTACGCGTCACCTTTCAGCAGCATGGTGAAATTGATTTTATTGAAAACGCCCAGGCAGCACTTTCTGCGCTAGGGAGTGACGATCATCCTACTGACCTTGCACTCGCGCTGGATTATCAAATCCAGCATATTCTTATTGATGAATTTCAGGATACGTCCTTTTCTCAATATCTGTTGCTGGAAAAATTAATTAGCGGTTGGGAACCCCACGACGGCCGAACGTTATTTGTGGTTGGCGATCCCATGCAATCCATTTATCGGTTTCGCGAAGCCGAGGTCGGCTTATTTATTCGCATGCGTAAAAACGGCATTGGCAACATACCTCTTATTCCCCTTACCCTGTCCGTTAATTTCCGGTCAACTTCCAAAGTAGTCGAATGGAATAATACGCACTTTCAAAAAATCTTCCCCCCTTTCAATGATATGGCAACAGGTGCGGTCAATTATAGTCCCAGCGTTTCTCATCAGGCTTCAACAGCACTCGAGTCTGATTCTGCGATCGTTATTAAAGGCTTTGTGGATCCAGATGAACATATGCAGGCTGATCAAATCGTGAATTTGATCAGAGATCGGCAGACAGCCGATCCCAATGAAAAAATTGCCATCTTGGTGAGATCACGCACACACTTGTCCGCTATTATTCCCGCGCTCAAAAAGGCGGGTCTTCCTTTTAGGGCAGTTGATATTGACTCACTTGCCGCGCAGCAAATCACTCAGGACTTGCTATCACTCACGGCAGCGCTGCTGCATCCAGCCGACCGCATATCCTGGCTAAGTGTACTCCGTGCTCCTTGGTGTGGATTAACCCTTGCTGATCTGCTCGTGATAGCCGGGGAACGCCCGCATGCTGCTATCTGGGAACAGCTCGAAAACCCTGCAGTCATCAAACGCTTAAGCCCCGATGGACAACAGCGTCTTAAAAGAATTCTGCCTTTGTTAAAATCAAAAATAGTGGAGCGAGAACGGTATTCACTGCGATTCTGGGTAGAAAGTACATGGCTGCTGCTTGGAGGACCGGCTTGCCTTCAAGATTATACGGAGATACATGATGTGCTGGCTTATTTTGAATTACTGGAAGAATTCAGCCGCAATCACCCTGTCTTAAGCCTGGACAAACTAAAAGAAAAAACTGCGCAATTATTTGCATCGGCACATTATGATGATGCCAATCTGCAAATCATGACGATCCATGCAGCGAAAGGATTGGAATTTGATACGGTCATCCTGCCACATCTTGAGCGAAAAATGCCAGTGGATGACAAGTCGTTATTGGTCTGGATGGAACAACCTTTGACAACAGATCAAATCGCTCTGCTGCTCGCTCCTATTCATGCAACAGGCGGAGACAAAGACAAGATTTACGACTATATCGGCCGTCAACAGCGTATCAAGTCAAATTATGAAATCGAACGCCTGTTTTATGTTGCGGCCACACGCGCCAAGAAGAATTTATATCTTTATTTTAATGTACAGCACACAGAAAAAGAAAATATCAAGATTGAATCCGGCAGTTTTTTAGAAAAAATCTGGCCCTTGATTGAAAAAGAAAAAGAGAAGATGATTCGCTACAATCAGGAGACCCGAAACAAACAGACAGAGACTGCTCTATCGCAACGTTCGTTAATGCGTCTTACTTCCACATGGAATAATCCCATCCAGCAGCAACAAAACGTTCACATCGCGTTTCATCAGCAGCAAAATGGATTTCGGTTGACCGACTCTATGCCAAAATTAATTGGTATTGTTGCCCATCGCCTGCTGCAATTGATTTCAGAGCGGGGAATTAACTGGTGGCAAGAAAAAAATCAGCAAAAAACTTACCTGAAACATCAGCTTCTGCAGATAGGTGTGCTACCCGCTCAACTTAATGCTGCTATTGCAACGACGCATAATTTAATTAATCAAGCCATCAATGATCCGAAGGGATGCTGGATCCTGCACGCCCATGACGAAGCTCAATCTGAATATGCCCTTACTGCGATAATTAATGGCAAACCTGAAAACTTAGTCATTGACCGGACCTTCATTGACGAATCTGGAATACGGTGGATTATTGATTATAAAACCACTGCATTTTCACAGGCGGATCTTGCCGCGTTTCTGGAAAAAGAGCAGAAAAAATACCTGGAAAAAATGCATCAATATTGTCAAGCCATGCGCCTCATTGAAAAACGGCCTATACGGCTTGGCCTCTACTTTCCCGCACTACCCTCCTGGAAAGAGTGGGAAGCAGTGGATCCGCTTCTTTAACGCATTCGCAGGGTGGACAAAACAACCACCCTGCCGAGAGCGGAAAAGCAGACGAGGGAGATGACAGGCTCAGGATAAAGTCATGCAAGCAATTCGTATCCAGCCCTTCTTTTAATCATCCACGAAAATATCCGGATATAACGGAACAAACCGATGCATGGCATAATGTTTAAAATCGCTAACGCCGCGCTCTTTCAGCAAATGCTCGTCTATAAAAAAATTACCCGTTACTTGCCGGCTATCACTTGTCAGAATTTCATAAGCTGCATCAGCCACGATGGCTGGTTTTCGGCTTGCATGATAAACCACTTTAGGAAAATTATTGGAAATAGCAGCGGTAGCAATAATGGTTTTTGGCCAAAGCGAATTAACTGCAATGCCATCCTTTTTAAATTCTTCTGACATGCCAAGCGTGCACATGCTCATACCATATTTAGACATGGTGTAAGCAACATGCTTTTTAAACCATTTGGACTTCATGCTAAGCGGTGGAGAAAGATTGAGGATGTGAGGATTACTGGCTTTTTTAAGATGGGGGACACATAATTTTGAGCACATGAACGTAGCGCGCACATTGACTGAGAAAATAAGGTCAAAACGCTTCATGGGTATTTCTTCCGTTGACCCAAGATTAATTGCGCTCGCGTTATTTATCAGAATATCAATACCGCCAAAGGCTTCGATGGTTTTGGCTACCGCTTCCGCCGTTTTTTCCTCATCTCGCACATCAACAGCGAGTGGCAACGCCTGTCCGCCAGCCTTTTCAATTTCCTCGGCAACGGTATAAATCGTTCCTTCCAACGTGGGATGAGGTTCAGCTGTTTTGGCAACAATCGCTATTTTGGCACCGTCTTGCGCACAGCGCAAAGCGATTTCCCGGCCAATACCACGGCTTGCACCGGTAATAAAAATGACTTTGTCTTTTAAACTTTTAATCATGCCTATCTTCCTTCAAATTCAGGTTCGCGTTTGTTTACAAAAGCGCGTACCGCTGTTTTAAAATCCCGGGTATTAACACATCTCACAAAAGCTTCCGCTTCGAATTCAAGTTGTGAAGTCAGCTTATTCTGCCAGGCAGAATTCATTAACTGTTTGGTTTGCACTAAAGCCACCATAGGTCCGTTTGCAATGGTATCCAATATCAGCTGGGTACGAGAAGCAAGCTCTTCATGGGGAACAATCCAATTCACCAGACCCAGGTTTAATGCCTCTTTCGCATCGATCATTTCTGGCATCACGAGTAACTCCAGCGCTTTTTTAGTCCCGACAATACGCGGCAAAAGATAACTGCTGGCACCCGCCGGTGAAAGTGCAATGCGATTATAGCTAAGCGCAAGCTTGGTATTTTCACTAGCAATAGCGAGATCAGCCGCGAGCAGCAAACTCATGCCAATTCCCATGACCATGCCGTGAACGGAAGCGATCACCAGCTTTTCCATTTCGCGAAGCAATAAAATACATGCGTTAAATTGACGGATACCAGATAACGCTTCGGCAGGAAAACTGTCGAGCTTTCGATAAAGCTCATGAAGATCTGACCCGGCTGAAAATACCTCGCCCTCGCCGCGCAGCAGCACGGCGCGAATCGTCTGGTCTTCATTGATTTCCTGGCATAACGCCTCAAAATGATCTGTCATGTCCTGGTCAAAGGTATTGAGTTTATCAGGCCGATTAAAGGTGAGCACCGCTATATGGCTTTGGCGGGTAAGTACAATGGAATCCTTCAAATACAATCCTCCTTATCTGATTTGGCGCCACATTTGGCGTCCTGATAAAACGAGATGATACGGCTGGCAAGGCGAAGCTTCTCTCCCCGCCCTCACCCATGTGCTTTGCAGCAATATGGCAGCTTCACGATCCCTTTCAGGCCAGTACAACAAAGTAATACGGTAATATTCCGCCATTACTAAATGATTATTTTCATTTTTCCGGATAAGCGTGCAAATGGCTTCACCCAGGAATTCAACGACATAATGATACTGAATCCCCGCCAAATTTCCACTACAAGAATGCGCCATCCACCATGATAAGGGATTTTTGGCAAGCTCTTCAGCCGGAGTAACAGGAATAGAACAATGTTCTCGCTGTAAGAAATTAGATTCCACTTCGCGCAGGATTTTACCTGCGGTACGCAAGTTTAATTCGTGCAGCCATGCGTCTCCGTTTATTCGGGTCGTCAAGGAAATATTCATTAAACTCTGCAAGCTCATGAAGGCAAGTAACTGCAGAAAAAACAGTACCGTCAGCAATACAAATCCTTTTGTTACTCCTGCTTTCATACCGCTTCCTCCTTTAATGACACATAGAGATGCCAAGTCACTTTAACAGGCGGAGCGGTAACATCCAGCTCAATTGCGACACCCGTCACTTTCGACCAGTCTTCAATTTTTTCTGATGACACTTCAGTGATCTTGTTGCCCTGTAAAATTGAATATAAAACGCGCATGTCCCTTATATTTTCCACCAGTTCTATTTTGTGCTGTTTTACATCTGTCAAAAATAAGGCATAAATAAAAGAACCATCTGGATTTTTTCTGTTCGTCCTCGCAATAAAATAACGGTTGATTTCTACCCGCCCTATTTCGGCATTACCGTCGTAGTGATTTTGTAATGGCTGTGCCGTCATAATTGTCTGGGATGCATTGGAGCGACTTACGGCTTTTACACGGAACATTTCTACATGATTACAATCAGAGATCATTAATACATCTCCAGATGAAAAATTTGATTCGTTGCTGGCAACTAGAGTAGAAGAGTCTTTTGATTTTTTAACAGTCACAATCGGTGTTCCCATATAGCGCACGGTTATTTCCGCTGTATGGCCCGTTAATCGGGTTTGAGGTGTAATGGAATAAGATGAATAAATCGCATTGAAATCTTTGCTAAGACGCGCACAGCCTATATATCCTGCCTTACGAATATCAGTTTGCAAAATCGCTACTGCTGTTTTCGCATTATCCTGGATTTGTCCGAGCGCGGTTTGTATGTGATAGCTGCGCTGACTAGCGAGATAAATGCTTAGTAAAAAGCTAATTAGCAACATGCCCAACGTCATGACCACCAAGAGCTCAACCAAGGTAACACCTGCGTGATTGAACTTGAATCTTAGAGTAAAATATGCAGACATCCGGTCATCCCAGTTTTATTTTTATCACATCTTTGTTGATCCGCACGTCCCCAATAAATGGTTAACACTGTGTGCGACCCCCACTCCAGGCGTCCGCGACCTTGTGGCAAAACTGCCTGATTTTGCTGATTCCAGCCTGCTAATTGTTCATCAAGCTGTTTGTCACCGAATGTGGCAAAACGCTCGACCATATTGTTAAGCTGCTGAGCGGCAACGCTGAAATAATAAGCATTTTTGGTTTCCCGCAAAGCAGTCACCTGTAGCGCGTCCAACCCTAACAACATGGCTGATAAAATTAAAAAACTGATTAATACCTCAATGAGGCTAACGCCTGAAAATTTACGCATAAAAAGCATTCCTTAAACTGGACTTTGGCCATTCTTACAAAATGTTCGATAAAGCCGTCATCCTGAGAGCGTTTTTGCTCGAAGGATCTCCCGACGTACAAGAAGAGATCCTTCGCTTCGGTCAGGATGACAGCTATGTGAACGCTTAAAAAATAAAATTCTCGAAAAAAAAGAATGAAAGAGAGAATGTTGAAGCGTGAGATAAAATTGGGTGAGACAACGAGGCATACTGCAGGCTGGATCATGCCAGCCTGCAGTATTTACAAACTACACGGTATAAACGGGTCTTTCTTGAGGATGGGATTCTTCAACTGACGTTGCTGTTTGATCTTTTGGCCTAAATAAAGCAGGCGATAATTGGCCAAATCCCGCTATCATTCCCCGAGCACCCCAACCGCCCAGATTAAACCCTGATAAAGGCAACAGGATATCTACCATTCCATTTACTGTACCCGCAAGAAATTGAATGCTCCAGTTTGCTGCTTCTGTATGCTCCGTCATGTGCGCAACAATGGCATTGAAAACCGCAGGTGTCGCAAGATAGTCACAATAAATGCCTATCCCCAACCCGGCGAGCATAAGGCCCCCTTTTAGCACAGTAGTGAAATTGACAGGACTATTATTCTCACCATCCTGTTCCAGTGCATTGGCAATATTGTCACCAGCGCAGCAGCAACAGGCAAGCGCCAGGGTGCAACCCGTACTCACCGCATTATTTCCTAACCTTGCTGTAAACCAGGTATCAAAAAATTTCGACATGCTTTCTTCCTTTAAAAAAATTTTATCTAGCTGACAAGATAATACTTCTATCTCTTATCCAAAGATTAGGAGGCCAACCTGCGTTCATGCTTCTTTGCAAAATCCGCCATGAATGCAACCAACAAATCAACGCCTTCTTCAGGCATGGCATTATAAATGCTGGCCCGCACGCCGCCACTTGCCCTGTGTCCACGCAGGTTGGTCAAGTTTGCTTTTTCTGCCTGCTCAAGGAAAAGTGAAGTCAGTTGTTCATCGCGCAGATAAAAAGTGACATTCATGATCGACCGGCAATCTGGACGGACTTTATTAATGTAAAAATCCGGATGATTATCAATGATGGTATAGATCTTCTTCGCCTTACGCTTATTAATCTCATAAATCGCTGAAACACCGCCTTTACGTTTCAACCAGTCGAGCACCAGCCCCGCAATGTACCAGCTGTAGGTAGGCGGCGTATTGTAGAGGGAGTGATGTTCCGACATGGTTTTATAGCTATAAAGCGTGGGAGTAAACGGCAAGGGTTCCTTAATCAAATCAGACCGGACAATCACTACTGTCAAACCTGCTTGGCCAATGTTCTTCTGTGCTCCAGCATAGATCACCCCAAACTGCTTCACATCAACAGGCCGCGATAAAATCATGGAGGTCATATCTGCAACCAGCGGTACAGCGCCTGTTTTGGGCACCCACTGAAACTCTAGCCCGTCAATGGTCTCGTTAGGTGTGTAATGCACATAGGCCGCCTCTTCGCTCAACGTCCAGCTTTCTTGCGAGGGAATATAAGCAAGCTGGCCTTGGTATTCAGCATGGGCAGCAATATTGACTTTACCATAACGCTTCGCTTCAGTTACCGCTTTTCGGGACCAGAGCCCGGTTTCAACGTAGTCAGCTGTTTTTTTCTCGTTAAACAAGTTTAAAGGCACCATGGCAAACTGGCTCGTTGCCCCGCCCGGCAAAAAGAGAACCTGATAATTTTCGGGAATGGACATCAGCTCCCGCAAACTCGCTTCAGCCTTTTTTGCCACTTCCTCAAACTCGTGCCCCCGGTGGCCAATCTCCATAATCGACATGCCGAGCCCCTGCCAGTCCAGCATTTCTGCCTGAGCCTGGAGCAGGACTTCTTCTGGCAGCACGCCCGGACCAGCGCTAAAATTGAATACCTTACGCATAGCATTAACCTTCGTCTTTATTAATTGCGCCTAAATACCGTAGTTTTAATCCACTACACCCTTGGACCAGCAAAACTGGTTATCCCTCTCTTTTTCTATCAAATGATGCCTATCCTAGCAATTCTTATTCTCCTTCGCTATGATGATTCCATAAGTTTTAGCGCGCTTCTTCAAGGCTGCCCTTGAAGAAATGTGCATAGGCTCCCTGCATCAGGTGCGGGGCAAAAATTAAAACACAAAGAGAGTGAGTTTTGTGACATACGCTGACACAGTGAAATTTCTGGTGGCCATGATCATCATGATGAACCCGCTGGGTTCTTTATCCATTTTCCTTCAATTAACCCACCGTTATCCCGTTATCCATCAACGAAAAACCGCTATTAAATGCGGCCTGGCCATTACCATCATCATGGTGATAAGTATCTGGATTGGCAGCCAGCTGCTGGATATATTAGGCATTACGATTGATTCTTTTCGTTTTGCTGGCGGTATTATTCTTCTGTTGACCGGTCTTTCGATGTTGCAATCAAAAGAAAGCCCTATCAACCACACACCGGAAGATGATATTGCGGCCGAGGAACGCAGCTCTATTGCTATTGTTCCCCTTGCCCTGCCCATCATTATAGGCCCTGGTGCAATCAGTACGCTGGTAATCGCCTCAAATGACTATCCGAATCTTTTCTTTAAAGTCTGGCTATCCCTGCTTTGTATTGTTCTCGCGCTCGGCATGTTCTTGATTTTGTATTACGGAAGCACGATTGCAAGATTTGTGGGTGAATCCGTGATAAAAATGATTACCCGTATCATGGGGATGATTATTATGGCAATTGCCGTGGGTATGCTGGCAAATGGCCTGGCAGGTCTGATACCGGCATTGCGATAACCCCTCACCATCGTCCCACCCCGCCACTACTACCACTGTTGTCTTGCCAGCTTTTGCTGGCAAGACATTGTTATTTATCCCTTTTTAGGTCCTACCATGTCCTCGGGGCGCACCAGTTCTTTAAACTCTTTCTCGCTCAAATAACCGAGGGCCAGACAAGCATCCAGCAACGATGTACCATCGTGCCAGGCTTTATGCGCAATCTGGGCCGCTTTGTCATAACCGATCTTAGGCGCGAGTGCTGTCACTAGCATCAGAGAATTATGCACCGATTCATTTATGGCACGTTCATCTGCTTCCAGACCCTTTACGCAATATTTATTAAACATCCGTGCAGAGTCAGACAACAGTCGTATTGAATTCATGAAGTTATGGATAATGACTGGCTTGAAAACATTCAGTTCAAAATTACCTTGCGAATCTGCAAATCCAATAGCGGCATCATGGCCCATGACTTGAACACAAACCATTGTCATGGCTTCTGACTGTGTTGGATTCACCTTGCCTGGCATGATCGAAGAACCTGGCTCATTGGCAGGTAAAATCAACTCTCCCAAGCCGCAACGCGGGCCCGAGCCCAGCCAGCGAACATCATTGGCTATTTTCATGAGCGCGCAAGCCAGAGTTTTAAGCGCGCCATGCGCAAACACAAACGCATCGTGTGCAGCCAGGGCAGCAAACTTGTTGGGAGCAGACACAAAAGGCAACCCGGTCAGCTTAGCAATTGCCGCCGCCGCTTTCTCGGCAAATTGCGGATGGGCATTTAATCCGGTGCCAACGGCAGTACCACCAATCGCAAGCTCGAAAAGACCCGGCAGTGTCGCTTTAATGTTTGCCATGGCTGCATCCAGTTGTGCCACGTAACCGGAAAATTCCTGTCCCAGGGTAAGCGGTACGGCATCCTGTAAATGAGTTCGTCCTACTTTAATAATATGTGAAAACTGTTTTTGTTTTTCGGCCAAACCATCGCGTAGTTCCTGAATAGCCGGCAATAAAATGTGTACTACTGCTTCAGCCGCCGCAATATGCATAGCGGTGGGAAACGTATCATTTGAAGATTGGGATTGATTAACATGATCATTCGGGTGAACGGGATCTTTGCCCCCTATTTTGCCTGTCGCTATTTCAATCGCGCGATTGCTAATCACTTCGTTCACATTCATGTTGGTCTGCGTGCCACTTCCCGTTTGCCAAACCTTTAACGGAAATTGGTCATCGAACCGGCCTGCGATCACTTCATCTGCAGCCTTGACGATGAGTTCCATCGTCTCTTTTTTCATCAATCCCAGCTCATGATTGGTTATCGCCGCCGCTTTTTTCAAAATGCCAAATGCGCGAATTAATTCCCTGGGCATGACATCACGCCCAATCGCAAAATGTTCGATGGAGCGCTGGGTTTGAGCGCCCCAATATTTATCTGCAGGAACTTCAATGGTCCCCATACTATCTGATTCAAGACGGGTATTTTTAAGTGTCATAACGCACCCCTATTCAAGGCTTTTAGTAACCAGTTCATATAAATCCGTGGATAGTTTCTTATCGTGCAGGAGCAATTCCAATTGTTCCCGCATTAACTCTTGCCGTTCTTTATCATACCGCTTCCAGGTAGTCAAAGGTTTTACCATGCGCGCAGCGACCTGCGGATTCAGCTTGTCTAACTGGTGCACAGCTTCGCGTAGATAAGCGTAGCCTTCTCCGTCCAGTGAATGGAAACGGATGGCATTGCGATGTCCAAATGTACCAATCAAGGAATAGACTTTGTTGGGATTTTTAATATCAAACGCCTCGTGCTGCATGAGCTTTCTTACTTGCGGCAACGCGATCGGCAGCTTGGTCGCAGCCTGTATCGCAAACCATTTATCAACCACCAGCGCATCCTGCTGCCATACCGCATAAAATTGATCCAGGGCTTTTGTACGCAGTGGCGAATCAATATTAGATAAAGCCGTTAAAGCAGCCAGCGTGTCTGTCATGTTTGACTTGAGCGAAGCTTCGAATTGCTGCATGCCTAGCTCATCGTATTGAGGCAGATGCATTAAATAAGAAAGACAGAGGTTTTTAAGCTGACGTTTGCCTACCGCTTCCATGTTGAAGCGGTATTCTCCCGCCGGATCATGGTACTGATGATAAGTCTCGAGCAGTAACGCATGCAGCTGATAAGCTGTTTGCGCCAAAATAAATTCACGCACTGCATGAATAGAATCGACATCAATGACATTCATCTGCTCGCCTATATATCGCTCCGACGGTAAAACCAGCATTTCTGCAATCATCAGCTTGTCATTTGTATCCTGCTTAAGAATAAAAGCAAAGATATCCAACATGTCTTGCGGTAAATGCAGTGTTTTTTCCTGCGTGTAATCCTGAACCAGTTGCAAAATAAGCCTTAGCATATACTGCTGGCCTGCTTCCCAACGATTAAACGCATCCGTGTCATGCTTGAATAAAAATAACAATTCCTCATCGGAATAAGCATACTTCAACTTGACTGGCGCGGAAAAATTGCGCAGCAGCGAAGGAATGGGTTGCGAAGGCACATTATTAAATCGAAAAGTTTGCGAAGGCGTTGTCAGATGCAATACTTTTTCCGTCTCAAACGGCTCGTCGTTTAATTGCAGTGGAATCGCATGACCTTTTTGATCCAGCAATCCCATTTTGACTGGTATATGCATAGGTTTTTTATAAGCCTGGTCCGGTGTCGGCGGACAGGTTTGTTGAAGTGTCAATGTATACTGCTGCTTCTTGAAATCATAATCACCTTGTACGGTGACGATCGGTGTACCTGCCTGACTGTACCAAAGCCTGAATTGTGCAAGGTTAATGCCTGAAACATCTTCCATCGTTTTAACATAATCTTCGATGGTGACAGCCTGTCCATCATGACGGGCAAAATACAAATCCATGCCTTTGCGAAACAAAGCAGGACCTAGAATGGTTTGCAACATGCGCAATACTTCTGCGCCTTTGTTATACACGGTGGAAGTATAAAAATTATTAATCTCAATATAAGACTCTGGACGCACAGGATGCGCCAGGGGACCTGCATCTTCAGGAAACTGGATTTCACGCAAATGGTTTACATCGCGTATACGCATCACTGCACGCGAGAGCACGTCTTCTGTAAAACTCTGATCGCGGAAAATAGTCAGGCCTTCTTTCAGGCTTAATTGAAACCAGTCACGACAAGTTACACGGTTTCCTGTCCAGTTATGAAAGTACTCATGACCCACAACAGACATGATATGGATGTAATCATCATCGGTAGCTGTTTCCGGTTTGGCTAAAACATATTTGGTATTAAAGATATTCAGACCTTTATTTTCCATCGCCCCCATGTTGAAATCGCTAATGGCTACGATCATATAAATATCAAGATCGTACTCGCGGCCATAGGCTTTCTCATCCCAGCGCATGGCTTCTTTAAGCGCATACATGGCATGATGAGCTTGATCTGCGTATCCTTTTTCGACATAAATATGTAATAAAATATTGCGTCCTGATTGTGTCGTGAATTGATCTTCAATCAGGTCAAAATCGCCTGCCACCAGCGCAAACAGGTAACTGGGTTTTTTAAACGGGTCTTCCCATTTTGCCCAGTGACGACCATCGCTCCGTTTTCCTGAATCCACTAAATTGCCATTAGACAGCAGATAAGGATAACGTGCAGCATCAGCTGTAATTGTTGTCGTGTAACGCGCCAGCACATCTGGATGGTCCGGAAAATAGGTAATGCGCCTGAATCCTTCCGCTTCACACTGAGTACAGAATGCGTTTGCAGAGCTATAAAGGCCGCTTAGCGCAGTATTTTTGCGCGGATAAATTTTCGTGGTAATCGTCAAATCAAAACTATCGGGCACATCAGGAATAATCAAGTTCTGGTCTGTTACTTCATATTGATCGCTTGAAAGTGCTTCGCCATTTAACAAAACTGAAACCAGTATTAATTCCTCGCCGTTCAATATTAATTTTCTTGTTTTATCCGGGCTATGACGGTTGTGCCGTATTTTCAGTATTGATTTAACCAATGTTTCATCTTCATGAAGTTCAAAATCAAGATTGATTTCATCAACCAGATAAGGGGGCACCTGGTAATCCTTAAGGTAGATGGTTTGCGGTTCCTGTCTGGATTTTTGTATGACTAATGATTCTGACATCGTATTCTCCCGATAAAGAAAAAAACCCTGCCATAACAGGGTTTTCTGAAAAATAACATTTACACAGCCCGACACAAACTTTCAACGACTAAGATCCTGCTGGCTGACTTCCTGTGGGGCCCGATCCCGGCATAGGTTGCGGCATCGGCGATTGAGCAGGCGCGGTAGGCCCAAACGGCTGAGGACTCGGCTGGGGCGCACCAGCAGGGGGCGTAGGCATGCCCGGCGGAAGCTCATCTGCTGGCGGCGAAGGCGGCTGCGGGGGTTGAGCAGGCTGTGCTGGCACCGACGGCGAAATGTCTGATGGAGCAGAGGGCGGCGAAGAAGGAGTAATCGGCGTAGCCGATGCATCCGGGGGCGTAGAGACTGAGGAAGGGCCTTGATCCGGTTGGGGTTGGGCATCCTGTCCATCCTGCTTAGGTTTTTCGACTATTTTCAAGTTCCCTGAGGCATCAATAATCGTCATCTGGCTCTCGCCGCCCGCGCTTTTGCTTTCAATTGGAGTGCCCGGGGGTGTATCGCCCTGAGCAGGGGAAATTTGCTCAGAGGGGGAAGATTGGTTTTGACCTTGGGGCATTTGGCCGGGCGGTGGGCCTGATGGCATGGTTCCCTGTTGGTCCTGTGCGCTCGCACCGAACGGCAGAAAGGCAGTCAAAACGGCTATTGCGAAATATTTCTGTTTCATATCAAATTCCCTTTACCAGTTGAAGTGCTTTGATTGGCCCGCGCAATAAATGATAAACTTATACTCCTTGCACAGGCAAGATTAATACTTGAGAAAATTAAATTTTTTTTGAAATCGAATGGATAGAACGCAAGCCCGCCAGCGTAAAATAAACAAAGACGGCATGCATTTGACACAACATTTTCTCAAAAAAAACCGCACCATTTTTTAATGCCAGGATAGATGATATGAATGAAAATTACGACCAGCAGGAATTAGCAAAATTTGCTTCGCTGGCAGCACACTGGTGGGATCCCACCGGGGATCTTAAGACATTGCATGAGATAAACCCTATAAGATTAGGTTATATATCGGAAAAAATTGATCTGAATGGAAAAACTGTCATTGATATAGGCTGTGGCGGAGGCATCCTTTCGGAAAGCATGGCCGCAAAAGGCGCGCAAGTAACCGGCGTTGACATGAATAAATCGTTAATTGAAGTGGCAAAGCTGCACCAACTGGAATCCGGCATGCGGGTAGAATATCTGCATACCCAAGCAGAAACCATTGCTACCGAACGTCCTGCTTATTATGATGCCGTGACCTGCCTTGAAATGTTGGAACATGTACCGGATCCCGCCTCCATCGTACGCGCATGCGCAGCACTTGTAAAACCTGGCGGCCACCTCTTTTTTTCCACACTGAACCGCAATCCTAAAGCCTATCTTTTTGCCATCTTAGGAGCAGAATATATTCTGAAACTGCTGCCAAAAAATACACATGATTATGCTAAATTCATTCGCCCTTCTGAGCTCTCTGCATGGACAAGAGAAGCAGGATTAATGCCGCAAGAAGTGAAAGGCATTTCTTATCAACCTTTCTCGCAGCAATTTAAACTCACAGATGATATTTCCGTTAACTATCTTTTTTACGCCAGAAAATCATTATGACGACAATCACCACACGCGCGGTTTTATTTGATCTGGATGGTACCCTGCTTGATACCGCACCGGACCTCGTTTATGCATTAAACCGGCTGCGCCAGGAACAGGGTTTTACAGATATGCCCTTGTCAGAAATACGCCCTATTATTAGCCATGGCTCCAAAGCCATGGTGAAGAAGGTACTTGGTATTGAAGAAAACGATCCTGCCTTCCCTGCCTTGCGTGAACGTTTTCTTGAGCTTTACCAGAACCACTTGGCAGACTCAACACGGTTATTTCCTGACATTGATCATGTATTAAATCACCTGGATCAACACCGGATTTCCTGGGGTATCGTAACAAACAAACTCAGCAGACAAACCTTCGCATTGCTTAAGGCTTTGAACTTCGAAAAACGCCCGCAATGTGTCATTTGCGGTGATTCCTTGCCAGCTGCCAAACCGGATCCGGCACCCATCCGTTACGCTTGCGAGCTGCTAAATCAAGATCCTCAAGAATGCATATACATAGGCGATGCCATGAATGACATGATTGCCAGTAAGGCAGCGGGTACCCGCTCACTGGTGGCTTTGTATGGTTACATTGGTGAAAAGGAGAATCCATTTGAGTGGCAGGCTGATGGGTATATTCATCAACCTGCTGAGATTATTAAATGGCTTTAGAGGCGGGCGGGCGTGCCTTCGTCGGCCTTGAGAATATCACTTGAGTGAACAACATGGGCACCTGACTCGCGCATTTCTTCCCATGAGCGGGCAACATCGCCCGGATTCAGTTCAACGCCCCGACATGCATCTTCAATGACATACACATTAAAACCAAGATGAGCTGCATCAAGTGATGAATATTTGACGCAATAATCTGTCGCCAGCCCCATGATGTATACATCCTCAATTTCCTTGCTTCGCAAGTATTCGCCGAGCCCTGTGGAGCGGCGATGCGCATTGTCAAAAAACGCACTGTAGCTATCAATTTTTTTATCTGTTCCTTTATGAAAAATCTTCTCAATTTTTTGCGTGTTGAGATCAGGATGGAATTCCGCACCC
This sequence comes from Aquicella lusitana, assembly GCF_902459475.1. NCBI lineage: Bacteria > Pseudomonadati > Pseudomonadota > Gammaproteobacteria > Legionellales > Coxiellaceae > Aquicella > Aquicella lusitana. The sequence continues at coordinate 1,023,796 of NZ_LR699114.1, read as the reverse complement.
TTGCTATGCTGCACACAATGATCAGGCCAGAGCACTTGAGGAATCTCATCCACAACGATGACATCACCAATACCATAAGCGGGATGGTTGCTTGCAAAGCTCATATGATCCTGGGGATGCCAATCCTGCGTCGCCACTACCAAGTCAAAATAATCCTGCAGCTGATTAGCGAGGGGAATCACTTCATCTCCCCCTGGAACAGCCAAATGACCGCCCTCACAAAAGTCATTTTGTAAGTCAACCATAATTAATGCTTTTTTCTTCGCCATCTTATCTCCACCTCCTTTTATAACTATAGCAAGCGGCAAGTTTAAGAGGGAATTTATAGGGGTTGATGAGAGATGGCAACAACTTCGTAGAAGAATGATGCTATTTTATTTATCATATTGGAATTCAATGGCGCTCTTTTTTAATTGGACTTTGGCCATTTTTCAGGGATGTTCATAATTTGTCATCCTGAGCGAAGCGAAGGATCTCAGGATGACAGTGTTGTATTTCCTTAAGCGATACTGATATTGGAATTAAAAGCTGTCGCCAGAAGCTTTTTGGCTGGCAGAAAAAAACAGATAAGACCATTTTGCACATAACATTTTTGACGAGGAAATTGACTGACCGATGAACACAGCCGTTGCCCCAAGTCGCCTGTTTAACTTGCATACTTATGGTGTATTAAAAGCAAGCGGTCCCGATGTAACCCGATTATTACAAGGCCAACTTACCTGCGACGTTGAAAAAATATCACCAACACAAAGCAGACTAGGCGCACATTGTAACCCCCAGGGCCGGATTATTAGCCTGTTTTGGCTCTATCGGTCAAAGGACGCTTATTATCTACTCATGCCGCACGATCATGTTCCCGTCGCACTTGCAGCATTAAAAAAATACGCTATTTTTTACAAAGCCACGTTAGCCGATGTGAGTGACAACTACCTCATAAACGGTTATGCAGGCTCGATAAAAACCATTGCTTCTTTCAACGATCTGATGTGTATAAACATGCCTTCTTCACCTTTAAGACATATTATCTTTGGCCCGGCTGAAGCGATAAAAACACATCTCGCATTTTTAAGCAGCCAAGCGGAACCTGCCTCAGCCAATGCCTGGAAATGTCTTGATATTGCTGACCATCTTCCTGCGATTTATCCTGAAACGACAGCCAAATTGCTTCCGCACGAAATTAACCTGCCCGCGTTACAAGCTGTCAGCTTTGAAAAGGGCTGTTATACAGGGCAAGAAATCATCGCCCGTATGCACTACAAAGGAAAGCTCAAGAATCATCTTTACCATGCCGAGCTGATCAGCCAGGATCCTCCCAAACCCGGCGCAACTATTTATTACCAGCACCAGAATGACATAAAACCTTGTGGCATAATCGTTGATAGTTGCCTAAAGGACTATAATCATTGCAGTGTCTTGATTGTGACAGATGAATCCAATGCCAAAAATAATCATCTTTTTCTGGATCATAATCATCACCATTATTTTGTAATACAAGACTAAAAAAGCGAGAATAAAATGGCTAAATTACGTATTGTGCTTGCTCAGCTTAATTTGAAGGTCGGCGATATAGAGGGAAACCTGCAAAAACATATCAAAGCAGCAGTAACTGCACGCGATGCACTGTCGGCCGACATCATCGTCTTTCCTGAATTAAGTATCACGGGTTATCCACCCGAAGATTTGTTGCTACGAAAAGCATTTATTCAACAAGCCGAGACAGCCCTGCAAACTTTCATTGCAGAAATCCGCGGCATCTATTGTCTTGTTAGTCATCCGCAATCCACTGCCCGAGGTTTATATAATGCTTGCACGTTAATTTATAATGGCGAAATATTAGGAACCTATGCAAAAAGACACCTTCCCAATTATGGCGTATTTGACGAGTACCGTTATTTTACGCCTGGTGATACACCTTGCGTGGTACCCATAAAAGGTATTCCAACCGGCTTGGTTATTTGCGAAGACATCTGGTTCCCGGAACCTGTACAGCTCGCCGCCGCAAAAGGTGCCCGACTGATTCTTTCTCCCAACGCATCACCCTTTGAAGTCAATAAACACGAACAGCGCATGGCTGTTTTATCCGGACGCGCTAAAGAAAACAGGATACCGATTATTTATGTTAATAATACGGGCGGACAGGATGAACTCATATTTGACGGCGGCTCCATGACAATAGATCAGGAAGGCAAGCTATGCCAATTTGCAGGCTTTTTCAATGAAACGCTTTTACCTGTCGATATTGATTTTACAAGTGACCAATCGCGCATGGCTTCCGCAGCCATCACTCTTTCGGAGCAGAATGAAAAAATTTATCAGGCACTCGTGCTGGGATTACGCGATTATATTGAAAAAAATTATTTTCCCGGCGTGCTGGTAGGCGTCTCCGGTGGTATTGATTCAGCGCTTACATTAGCAATTGCAGTAGACGCATTGGGCAAAGATCGGGTCCGAGCCATTTTTATGCCGTCCCGTTTTTCTGCCGACATCAGCCGGGAAGATGCAGAAAATGTGGCACAACATTTAGGCGTTAAGCTTGAAACCATTTCCATCGAGCCTGTTTATAAAAGTTTTTTGACATCGCTTGCCCCTGCATTTACAGGACGGAACCCAGATGTGACAGAAGAAAATATTCAGGCGCGCTGCCGTGCCATTATTCTTATGGCGCTTTCCAATAAATACGGTCACATGGTCCTTACCACTGGCAACCGCAGTGAAATCGCGGTTGGTTACTGCACGCTCTATGGTGATATGGCAGGCGGCTTTGCAGTGCTAAAAGACATTCCCAAAACCCGCGTGTATGATCTGGCGAAATACCGCAATACGCTTCATCCGGTGATTCCTGAACGTACCATTGTGCGAGCGCCCACAGCCGAATTGGCACCCAATCAGAAAGATGAGGACAGCCTTCCGCCCTATCCGCTTTTAGACAAAATACTCGAATGTTATCTCAATCAGGGACAGAGCATTGACGAAATCATAGGTCAGGGCTTCAACCCCGGAACGGTAAAAAAGGTAGTTAACCTGATTCATAAAAATGAATATAAACGACGACAAGCCGCCATCGGACCCCGCATTAATCATAAATCATTTGGTAAAGACTGGCGCTATCCAATAACAAGTGGCTTTAAAGGTTGAACTAGCATGGCTAATTTCTTTGGCAAACTAAATCCTGATTTTCCTGATGATCTTGCTGTTAAATTATTCAGCTATATTGATATCAAGACATTCATCACAGTCGCGCCCGCTGTGAATAAAGACTGGAACAGAGTTATCAATCAAGACCCAATCAAAAAAACGCTGTTCAGTGTACTAAGCCAGGCGAGTGATTTTGCTAATAAAGCGCCCAATCAAATCATGGAAATTAAAAAACTCGGTGGTGGCCTGACGAATACCTCCATTTTTTTTGCAACAGCAGGAAAGGCTTTCGTCGGGAGACGGCCAGGCATCCATTCTGATCGTTTTATTGATCGCGAGGCTGAAGCATATAATGTTGCCATCGCTGTACGCTTAGGCATTGCAGCGCCAGTCGCCTATGCAGGTAAAAAAGGTAATCAGATTACGCACTACCTTCCCAATCCTAAACCCATGACGCCTGAGTTATTCAAGGATGCCAAAAATCTCCAAAAAGCAGCGCATGTCCTTAAGATCGTTCACGGGTGCAGTAAGCAATTCAGCAATGATATCGACGTCTTTGCGAGAAACAGAAAAATGCTCGCGCTGCTCAAAGAAAAACAAGTTGCCCTTCCCCCGGCATACGAAATAGTCATGGAGACCATGAACAAACTGGAAAGACTTTTTTGTGCACTGAATATCAAGAAAGTTCCCTGTCATAATGACACCACACCGGGTAATTTTATCAAATCTAACGGTGAAATGAAGTTGATTGACTGGGAATATTCCGGCAATAACGATCCCGTGTGGGACCTTGCCAATACTTCATGTGAAGGCGAGTTTACTGAATCTCAGGATCACCAGTTATTTCTCTACTATTTTGGTACCTGGGCAAATGAAGCTTATCAACGTTTCCTACTCTACAAACCAGTCGTTGAACTTTGGGCCGCCTTGTGGACATGGGTACAGATTGCCAACAACAATATGCAGGATAGCCTTGAAAATTTGCGGCAATATGAGCAAAGACGCTTTGAAAATTGTAAAAAATTATTAAATGAGGCTATGTTTAAAAACGCATATGATTATGTAAGCAAACTCACTGCGCCAACCATCCATCATTCTGAGAATAACGTGATAACCATTCAGCCAATATGCTGACTTATTGTAAGCTTGTAAGCATCGCTCCCGCTGACTAGCAGCGGGACGACGGCATGAGGAAACGATTTAAAACCGCTTAACGATTGATAACTGTTTTTTTTTTGATCTTCTTACGTTATGAACCCATGTCTACCGTAACATTCGGGTAATTATACCGCAGCACAGTCAGCGTATCTTGCTCGAGTTTAGTCATCCCCAGTTTGTTATAGGCTTTCGCCATCACGATAAGCGCATCTACTACGGCAGGCGCGCCCTGATAGTGGGCAACCACACTGCTTGCGCGATTGACTGCAGCCACATAAGCCTTACGGCTATAATAATATTGCGCAATCTGCAGCTCATGATTCGCCATCACATTGCGCAGATAAATTAGATATTGATAGGCAGCGGGTGTGTATCTGCTATTGGGGAATCGCGTGACCAGTTCATTAAAATCATTATATGATTTCTGAATTTGGGTCAAATCGCGTGTCGCAAGATCAACAGAGAAAAAGCGCTCAAGAAAACCCATGTTCTGATAATAACTTGAGAGTCCTCTCATGTAGTAAGCATAATCAACATTCGGATTGGCAGGATGTATGCGTATAAAGCGATCCGCCTCCGCTTGTGCTAGCGCATATTCTTCTTTCATGTAATAGGCATAGATAAGATAAAGCTGCGCCTGCTCTGTTTGCGGGCCAAAAGGATACTGCACATCCAGCGCTTCAAAACGCTTGATCGCTTCGCCATAGCTTTTATTTTGCAAAGCGGATTTGCCATATTGAAAAATTTGCTGCGGGGTTTCGTCTTTATAAGCTTCGGAAGGATCGGTCGCCGTCGAGCACGAAGCAAGCAAGGCCACTGTTACGCCTGTCAAGCATAGCAAACTGAGAATTCTTTTCATGAATAAAGCACCTACGACACTAAAATTTTTTATTCTGGTATCTTATGACCACGGTATATCGGCCACTGTCTCCTTAAAGAGGTGCATTGTAAACTAAATTCTGTCATCATTCACGAAGTTATGAAACAGACCCTTATTATTCCAGAAACACATAAAGATGAGAGACTCGATCAGACTTTAGCCAAGTTGCTGCCTGATTTTTCGCGCACACAAATAAAAGAATGGATTGAGGCAGGGACCATCCTGATGAATGGCCAGCCTGTCAAAGCCAAAACACGCGTGAAAGGCGGTGAAATGATATCGGTAGAAGTGGTGATCAAGCCACAACCCGTATGGGAAGCTCAGGCAATCCCACTCTCCATTGTTTATGAAGATGAAGCACTCATTGTGATTAACAAACCTGCCGGACTCGTCGTTCATCCCGGCGCGGGGAACGCAGATCGTACGCTCTTAAATGCGCTACTGCATCATGCCCCTGCCTTACAGGCCTTGCCGCGCGCGGGTATCTTGCATCGTCTGGACAAGGATACATCAGGTCTACTGGTAATCGCTAAAACGCCTGCAGCGTTAAAAGATTTGTCACATCAGCTCAAAAAACGTACGCTGCTAAGAGAATACCAGGCGATCGTATGGGGCACATTGATCAGCGGCGGGACGGTAGATGCACCTATTGGCCGCCACGGCCTCCAGCGTAAACGCATGGCGGTGACAGAGTCAGGGAAGCAATCCGTTACCCATTATCGGGTCGCTGAAAAATTCCGCGCACACACCCGCCTTAAGCTGCGACTGGAAACCGGTCGCACCCACCAGATTCGAGTTCACATGGCGCATATTCATCATCCCATTGTAGGTGATGCCACTTATGGCGGACGTGTGCAACTAGCCAAAGGCATGCAGCCCGAACTCATTCAACAACTACGTCAATTTAAGCGCCAGGCACTCCATGCTTACGCATTAGGCCTGACCCACCCGGAAACAGGTGAATTTATACGGTGGGAAATTGAGTTACCGAGTGATATGAAGGCGTTAATCAGCGCATTGAGAGAAGATATGAAGAGGAGTCGCCAATGAAGTTTATACAGCCCGACTGGCCTGTTCCTGCCTCTGTAAAAGCTTATACAACAGTACGTGACAGCTGGGGCGAGCGCCAACCTTATCATGATATGCATCCTGGTTTTTATGCCGGCAGCGAGAATGAAAATCAACGGTTAAAAACCTTATTACAATTGCCCAGTGAACCTGTCTGGATAACGCAGACGCACAGCAATGTCGCTATTGCGGCAACGCCAGAAAACAGTAAAAAAGAGGCTGATGCTACTTTCACCGACCAACCAGGACAGGTATGCGCTATTCTGACTGCGGATTGTCTGCCTGTGCTTGTCTGTAATAAACAGGGCTCGCATGTCGCCGCAATTCATGCCGGTTGGCGAGGCCTTGCAAGCGGTATCATCGAGGCGACCCTGAAAGCCATGCGGCAGCCAGCGGCCGACCTGCTAGTTTGGCTTGGCCCCGCTATTGGCCCTCAAAAATTTGAAGTGGGTCAGGACGTGTATGATGCCTTTGTACAAAAACACCCTGAGTCAGCGGCGGCCTTCCTGCCCCAACGGCCGGGAAAATGGCTGGCTGATCTCTATACACTCGCCCGGATACGGCTTCGCCATCAGGGCGTTACCCAGATTTATGGGGGAGACTTTTGCACTTACACGCAGGCGGATTTATTCTTTTCCTACCGCCGAGACAAAGGCAAAACAGGCCGCATGGCCAGCCTGATATGGCGTCTGTAAACTGCTTTTACGCTGCGACAACCCATTCATCTGCAGGGTTGCCAAGAGAAAAAAATCGACACATACTCCATAAGACATGCTAGTATAACGGGTTGTGGAAATCCTAGAAAAAAGATCAAGTTAACTGGCGATCTTTAATAAAACCGCATCATTGAGAGAGAACGTCGTATGAAAAGACTTGGACATGCTATCTTGAGTTTCTTCTTTTTCCTTGCCTGTGTTCCGGTCATGAGCACGGCCAGCTTTTCGGCTACGCCAATCGATACCAGCCTTGCACCAATGCTGCAAAAAGTCCTGCCCGCCGTGGTGAGCGTTAAAGCGCTTATCAAGGTCACAGATTTTGAAACACTACGCGAGATTCAAAAACAGCGGCGCAGCAAAGGCGCGGAAGGTGAACAGGCGTTGCCTGGCACGTTTACTTCGGTTGCGTCCGGAGTCATTGTTGATGCACAAAAAGGATATATTCTTACCAATGCCCACGTTATTAACGATGCCCAGTCTGTCACAGTGACGTTAAGCGATGGCCGCCACTATACCGGCAAAATCATCGGGCTCGACAAGCCTTCCGATATCGCTTTGCTGCAGATAAAAGCCAAAAACCTGATAGCAGTACCTATCGCGGATTCAAACAAGCTGAAAGTAGGTGATTTTGTTGCTGCGATCGGTAACCCTTTTGGCCTGCTCAATCAAACCGTTACCTCCGGCATTGTCAGTGCGCTGGGTCGTACCACCCTAGGCATAGAAGGTTATGAAAACTTTATTCAAACGGATGCGCCTATCAACCCGGGCAATTCGGGTGGCGCGCTGATTAATATGCAAGGTGAGCTGGTCGGCATCAACACAGCTATTCTTTCGCCAGATCGCGGCAGTATCGGCATTGGCTTTGCCATCCCGGTCAACATGGCCAAAAGTGTGATGGATCAGCTGATCGAATACGGCAATGTTAAACGCGGTGTATTGGGTATTGGCGCACAGGATATCACGCCGGAACTCGCCAATGCATTCAATCTTGAGATTGAAAAAGGCGCCGCCGTCACGCAAGTTTTACCGGATTCCCCCGCCCAGCAAGCAGGCATTGAGATCGGTGATATCATCACAGCCGTCAATGGCAGTCCTATCAAAAACGCGAGCGATGTGGTGAACACCATCGGATTTTTGCGTGTGGATTCCAAAACGAATATTGACATCATTCGTCACAAAAAACATATGACGATAAACGTACAGCTTTCCGATCCTAAAAAACGCAAACAGTTCATTGAACGCGCCAATCCCTTTTTATATGGCGTGGGATTAAAGGATTTCAGCCTGTTAAGCCCCATTCATGGCAATGTGCTTGGCGTATTGGTTGTGTCCGTTGAACAAGACAGTAATGCCTGGCATTCCGACTTACGAGCTGGTGATGTGATCACCTCCGTGAATCAGCAGAAAGTCAAAAATATTGACGAACTTAAAATGGCTGTTGCCAAGACAGACAAGCCATTATTGCTGAATGTATTGCGCGGACCCAGTGCGATCTTTTTGGTAATCAACAAAGAAGAGGCTTAAATTTGTCAGTTCATAGGGATGGCACCAAGTTGCAGAAATGATATCTGCGAATGAATTTTTAAAAATTATTTTCCTTAGGGTAGAGCCATTGGATCATAAATAGTAAACACTGTTTTTACTACCCATTTTTCGATTGCGACTGACATCAATCTGAAGTAGAGTCGATAAAGGTTTGATGGCCAAGAAGCAATGGCCGCATATTAATAGATCCTTAATATTTCAACGGTATAACTAATCTAATACTTAAATACCGACACAGCGCGTATGGATTCACACTATGAGTACTGAGCTTTCACGCGGGTTGCAAACCCGGCATCTTAATATGATTGCCATAGGCGGATCGATTGGCACCGGGATTTTTTTAGCAAGTGGGTATGCCATTTCCATTGGTGGCCCCGGCGGCGCCCTGCTCGCTTATAGTTTGATGGCCATTATCGTTTACTTTTTAATGACCAGCCTTGCTGAAATGAGTGTATTCAAACCGACTTCAGGTACTTTTTGTGAGTATTCCTCTCAATACGTAGGCAGATCCTTTGGTACGGCAATGGGCTATAATTACTGGCTAAATTGGGCCATCACGATTGCCGCTGAAATTTCCGCCGCTTCGTTAATCATGGGATATTGGTTTCCCCAAGTAAATAGCATCCTCTTCTCCATTGTATTCTTTGCCGGTATTTTTCTTTGTAATATTTTTTCAGTCCGGTTATTCGGCGAAATTGAATATCTGATGTCATTTGTCAAAGTATCTGTCATTCTTATTTTTATTGTTCTTGGTTTATTTACCTTATTTCAGCAGCCTCAATTTGGCATTCAGCACTGGAAAGTTGGTGATGCTCCTTTCCATCAAGGTGCATTCGGGTTTATTGCTGTGTTTCTTTTTGCAGGATTTTCCTTCCAGGGAACGGAGTTGATTGGCGTTGCATCGGGTGAAGCGCAAAATCCCGAAACATCTATTCCCCGCTCGATCAAATATGTGTTCTGGCGCTTAACCTTGTTTTACGTATTATCCATTGGCATTATCACCCTGTTGATCGCTTACAACGATCCACGTTTAAGCTATCAGGATAATGTCAGTATGAGTCCTTATACACTGATATTTAGCCGCTACACTTCACGCTATGCAGCAGACCTGATTAATTTTGTTATTCTCGTCGCTGTACTTTCCGCAGCGAATGCTAGCATGTATTCAGCAACCCGCATTTTGTGGTATCTCGGGAAAACCAAGCAAGCGCCCAACGTTTTCAGTAAAGTCAATCCGTATGCGATCCCCACGGCCGCACTGATAGCAACAGCACTGATCGGCTCGCTGGTTTTTGTTTCCTCTATCGTTGGCAATGGTGTGCTTTTTGGTTATCTAGTACAGATATCCTCACTTTCCGGTTTTATTGCTTGGTTTGGTATCGCCTTAAGTCATTACCAATTCCGCAGGAAATATTTGCCACAGCATGGCGGAACAAGCATTCTGCGCTACCAGGCAAAATTCTATCCGTATGCGCAGATTCTGTCGATGTTCGTTCTGGGCTTTGTCATTATCGCGCAGTGTATACCTCTCGTCAGCGAGGGAAGCCACCATGTGACTGACTTTTTTGTTGTCTATTCTTCTATCTGGTTATTTTTGTTTTTTTACCTTATTAAGAAACTTGATCTCCCAGCGAAAATTAAAGTTTTTTTTCGCCAATACACCTTGAAAAAGGAAACGGGTTAAATAAGGGAGTGCCAGTTAACCTATCAATTTGAAGCGCTCGTTCTGTGCCACTTCGGTCAATAAGGTTTCTCTAAGCAACATCTCCAGCACGTATTTCCATTAAGCGAATCTTTTCCTTTGCACTATAGAGAGCGCATGGGATAAATTGTTATCTAGCCTTTAATAACAGATAAATATCTTATGAAAAAATGGTTAATTCTTTTTACGATCTGCCTGGATTGGTCGCTGATGTGGATTGATTTTACCGCTGTTAACGTGGCCTTGGCACCCATTGCGAATGATCTTAATACTAATTTGGGAACATTACAGTGGGTGATCACCGCCTATACATTATGCTCGGCTTCATTGATGGCCATTGGCGGCCGCCTGGGTGATATGTATGGACATCGCCGCCTATTTATTATTGGCACACTCATTTTCGTTATTTCTTCTGCTCTCGCAGGACTTGCTTCAACCGCCCTATTATTAATCATGAGCCGAGTAGGTCAAGGGATAGGCATAGCGATGGTTGTGCCTATTACAACGGCGCTGGTTTATTTAATCTTTGATCAAAGACAAAAGGGATTAGCACTGGGATTTTTAACAGGAACAACAGGGGTATCCATGGCCATTGGCCCCACAGTCGGCGGGCTATTAATCTCCTCCCTCAACTGGCGATGGGTTTTTTTCATAAACATCCCAATCGGATTATTCGCCATCCTGATGGCGCTTATCTTAGTCCCCGAAACGACCGAAAAAAAATCAGTACGAATTGATTTTCCAGGCATTATTACGCTTTCTGCAGGCTTATTCTGTCTGTTAATGACATTGAACAAAATTCCTCAATGGGGAATAGTGTCGGTTGAATTTTGGGGATTATTCCTTCTCACTCTCATTTTATTAAGCATTTTTATTATCATTGAAACCAGAAGCCAGCATCCTCTGATTCATCTGGATTTATTAACACACAAAGCCTTGATAGGCATCATTTCGCTTAGAACCTGCGCTCAATACGTGTTCTTTGTCTTTATGTTTTTTATCAGCTTATATATGCAAAATATCTTGGGATTCAGCGCAGACAAGGCTGGATTCTTATTATTAACCGCAACCATTCTTCTGGGAATATTCTCGCCATTTTCCGGACACTTAATGAATTATTTTTCCCTAAGATCTTTAATCATTAGCAGTTGTTTTATTCTTGCCTTGTCATTAATAGGATTAATCGGTGCAGCTCAAGCCCACTCCATGGTCTTTTTGATTGTCTCACTCATGTTATTCGGGATTGCTTATGCTATTCATTTCCCCACCACCAATTTCGCCGTCTTGCAAATAGCACCGCCTGATCAATCCGCCCTGGTAACCGGTATGCTGTTCACGATGGCATTTGCAGGCGCTTCAGCTGGCATCACCCTCTCGAGCGCATTGTTAAACACTTTGAGCAAACTTAAATTGACGCAATTACTCGCCGCATCAAAACTAACATTAACGCCAATACAAGCCAATCTTGTCCACAACACCGCATCAGGAGCACAAGCTTTAACTTCATTATTTGACGCATTCCCCACAGCCGTTGCAAAGCAAATGGCTTTCGTTACGCAAAAAGCATTCGTTTTTGGGTTCACCTGGATAATCGTTATTTGTATATCATTAGCCGTGAGCGCGATGTTTATCGCCGCCTTCTCTCTGAAAAACATTCGACTTTCAACGAAGAAAAACGACAACTACTTGCCAGAAATATAGGATTTGTTTATTTACTTGTATACGATATCAAACCTTGTGCAATAGAATTTTTTAATGCTTGTTAATGTCGAACTTATTCGAAAACCCTGTCACCGCACAGGTATAGGTAAGTTCTTTCATTTCAGCACCCTGATCATCGGCGATTTTCTCCAGCTCCTCGTTATTAGCCGCGACCTGACAAAGAATATTTGCTAACAACAGTTGTGCTGATTTTATTAAAACAAGATTGATCTGCAAGTCTTGGGGTAACTTCAAAAATTCCTGCAATAGGAGTGAACCCAGTTTCTCGGTAATCGTATTAATTGCATCAGCAATGGATTCATCTTGAGATTTTTCTATCATGCTATTTTCCCTCAAAGAGTGTATGCATAACGATCAAGCTTTTGTTTCCGCCTTGGGAATCAGTTTGATGAGGCCAGAAACGCTTGCGATTGATAGTAAATCATCGGAAAGATGCGAAAACCGTATAGGCTTATTGCGCTGTTTGGCGAGCCTGATCCATTCCATGATTAACGCAAGCCCTGAGCTATCACTTGATTTAAGCTCTGAAAAATTAAAATTCAGCTCAGGGCAGGCATCCAGTTGAGATAAACTCTTTTCATACACTGACATAACATTATAAAAGCTAAGGTTTCCCAAAACGAGAACCTCGTTACCTTGCATGCGAATGTCAGCGATTTTTTTTTCCATAACGATTAGCGTCCGCGATTGTGCTGCGACATGCGTTGTAAAAGCTGTTCCATCGAGCCGCTTGATAAAATCTCGGCATATTGAGATCTAAAGCTTTCAAGCATACTAACTCCTTCCACGGAAAGATCATACAAACGCCATACACTGCCGACACGCATCAGACGATAAGTTACCTGGATGGGTTGTGTTTCAGAACCGGTAATTTCACTTCTCACTTCCACAGTACGCAATCCCTGATAACCGCCGCGAATAGGGTAAAACTGTACCGTCTGGTCTTGATAAGACGTTAAGGCAGAAGCGTAAGTACGAATCAGTGTGGTAGTAAACTCTTTTTGGAACTGCATGCGTTGAGACGGTGTTGCACTGTTCCATATTTGCGGAGGCAGCACACGCCTTGACATTTCGGGCAGGTCTGCGTAAGGCACGACATAGCGGTTGGCCAGACGAAAAACGATTTGCGGTTTGGTCTTAAGCGTAGCCTTATTCGCTTTTAAACCTGCAATCATGTTATTTGCAATGTATTGCAGCAGCGCCACGGGATCGCTTTGAACTGCACGCGACTGCGCATAAGCATTCATCGAGACTAGCCATCCCAATGAAACGAGTAAAAAAGTGGCAACAAGTTTATTGATTCGCATGTTGGTCTCCGTTTCCTGTAGTATTTTGTTTGGTTCCATCGGTTCCGCTGTTTCCGATCTTGTAGATAAGCTGGCCGATCAGTTTTTCGAGCACCATCGCAGAGCGTGTTATTTCGATCTGACTGCCCTCTTTCAGGAAAGTTTTACTATACATTGGCGTGATGGAAATATAATTGTCGCCTAATAATCCAGCAGTAAAAATACCTGCAGAGGAATCATCCGGAATATCATTGAACTGGTCTTCAATGCGCATCTTCACTATCGCCCTGAAAGTAACAGGATCAAGGGTAATGTCAGAAACTTCACCTATCTGTACTCCACCTATTTTAACAGAAGAACGAACTTTAAGGCCGCCAATATCGTCAAAAGAAGCGATAACAGTATAGGTTTTTGAAGGAAAAAGACTGGTCAGACCACTGACTTTAAAAGCCAGTACCGTCAATGCAATGATAGCAAACAATAAAAACAAACCGACTAAACTTTCAATTAAACGTTGAGGCAACATGATTACCATTCCCCTATCATCATGGCGGTTAATACAAAATCAAGCCCTAATACGGCAAGTGAAGAATAAACAACGGAACGGGTCGTTGCACTGGCAATGCCCGCTGACGTGGGTTGAGACTCATAACCTTGAGAGACAGCTATCCATATTACGGCTACGCCAAAGACGAGGCTTTTGATGAGACCGTTTACAACATCTGAACGAAAATCCACAGAAGACTGCATATTTGACCAGAAGACCCCGGCGTCCAGGCCAAGCCATTTAACCCCCACAAGATAAGCACCATAAATGGCAGTGACATTAAAGATGATGGTCAACAAGGGCATTGAAATAAAACCACCCCAAAAACGGGGAGAGATCACACGTCGCAGCGGATCAACTGCCATCATTTCCATACTGGACAACTGCGCGGTCGCCTTCATCAGGCCAATCTCGGCTGTCACGGCTGAGCCTGCACGTCCTGCGAATAAGATCGCCGTCACTACTGGGCCCAATTCACGCACTACGCTCAAGGCCACCAGGGGCCCCAATTGTTGCGCTGCACCAAACTTGGAAAGGGTATGGTAGCCCTGCAAAGCAAGCACCATGCCGATGAACAAGCTTGAAACCACAATAATGACCAGTGATAAGACCCCTTCCGCATAAATCTGCTGAATCACCAGCGGGAACCCTTTTCTAAAATTGGGCGGAAAAAAAAGCACGCGCTGAAGCAATATACCTGCTTTCCCAAGCTGGCGGAGGTTATCAATCCCCCATGCCCCAACCAGGGCGAGTTTATTTATCATGTGGCTAATCCTTCCAGAAAATCCTGCTGCAATGGTTTGGCGGGGTAATCAAAAGGCACAGGACCATCCGGCAGTCCCTGGATAAACTGCTGCAACTGCGCTGAAGGTTTGTGTGTGATTTCCTCTGGCGTACCCTGCCCTATTATTTTATTGCCTGAAATAACATAGACATAGTCTGAAATACTCAAGGTTTCCTGCACATCATGGGAAACGATAATGCTAGTCATATTGAGAGCACCGTTTAGGGTACGTATCAGTTTTACCAGCACACCCATGGAGATAGGATCTTGGCCGGTAAAAGGTTCGTCATACATGATAATCTCGGGATCGAGTGCAATTGCGCGGGCAAGTGCAACACGTCTTGCCATACCGCCCGATAGTTCACTTGGCATCAGATAGGCGGCACCGCGTAAACCCACCATCTGCAATTTCATTAGCACTAATGTGTGCACCATGGACTCTGATAACTTGGTATGTTCACGGAGAGGAAAGGCCACATTCTCAAAGACATTGAGATGGGTAAAAAGACCGCCGCTCTGGAACAGCATACCCATCCGCTTTCGCAGTCGGTATAACTCTTTCCAGGATAATTGGTGGATTTTTTTGCCCGCAACAGTAATTTCACCTTTAGTAGGGGTCAGCTGCCCACCAATCAGCCGCAATAAAGTGGTTTTTCCTGTTCCGCTCGGTCCCATAATGGCCGTTATTTTCCCGCGGGGAATGACGATGTCCACATCTTGGAAAACGACATTGCCGTTTTCATGTGCAAAAGACATCTTGCTGATTTCAACTATATTTTCTGGCATACCCTAAGTTTCGCAAATGAACGTTTAAATAGCTAGTAGGTAAAGTCCCAGCAGCCATCCTAAACCTATCTTATTTTTCTCATCCCCATCGGCTGCGGAGCCGGAGACAATAAGCTTGTCCCCTTCCTCAAGCAACGCTAAGATAATGCATCCTAACTAAATGTCAATTCAGGATTTGCTGATGGATATTGAAAGAATTTGTAACCTCGGCCGAGCCGTCGTTGAGACTGAAGCAAAAATGATCAGCTCACTGATGGACCGCATTGATCAGAACTTTGCCAAAGCCTGCCAGTTCCTGCATAGCTGCGAAGGCCGCATTGCCGTAACCGGCGTGGGAAAGTCCGGTCATATCAGCAAAAAAATCGCTGCCACCTTTGCTAGCACAGGAAGCCCGGCTTTTTTCATTCACCCCAGTGAAGCAAAGCATGGTGATATTGGCATGATTACCAAGCGTGATGTCTTGCTAGCGTTATCCAATTCGGGCGAATCGGAAGAAATTATCTCCATTCTTCCTTTTGTAAAGCGGCTTAATATTCCGCTAATTACCCTGACAGGCAAACCCCATTCCACTCTGGCCAGGGCCGCAACGATCAACATCGATGTCAGCGTAGAAAAAGAAGCCTGCCCCTTGGGACTCGCTCCCACCTCCAGTACCACCGCAGCACTCGTCATGGGTGATGCGCTTGCGATGGCGCTCTTGGAAAAGCGCGGCTTTACAGAAACTGATTTTGCCCTATCTCATCCTGGCGGCACACTCGGCCGCCGGTTATTGCTGCGCGTAGATGAAATCATGCACCAAGGCGATGAAATTCCCCTTGTCAGCCAGCATCATTCGCTCAAAGAAGCACTCGTGGAAATGACACGCAAAAAACTGGGTATGACAACCGTCATTAATGACGCGGGCGAGCTGATCGGTATCTTCACGGATGGCGACGTGCGCCGCGCTTTTGACAAAAATGCGGATATTCACAATACACAAATTCAACAAGTCATGTCCAGAAATCCTAAAACCATTACACGCCATTTTCTTGCAGCCGAAGCACTCAACATCATGGAAACTTACAAAATCACTTCGCTGGTCGTTGTTGATGAGCAGAATAAACCAGATGGCATTATTCATATTCACGATATTCTTCGGGCAGGAGTCGTTTAATGGAGCTGGTTGAAAAAGCGAAGAGTATTCGCCTTTTAATTCTGGATATTGACGGTATATTAACCACGGGTATCCTTTATTATGGCAATCAGGGCATCGAGGTAAAAGGCTTTAGCATTTATGATGGCCTGGGTATCAAACTGCTGCAGAAAACGGGCGTTCAGGTTGCAGTGATTTCTGGCAAGACATCCGAAGCGGTCCTGCGTCGGATGCGGGAACTAAATATCGAATATGCTTATCTCGGCCAAGATGACAAATTACCCGCTTATGAAGAACTAAAAGAAAAATTACAGCTAAATGACCAAGAAATTGCCTACATGGGCGATGACTTACCGGATCTCCCTTTGCTGCGCCGGGCGGGATTCGCAATCACTGTGCCCAAGGCGCCCACTATCATCAAGCAACATGCTGATTTAATTACTAAAACAAAAGCCGGAAAAGGCGCAGTACGGGAAATTTGCGAATTCATTATGGAAGCGCAGGGCCAGTATCAATCTGTGATACAATCCTATCTCACAAAATAATGGCTGGCATTCTTCATGCGATATAAAAATACGATTATCAGTCTTGGCTTTATCGCCGCCATGGGTTTTGCTGCCTGGACCGCGCTTTTATCCTATTACCGCCCACAAACAATCACGCCCACACAAAGCCGGCATATTCCTGATGCTTTTATGGAAGATGTGGTGGCTGTTATCATGGGCAAACAGGGCAAACCCAAAATGAAGATCGTCACGCCCAAGATGGTCCACTATTCTGAAAATGACACAACGCAATTATTGGCGCCGCAATTAACGCTTTACCGCAAATCGCCGCAACCCTGGTATATCACTTCCAAATACGCCAAATCAACACAGGGAATTGATACGGTGGATTTTTGGGAAGATGTTGTTATTCACCATTCCGCGGACACCGATAATCCTGCAACACTCATCAAAACGCCCACACTAACCGTGCATCCCAATGAACAGACCGCCGACACCAAAGATCACATTACCATGATACAACCGAACACCATCGTTAAAGCGGTGGGCATGCACGCAGATATGAATACTGGCAATATTAATCTATTATCGCAGGCAAGAGGGGAATATGTACCTACTTCTTAAATGGATAATGATGAAAGTTAATCGGCAGTGTAACAAAATTGCAATACGGTTTTGTCAACTCATACTTAAGTTTTGTCACCCCGTACTGAGGTTTTGTCATCCTGCAAGGCTTTGTCATCCTGTGCTTGGATTTTGTCATCCCGCACTTGTTGCGGAATCCGGTATCAAAAAAATCATAAATACATTATTTTTATACACCAGACCCCGCAACAAGTGCGGGATGACACCCACGAAATTTAACCAAGCCTTTCAAACAGGCTCCATCACAAAGTCATTGTCCGGCCTGATATTGCTGGCACTCTTAATCAACTCGCAGGCCATGGCGCTACCAGAAGATAAACTGGAAAAAGTTTACATTGTCTCCGAACGTTCTTCTTATAATTACAAAACCGGCATTAAGATATTTGAAGGCAATGTGAAAGTCGACCAGGGAACAACACATCTCACGGCAGACAAGCTCGTGACAAAAGACAATATCAAACACAAAATCCAGGAAGCTATCGCCTATGGTTTTACGAAACAGGCACATTACTGGACCATTCCCAAGGAAGGCGACGCTGTCATGCACGCTTATGCAAAGATCATTAAATATTATCCCACTACCGCTAATGTGGTATTGGAAAAGGATGCGGTTGTTACGCAGGGAGAAAATAGTTTTCAAGGCCAGGTTATTCTCTATAATATGAACGATCAAACAGTCACGGTGCCCGCCTCTAAAAACGCACGCGCTGTGCTTGTGTATAATCCAGATAATTAATTTATGTCACATATACTAAACGCTGAACATCTGAGAAAAAAATATAAATCACGTGACGTGGTGAAAGACGTTTCGCTGCGCATTCACCAAGGTGAAGTCGTCGGCTTGCTGGGACCAAATGGCGCCGGCAAAACCACGTCTTTCTACATGATTGTTGGCCTGATCCCTACGGACGGCGGCAGCATCATGCTGGGTGATAAAGACATCACAAAGCTGCCTGTGCATTTACGCGCGCAATTGGGCATCAGTTATCTGCCGCAGGAGGCTTCTATCTTCCGCAAATTAACGGTCGCGCAAAATATTATGGCTATTCTTGAATTGCGTTCTGATTTAACCAGATCAGAACGCAGGATGAAGCTCGATCAGTTACTGGAAGAGTTTCGCATTTCGCATATTCGTGACACCCTGGGCATGAGTTTATCCGGCGGTGAACGGCGACGCACGGAAATAGCAAGAGCGCTGGCAACAGAGCCCAAATTTATCCTGCTGGACGAGCCCTTTGCGGGAATTGATCCTATTTCCGTACTGGATGTCAAACGCATCATTAATCATTTGCGCAAACGCGGGATTGGCATTTTAATCACCGATCACAATGTGCGTGATACATTGACGATTTGTGAACGCGCCTATATCGTCAATCAGGGCAAAATCATTTGTGAAGGTAATCCCGAAGCCATCCTGACAAATAACGAAGTCCGCACCGTTTACCTGGGCGAAGATTTTGATTTATAGAAAGTCCCCATGGCAAGCCGCGGAGAGAATAAATTTCAAGTTAAAGAAAAGAGGAAAACAGCAATGCAATTACAATTCGTAGGCAAAAACATAGACATCACCCCTGCCCTCAAAGCGTTTGCCACTGAAAAATTACAACCGCTTCAAAAGCGCTTCGACTTTATCATGCAAATCAATTTGGTTCTGCATATCGAAAACATCACTCATATTGCAGAAGCAACCGCTCACATCAAAGGCGCCGAAATTCACGCACGGGCAGAAAATGAAGATATGTACAAGGCCATCGAAGCCATGATCGATAAATTATCAACTCAATTGACTAAACATAAAGAGAAAATCAGTGAGCAGCATTGATAAAATGATAAGACAACAAGTCACCATACAAAACAAGCTTGGCCTGCACACACGTGCAGCCGCCAAGCTGGTAGACATCGCCAAACAATTCCAAAGCCGCATTGAACTGGTTTACCGTGACCGTGTTGTGGATTGCAAAAGCATCATGGGCGTTATCACTTTGGGCGCACAAAAGGATAATGTGCTTGACGTGGTGATTACCGGTGAAGATGAAAAAGAAGCGCTGGAGGCGATTTTAAAATTGATTAACGATAAATTTGGTGAAGAATAAATCTAGGCTTATTATTGATATTAAATGATAATACAAACACAGCAATCGACTTCTCTCGCTGCCGCTTGCTGCCGCTCTCAATCACTACCAAGCCTTCATAAGCCACGCTCGAGCCAGCTTCGATCATTGCACTATTTTCATTGATCAGCTTCCTGCAATCATCATTTCTTCGATTAAAATAGAGCCCGTACGAATATTCCCACGCACATCCACATCATTACCGACTTCCACAATATGTGCATACATATCCTGCAAACGGCCTGCTACAGTAATCTCATGGACCGGATATTGAATCTCGCCGTTTTCCACCCAGAAACCGCTGGCCCCACGTGAGTAATCGCCTGTTACCAGATTAACGCCTTGCCCCATTAATTCCGTAATTAACAAGCCTGTACCCATTTTTTTCAATAAGGCAGGCAAGTCAAGACCGCCGGGCTGTATTGTCAAGTTATGTACCCCACCCGCATTTCCCGTGGTTTTCATGCCTAATTTGCGTGCTGCGTAAGTTCCCAGCGCATAAGTACGAAGGATACCGTTTTCGATAAATACATTAGGTCGAGTAATAACACCATCATCGTCAAAAGGCGCACTGCCTAATGCGCGTGGCAGATGTGGCTGTTCCTGGATAGAAATAAACGAAGGGAAAATCTGTTTGTCCAGCTGATCCAGCAGGAAAGATGATTTACGATAAATATTTCCGCCTTGTATGGCTGCCGTAAATGAACCTAGCAATCCTCGCGCTTCCTCCGCCAGAAAAACGATAGGCGCTTTGGTTGTACGCAAACGTCTTGCTCCCAGGCGATTGATGGTTCGCTCTGCAGCATGTCTTGCTACTTGCGATACGGATTCCAGCTGCGCGGGATCAACAGCGAGGGTGTAGCTAAAATCACGCTGCATCTCATCCCCTTCTTTTGCAACCAGCACACAGCTAATATCGTGGCGGCTCAGTGGAAAATAGCCAGTAAAACCCAAGCTGTTAGCGTACAGGTTAAATGCATCCACCGTCGCGACTGTTACTTCTTCTGCGCTCATAATACGTTTATCGTAAGCAACCGCTTCGCGTTCACATTGGCAGGCAAGCTCAATGGCCTGTTCAACGGTAAGAGACCACGGATGAGCAAGGTCCAGCTGGGGATATTGCAAGGCCAGCTCTTCTTTATCCGCAAGGCCAGCGGCCGGATCTTCATCGGTAAATTTGGCAATATGGCAAGCCGCTTCCACCGCTGCGCGCACAGCTTCACTGCGTATATCCGATAAACTGGACGAGCCGGAGCGCTTCCCGAAAAACACGGTAATTTCAATTGCTTTGTCCTGATTATACTCAACTGTCTCCACGTCGCCCTGACGCGCGTTGACAGAAAATCCTTTATTGGCCGTAATAGCCACTTCTGCTTCGTGAGCGCCAAGTCGCGCAGCTTGTTGAAGAATTTCCTGAGAAATGGATTGTAACTGATCCAGCGTTAATCCTGATCGTGCAACTTCTTTCATCGTATTTTCCATTTAAACAAAACTGATTCGGGTATTCCTAAAATCTGATGACCTTATGCTTTCGTCCCGCCCACTGTCAGCTCATCCACACGTAAGGTTGGCTGACCTACACCGACAGGCACGCTTTGCCCATCCTTTCCGCAAACGCCAACGCCCGTATCCAGTTTAAGGTCATTACCTACCATAGAAACCTTTGTTAGCGCATCCGGACCGTTTCCTATCAAGGTTGCGCCTTTAACCGGCGCACCCAGCTTGCCGTTTTCAATGAGATAAGCCTCACTCGCTGAAAACACAAATTTTCCGGAGGTAATATCCACCTGACCACCGCCAAAATTAACGGCATAGATACCTTTTTTGACGGAAGCAATAATTTCTTCCGGCGCTGACTTACCTGGCAGCATATAAGTGTTTGTCATGCGCGGCAGCGGTAGGTGCGCATAAGACTCGCGCCTGCCATTACCAGTTGACTTCACACCCATCAGACGCGCATTACGCTTATCCATCATATAATTGCGTAAGATACCGTTTTCAATGAGTACATTATTCTGGGTGGGTATGCCCTCATCATCTACATTGAGCGAGCCGCGGCGATGTTCCAGTGTGCCGTTATCCACGATAGTGCATAAATCACTCGCTACTTTTTTCCCCATACTGCCGCTGTAAGCTGAAATACCTTTACGGTTAAAGTCACCTTCTAAGCCATGGCCCACTGCTTCATGCAGCAGCACACCCGGCCAACCCGGGCCAAGCACGACCGTCATAGGACCCGCTGGTGCATCGACAGCTTCCAGATTAACCAGCGCCTGACGCAATGCTTCATCCGCATATTGAAAAGCCAAATCGCCTTCAAGAAAATGCTGATAATTAAAACGCCCGCCACCGCCCGCATAACCTGATTCACGTCGGCCTTCTTGCTCAACTACCAGACTGATGTTCAGACGGACCAGCGGTCTCACATCCGCAGCCAGATGACCGTCGCTTGCCATCACTAGAATGGTTTCATATTCACCTGCAAGACTCACGCTCACTCGAACGATGCGGGGATCTTTCTGGCGTATGTAACGATCAACTCGCTGCAGCAGATTCACTTTTTCATTTTCAGAAAGCGAATGAAGGGGATTGACAGGCTGATAAAGCTGATGGCCGGGTAATTTATGAAATGCCTGAACTGCCTGCTCGCCGCCTTGCTTGACGATACTACGCGCCGCGGATGCCGCCTGCAAAAGGGCAGGCATCACGATATCATCAGCATAGGCAAACCCTGTTTTTTCACCGCTCATGGCGCGCACGCCTACGCCTCGATCAATGTCGAAGCTGCCGCCTTTAATAATGCCGTCTTCCAGCATCCAGGATTCCGAATAAGTTGATTGAAAATAAAGGTCTGCGTAATCCACATTACGCCCTGCCAGCTGATGGATAACATTTTGCAATTCCCTGTCAGTCAGCCCGGCAGGATCCAACAAATCATGGCGAACTATCTTGAGCACATCGGTCATAATAAAAAAACCTGTTTAAAGTAATTTAGCAACAGAATGTCTGAGCCTGAATAATGCTTTCAATTATGCCGGATAGCAGAAGAATGGCAATAAAGATTTTAGATAAAAACTCCGCCACAAGCGGCAGATCGTGGCGTGATAATAAAGTCCATTGTCAATCTTGTTTTAAACGGGCTAATCGAATACGATAAATCAGTTTAAGGACAATCATATAAAGGATAAAGCAATGAAAATGTCATATCCGATCATGGCCGTAATTGCTGTTGCTTTTCTCGGTGGCTGTGCGACAAAGGGACAGACAACGGATCCCACCCAGGTCGCATCCAATTTTATCAACCGGCAACATGTTGTCGCCACAACAAAGGACACTTATCCTGCAAAAAACGCAAAGAACGTGGCGCTTTTTTCAGAACATAAAACACCGCACGCCCCTTATCGTGTCATTGGTGTTGCGACCGTATCCAAATACAATATCTTGGGCATGAAGCGCGAAGATGAAACCATCCATACAATGATGAAAAACCTTGCTGCCTCCATCGGTGGCGATGGCATTATCGATGTAAGCAGTAACCACGAATCAATGAAAGCCAATATCATTGCGTTTCAAAAGATTTTAATCTAGCACCGGATTTAACTGTCACCTCGCGGCTTGTCCGGTGTTGTTGTAGATTTAGCTCCAGCTATCGTTGTCCCACGCGAAGGCGTGGGATCCTGCCAGTATTCAACAAGCCTTTTGTGCATAACAGTTTCTTTCCGCCGCTACGCGGCGTCTGGATTCCACACCTTCGCTTGAGACGACGAAATATTTTTATCCAACAACGCCGGCTTATCTGCCGGAAATAACGCAGTTAACTTAGCCTCTGATCACTTAATTCTTCTGAACTCAATATAGGCAATGACGGCGTTTCATTTCGCAAAAATATTTCATGCTGCGCGTATGCAGGTTTAATCCCTTGCCGCCTGAATTCATCCCAGACCGCCATGTGCACAACAGACATGACCCCCACCCTGGATTTGATCTGGCGAATATTAACGTAGTAGCGCACTTCAAAATCCATGACTGTATCGCGCATCTCCTTCAGAAACACTTCCGGCGCGGGATCTTTGAGAATATCCTTTTGTCCAGCCAGCACATTTTGGATGATGATTTGCACTTCATGCGGATTATCATGACGATGGATCTTGATATGCAGAATGGAACGCACGATATTGTCTCTGGCCGTTAAATTGGTAAAGGATTTATTAAATATTTCAGTATTGGGCACCATCAATTCCATATGGTCCCATGTCCTGATGGTCACCGCACGGCTGCCAATATGAATGACATCTCCTTCGGTTCCATTGATATTGACAATGTCACCCACACGCAGAGGG
Source organism: Aquicella lusitana (assembly GCF_902459475.1). Classification (NCBI taxonomy): domain Bacteria; kingdom Pseudomonadati; phylum Pseudomonadota; class Gammaproteobacteria; order Legionellales; family Coxiellaceae; genus Aquicella; species Aquicella lusitana. The sequence continues at coordinate 999,733 of NZ_LR699114.1, read as the reverse complement.
CGTTCCAGCAAGATCAGAAATCCACAGGCAAAATTGTTGGCAAGATCCCGGAGTCCCAGGCCGATACCGAAGGCAAACATACCCGCAACCACAGCAAGCGCTTGCATGTCGATGCCCAATACCCGTAAGCAGATAAAAATACCCAGAACCACCACGCTGTATTGGCTTAGGATTGCGATGCTGTTTCGTATACCCATGTCTTTAGTACGGGATAACAACAAGCGATAAATAAACTCACGCGTCCATTTTGCCGTCCAGTAGAATACGGAAATCACCACAAAAAGCGCAATAATGCGTATAGGCGTAATCGTGGTATTGAGTACGTGCGCCAACTGATAATGCAGCAAGCCTGTGAGGCGTTCGACGATAGGTGATTGCTTGTCCCACCCGTACAATAAAAACAACACAGCCCATGCTATTAAAAACAAAGTAATACGCAAAACTTTATCGATAGGTTTCAGAAAAGCCTCTGTCCATAACCATCCATTATTCACATATTGAATCATCAGCTGAGAAAGCTGCTCCATGCCGTCTGATAATAAGCCGCGCAATATCAGGTAACCGATCAGCACAATCAAAAACACGCCTTCATACCAGGAAATAGTCATGACCAAATTCATATAACCTACTAGGCCGATCAGGGAGTTGCCAAACATCAGTAGCGGAATCAGAATACCTATCAGCCGTATACTGTTTTGGAAATAAGGATGACGCCCTTCCATATGTGAAAGAATAAGGCTGGGGACGACATCCCAGGAACGCAGCAGCAGCAAAGAAACAACCATCAGGAAAAGCAGAAACAATCGGTCACATAATGTTTTCAATTCATAAATCAAAGGCAACTGGTGCACAAAAACAGTCAGAGCAATGATGGTACCGCCAATCAGGCTTATCCACTTCAGACGGCGATACAATTTAACATCATGCCCTGCTGTGTGGTGCGTCGTTTCCACCAGACACAAACGGGAAAGAGTCAGTATCGCCTTAAAAATAAACCAGACCAACGCTAAGTAAACAATAAAGATATAATTCTGCAACGGTATTTTAAAGAAAGACAAAATACCCAGCATGTTACCAACGAGTGCAAGGTCAATAAAATTGCGGTAAAGCCACTGCAAACTCAGCCATTTGGAATTAATCTGATCACGCCATTGCGATGGGCGTTCAAGCAGTCTGCCCAGTAATTTATAAACAAAGAAAAGAGAAAATAAGAACATGCATTCTATAAGCGCAAACAGGGTCCAGGCCAACATGCTGGTTGAATGAAAAGCCTTAACCAGGTTGGAAGAAAGACTCTTTCCTACCTGAAAGGCGAGCGCCGGCACCAACAGCATTTCCTTGCCAAGATCCATCAGCGTCTTCAATCCGAAACTGGGGAAACCTTGGCGGGAAGATAATTCGTTCTGTAACGCTTGGTCGAGCGTCTTACGAAAAGCAGCCAGATTCTCATTCAGCTTACTGAGTGCAGCGCTTGCCGTCTTATATTGGCCATCCAGCGTCGCCAGCCTTTTGAGATAAATCTGCATGGATTGGCTGCTTCTTCGCTTAGGATACAGATAGCTGATATGCTTTTGCAGAACACTCATTCTTGATTTTAAAACAGTATCAAGCCGGTTGATTTGCTTATTAAGCAATTGCACCTGATTGCTAGTTTCAGTCAGGAGACTGATCGAATTGCTCTTTAGCACGCCCAATTTCATTTGCTGAATTTGGTCTTTATAGCGCGCAATTAACGACTGCACATAAGCAAAATTCGCACTTTCGTTCGCGTAAAAAATATCCCGCTCAAGCCCGGAATAAGTGTCACGGGATTTGGTAGGATCCACCTTCGCCAATCGGTCATACAGCACATTCAGCTGCTGCAACCAGCGATTTTGCTGCTCCTGGAAAGCAAGTTCGTCTTTGACTTGCTGCTGCTTTACATGCAGCATTTTACGAGATTTCAACAGAGTGTTAAGCCAATTGTAATTTTCTTTTTTTAGCTGTAAGAGGTTACTTGCCGTGGACTGCATATCCTGCAGATACTTCACGCGTACTTTTTCCAGTTGCAGAAGTTTTTGCTGATAATTAAGGTCAGATCGTAATTCCTGGCTGTTGGAGAAATCATTCGCAGCAACTTTAAGGCCAAAGATATTTAACACATTCAGCTGATTTTCAATCTCCTGAATATTTTTTTCCAGCCAGTTAATGGTTTGCTGAGTATCTGCCAGCTCAATTGTAATACTGTCCAGATTGGACTTCGAAACCGAAATATCCAGTGACGCCTTATCCAGCAGGTTTTTACTGGCTTTTTCAATGATCAATTGTGAAATTTGCTTATCATGCTGTTGCTGCAGATCTGCAAACTCATGTTCCTGCTGCGCCAGACGTTCTTTTAGCAAATTGATTTGTTGCGTGACGAGTTGAATACGATCAATCGTTTCATCCGAATCAGAGTTTTCAGCAAAGGCTCCGCAAGAAAAAACGCAAACAAGCAGTACCAGTGAGAAAACCACCCACACTTTTTTAATCGGCTGCAGCATGCGCATAAGACACCTTTTCTTTTAATAGCAGCAAAAAAATAATACCGGGGAAGCATAAAACAAATGACCAGAAATAAAACTGGACCCACCCTACTCCCTCAACAATCAGCGCGGCAGCAGGTCCCAGCAGGACTCTGCCCAGCGAATCAATAGCGGACAATAAGGCAAATTGGCTCGCTGAATAACGGTGATTGCAAAGCGACATCAGAAACGCCAAAAATGCAGCTGTGCTTAATCCGGTGCAAAAATTTTCAACGAAAATGGAAACCGTCATTAACCAAAATTGTTTGCCTGCCATGGCAAGTGCAACAAACGTGAGATTGGAAAAGGCTTGTGCCAGGCCAAAAACAAGCAATGCGCGATAAACCTGCCACCTTATTAAAAGCGCGCCGCCCACCAAAGCGCCCAGCACCGTTGCGATGAAGCTGACGACCTTATAAGCAAGACCAATTTCCGTCTTGGAAAAACCCAGTCCGTGTAACAAAAAATTGGACATTAATGACATGGCAAGCGCCGTACCAAATTTGTAAAAAATCACAAACAAGACCAGCAACAGAATACGGTCTCGCTGCATCAGGTCAAGTATGCCCGCGAGGATGCTTCGGAACAGACTCGAAGCAGCAGGAGCATATTCAACTGCATGCGGCGCTTTATAGGCAGGAATCATGCAAAGCAGCAACAGAACGGCCATTAAATTATAGGTGACTTGCCACCCGAAATAATCCGCACAAACCAGTGCAAAACCACCCGAGAGGAGTGCCGCAACACGATAAGCAAAAACAAAATACGCCGAGCCCAGACCGCGTTCTTCCGGTGCGAGTATATCGGTCCTGTAAGCATCCACCGCCACATCCTGTGAAGCCGAAAAAAATGCCACCAGCAGCGCAATGATACACATGCTGGTCGTCTGCGACACAGGGTCCATTCGCGCCAGGGAAAATAGTGTAATGGCAAGTCCTAACTGGGTCAGTAATATCCAGCCCTGACGCTTTCCCAGGCGGTTAAACCCGTAGTAATCCATCAGCGGCGCCCAGAGAAATTTCAACGTATAAGGAATACCAAGCAGAGAAAGTGAACCAATGATAATAAGGCTGACATTTGCATCAGTAAACCAGGTCTGCAGTGTGGAACTGGTTAGCGCAAACGGCAAGCCTGAAGAAAATCCAAGTGCCAGCATAGCAATGAGACGGGAGTTAATAAATATGTTTGTTTTTGTTGGCGGCATGGCAAAAAATCCCGGTGAGGGCCAAAACTGGTTGAAATTTTATCATTGGCAGGCTGTTTTTGATAGTAAATTTTGCCGCGAGACTGGCTGATTGGTGATGATGGTACAATGGATAAAATGCTTGTTAAAACAGAGTGAAAGTACTTTAATAGGCGCCACACACAAGATCTGAATCTGAGGATTCATACAATGACAATTAGCGTTTTCAATCTTTTTTCCATCGGCATAGGCCCTTCAAGCTCTCATACGGTTGGCCCAATGAAGGCAGCAAAAGCATTCGTCGATAAACTGGAAGATCAAAGCCGCCTTCGACAGGTTAAACAAATCAAGGTTGAACTATTTGGCTCGCTCGCTTTTACAGGCAAAGGCCACGGAACCGATAATGCTATCCTGTCAGGTTTGGAAGGCAAGTCACCCGATACCGTTATCCCCGACTCTCTGCTGCCACGCGCCCAGGAAATCATTGAAACCAGGCTGATTTGTCTATTAGGCTCTCACGCCGTTCCTTTTGACTATCAAACCGACTTTATTTTTAATATAAATGACCTCCTGCCTGCACATACCAACGGCATGCGTTTTACGGCCCATGCCCAGGATGAAACAGTTATTTACTCCGCCATTTATTACTCGATAGGCGGAGGATTTATTTTAGACGAAGACCAGGCTGCGCACCCCCAACCCATCGATACGACAGATATCCCTTATTCTTTCACTTCTGCCAAAACACTATTGGCCCAGTGTGAAAAACACCAACTCAGTATTCATGAACTGATGATGGCGAATGAATCGACCCTGCGCCCGGCCTCAGAAGTCAGCGCACAACTGTTGCAGATTGCAAATGTGATGCGCGAATGCATCGACAAGGGATGTAGCACGCCGGGCATTTTACCCGGTGGTTTAAACATTAAACGTCGCGCTCCCCTGCTTTATCAAAAGCTACTGACAAAAGGGAAACCGCGCGGATATGATCATACAGACAGCATGGAATGGCTGAATTTATATGCAATCGCCGTCAATGAAGAAAACGCAGGTGGCGGACGCGTGGTCACTGCCCCGACAAATGGTGCTGCCGGTATCATTCCTGCCGTGCTGCATTATTACCTGAACTTCTATCCCCAGGCCAAAACAGAAGACATCATTGCTTTCCTGTTAACAGCGGGCGCGATCGCCGTGCTCTACAAAAAAGGCGCGTCGATTTCAGGCGCTGAAGTAGGCTGTCAAGGAGAAGTCGGCGTCGCCTGCTCAATGGCCGCTGGCGCTTTAACAGCCGTGCTAGGCGGCAGCCTCTATCAGATTGAAAACGCAGCAGAAATCGCCATGGAGCATCATCTGGGCCTCACCTGCGATCCTATTAACGGATTGGTGCAAATCCCCTGCATAGAGCGCAATGCCATGGGCGCTGTTAAAGCCGTCAATGCCGCAAGGCTCGCCCTGCTGGGTGACGGCCAGCACTATGTTTCACTGGATAAGGTCATCGCCACCATGAAACAGACTGGCAAGGACATGATGGCTATTTATAAGGAAACATCGCTGGGCGGTCTCGCCGCCAATTTGCCTGAGTGTTAATCTGGCTTTAATAAATCACCCCGTGTATTTGTTTAAAATACCACCACCATAATTTATAAATAAATCGCGGGGAGTGTATGAATTTTATCGATTTTCCTATCGAATTACAGCTTTATATTTTTTCCTTTTTGGATATTAAAAGCTTATTAATGGTTGCGGCCGTATGCAAGAAGACCAAGCAAATATCGCTTGCTCCCGCGTTGTGGAAACCTTTTGAGGCAGCTTCACGCGAAGACTATATTAGAATTTATCGTAAAGTTAAAATCGGGCTGCAAGAAATGGAATCCCTCCAAAAAGCCGCCGCTGATCTCGTTTGCGATAAGATAAACGATGGTTTGGTCATTCAAATCCACCTCATTGGAGATCCTGCACTTTCCCTTGATATTTATAGGAGACCGGCAACAAACCTACCCTCGGGAACATTATTCCATCCCAATCGACTGGGTGCGAGTATTGAAAAAACGTTGCAACTGAGCAAATGCAAGTTACGCATTAACAATTCAGGGTCTGCAAAAATCAGTGGGCTTGCCCTTCACAATATGAATAAAGCTGATATCACCATTATTTGCGCGTCGGGTCTAGAAAAATGTAATGAATATCTCACGATGATAAAAGAAAAATTCCCACGCACTTGCTTTCTCTTTGCCATCAAAGAAAAGGATTTTGATAGCCTGAAGCTGAGTGCACTCAATAAGATCGCAATCAAAGCGGATGATAGTTTATCCACCTTTTTCGAACGCGTCATACAACGAATTCAAGCAATCGCTCCAGCAAACCAACACAAACCATTATAAAATCGCGAGGAGTTTATGCGCTTAAACGATTTACCAGAAGAGTTACAGTTGTATATTTTTTCCTTTTTGGACATCCAAAGTCTGCTGATGATTGCGCAAGTGTCTAAGACGTCAAAAAGGATATCTGAGACATCAACCTTGTGGAAACCATTTGAAGCAGCTTCACGCGAAGCCTATATTAAAAAACTGGGTTATGATCCCGAACGTGAAAAAAGACTGCAGCAAATAAATTCATCTCAAGATTATGCTGCCACTCTTTTCTGTCAACGGAAAAATCAGCCAGGCAAGCATATCAAAATTTACCTGCTTGGCAATGAAAAAGCATTCTCCACTGCGCTTTATAATTCAGGCAGAGAACATCACCCTGGCCCAACCATGTTTGGCGTAAATATAGAAAAATGGTTGAATGTTAATGGCTACGCATTACGTCTTACCAACGCCGCCACTCCGGCAAAATTAAGACCGAATGTCCAAGCCAGCATGGGTCGCCTGGCTGATATTGCGATTATTTTTGCATCCACCCAGAATGAATACTGCCGGTTTTTGTCGATGATAGAACAATGCAGCCGTTCTGATCTTTTCTACCTTTTTGCTGTGAAAAAAGAAGAATCCGCCAAAAACCTGCATCTTCATCCTCTTTATACGGTTCCAGTCGAAGAGGGAGATTCGCTGGAAGCATTTTGCAAGCGGGTCATGAATACAGTGGAAGAAATCGCAGCGCAGGAAACCAAGCTGCTCAATTCAAACAGTTTCTGCCGGATTATTTAAAAAGTAAACGGCCGCCTGAAGCGGCCGTGCTTTCATTTCGTTTTATTGTCTTTATGCTCTGCAATGCGCTGTTTACGCATTTTACGAAGCTGCCATAAGGTAATCACGGGACCTGAAACAAGATAAATCATGAAGACAGTAAACAAGACTTCAGGCGGCTCCAATGCAACAGCGGCAATAATGAACACCATGATCACTACCGTAAAAAATGGCACACGACCTTTGAAATCAACATGCTTGAAACTGGAATAGCGAACCTGGCTTACCATCAACGCAGCAACAAAGATAGTGAGCGCCGCAACGGGGAAAGCAATTGCTGTACCGTCAATTTCGTAACCGCTGACCATCCAGACGAGACTCGCTAGAACACCTGCAGCGGAAGGACTGGGCAAGCCCTGAAAATAGCGTTTATCGCTAACTTGGGTATTGAAGCGTGCCAACCGAAGCGCGGTAGCTGCGGTATAGATAAAAGCTGCCAGCCAGCCGAGTTTACCCAAATAAAATAATGACCAGCTAAAACAGACCAAGGAAGGCGCGAGCCCAAATGCCACCATATCAGACAAGCTGTCATATTGCGCACCAAATGCGGTTTGAGTGTTAGTTAAACGAGCCACCCGGCCATCCAGACCATCTGCGATCATGGCTACAAAGATAGCAATAGCCGCGGTCTCAAAATGTCCTTTCATGGCCGCTACGATGGAATAAAATCCTGCAAACAGGGCGGCCGTCGTTAATAAGTTCGGCAATAGATAAATACCACGTGTTATGTTTTCAGATTGCTCAGGTCCGGATAGTTCCTGTTTATCTTTCATTCGGTTCTCCTAGCGTTTTGTTTCGAAAGCCTTAATACAAGCTTCCAGTTCCGGGTCCAGGGGGGCTACTACTGTAATACGTTGTTTTAATGAAGGCAAAATAAAATCAACGGATCGGGCATGCAAGAACATGCGTTTTAACCCGCGCTTTCGCGTCAGTTTGTTAAACTCCGCCTCCCCATAGCGATCATCGCCAGCAATAGGGTGTCCCTGATGTGCTGCATGTACGCGTATTTGGTGGGTACGCCCTGTAAATAATTTTACCTCCATCAGTGTAGCATCCTCAAAAGTCTGTAAAGGCTGAAAAAGCGTCAGTGCCGATTTACCTTCATGGTGCACCTCCACAACGTGTTTACCGCCATCCCGATAATCCTTCTGTAGAGGTAGATCGACTCGCAGTTCATTTTTTTTCCACTGCCCTCTGGTCAAGGCCCAATAAAGCTTAGTCACCTGACCTTCCCGCAATAAGGCGTGGACTTCCCGCAAAATACGTTTACGCTTGGCCAGGATCAAACAGCCCGATGTTTCCGAGTCGAGGCGATGAGCGAGCTCCAGATTGACCAGCTTGGGATACATATGGCGCAACGCTTCAACTACGCCCACCCTGACAGTACTGCCCGCGTGCACAGACATCCCTGAGGGCTTATTAATAATTAGTAAATTATCGTCTTCATAGAGTATTCGACCGGACAAGAGATCTTCCGTACGCTGGCTGGGAGGAGCTTCTTTAGCCTTCTCTGCCAAAAAAACAGGTGGCAATCTTACGCTATCTCCTGCGATCAAACGATAAAATGGCGATATTCGTTTCTTATTTACACGAACTTCGCCTTTTCTTACTATCCGATATACATGCGATTTCGGCACTCCCTTAAGACGGCTAATTAAAAAATTATCGATACGCTGACCTTCCTCCTCGCCTGACACTATGATGTACTTGACGCTAGATTTTTTCTTATCTGATTGATTTGACTGACTCATGCCTCGCCGCCTTGGTTTTTAATTGATATAAAATTAGGAAATTGATAATATTCATCTAGCCTATATAGGTATTCTGACGCCGACTGATATTCTACAGTCATATATACTAAAGTTGACAACGTTTTGAGAACGTTAAAGTTGAATTTAAGCGTGCTTTGAAGCACTGATGGCGAGAATAAGAGTTTTTTATAGAGTTTACGCATTAGAGAGCGATGAATTCTTTGGGATTGACTGAAATATTGAAGCTAAAACAGATAAAAGGCTGGCTAGGTTATCCAAAAACCTGATATCGATGCATGAATGACAGCGATAAGATAAGCTCTTTATATTGTGAACAGTACCTTATCCGTTCTACTCTAGAAGAAACGACTGATTCTCATCCATGACAAGAAGCACATAATTATACTAAGTGGATGATTTATAAATGAATAGAATGTTAATTAATGCAACTCATAAAGAAGAAGAGTTGCGAATCGCGCTTGCAAGTGGCCAGTATCTGTATGATCTGATTATTGAATCCACCTCCCGAGAACAGAAACAATCCAATATTTACAAGGGTAAAGTGACACGCATCGAGCCCAGCCTCGAGGCAGCTTTTGTAGACTACGGAGAGGAACGCCATGGCTTCCTGCCCCTCAAAGAAGTGGCCAGGGCCTGTTTCAAGAAAAGCTTTGTCGACAGCGGCAGACGCCCTTCCATTACAGAAGTGTTGGAAGAAGGCCAGGAGCTCGTTGTCCAGGTCGAAAAAGAAGAGCGCGGCAACAAAGGCGCTGCGCTCACCACCTTCATTACCCTCCCAGGCTGCTACCTCGTTCTCATGCCCAATAACCCACGCGCAGGCGGCGTTTCCCGCCGCATCGAAGGGGATGAGCGAGATGAACTGCACGGTATCCTGAGCTCGCTGCAAGTGCCGGAAGGCATGGGTCTTATCATCCGCACTGCGGGGGGCGGTAGGTCGCTAGAAGAATTACAGTGGGATTTGGAAATCCTGTTTCGCCTCTGGGACGTGGTACAGAAAGCTGCCCAAGACCGCCCCGCGCCTTTCCTTATTTATCAGGAAGGGAATGCCGTTATCCGGGCCCTGCGGGACTACTTGCGCAAAGATATTGATGAAATCCTTATTGACCATCCTGATGTCTATGAAGACGTGGTCAATCACCTTAAACTGATCCGCCCCGACTTCGTCAACCGCGTGAAGCTTTATAAGGATCCCACACCGCTCTTTACCCGGTTCCAGATCGAAAGCCAGATTGAATCAGCTTTCCAGCGTGATGTGCGTCTGCCTTCTGGCGGCTCTATTATCATTGACCATACTGAAGCGCTGGTTTCGATTGATATCAACTCGGCAAAATCGACCAAGGGTGGAGATATTGAAGAAACAGCTCTCATGACTAATCTGGAAGCTGCCAACGAAATCGCCCGGCAATTACGCTTGCGCGATATTGGCGGACTCATTGTTATCGACTTTATTGACATGACGCCTATTCGCAATCAACGCGAAGTAGAAGACCGGTTACGTAAGGCGCTAATCATGGACCGTGCACGCGTCCAAGTGGGCAGGATATCCCGCTTCGGCTTGCTCGAAATGTCACGCCAGCGGCTTCGGCCATCGCTGGGTGAATCCAGCCGTGTTACCTGCCCGCGCTGCCTGGGTCAGGGAACCATACGCGGTATCGAGTCATTAGGCTTATCTGTGATACGCATTATCGAAGAGGAAGCACTCAAGGAAAATACGGCGCAGGTCCGCACTATTCTGCCTACTGAGATTGCTGCCTATCTTTTGAATGAAAAGCGCCAGGCGATTATCGATATTGAAAAGCGCCAGGGTGTATCCATCATCGTTGTACCCAGCAACCATCTGTTAACGCCTCAATATGAGGTGGAACGGATTCGGCTTTCTGACATCACTGAGAAAGATGAAAAACTGGCAAGCTACAAGCTTGCCATCAAGCCAGAAATTTCCAGCCAGATCACAGCCCCGGTACAAAAAACCCATCAGGAACCGGCTATCAAAAGCATGCCGATGGAAGAAATGCCAGCACCCTCTGGCCACTTCCCGCCTTCTGCCGCAGCTTCCAAAGAAAAGGGCGAGCCCGGTTTATTGAAAAAACTGTTCACCTACCTCTTTGAGAAAAAAGAGGAAGAACCTGAAGCGCCGGTTCAAGAAGATCGATTCAAGAAACACGGCAGACCCATGCGTCCAACTGGGAAACGCAAAGGCGGACGTCACCATCATCGAGGAGGACGCAGAGACCATCGTGACCGTGGAAGACAAGGTGGCGGTGGCTACAGAAATTATGAGCAGCGCGGTGAAACCAGACACAAAGACCGGGAAACTCATGAACACAAGGATCAACGGGAAACCAAAGATCATCAGGATTTCCGCGACACCCGTGATCAGGGCAGCCGGGAAACACGTGAATTCTCCCGCACGCCGGATACAAGACCAGACAGCAGCACTAACCTGCCACAGGTTATCGAACCGCAGCAGCATTTACCGGAAGAACAGCGTGCCAAAACGCCAAAAAATGATATCCCTACTGAATCTTCCAATATCAGACCTTTTGAACCTGTAGCAAAAGAAGGTTCAACCCAGCCGGGCGAAAGAGCTGAAAGAAGACCAAGACCACGTTTCAAACCGCATCGCCATAAGCATCATCATAAGGGTCACGCGGCGAAACATGATCAAGGAGAATCACCTCGACATAACCTCGAAGGCGAAGACATTTATAAAACGGGTGGCAGTGGCGGCCGTACGGAAGGAGAGGATTAATCCATTTTACTAGCAGAGGTTCTGGGCTGATAAAAACCCAGAACCTCTGTTAATCTAAGAAACTGCACTTGTCATTGCGAGCGTAGCAAAGCAATTCAGACCTCCTTATGGACACACTTCACAATGCTGTCATCCTGAGCGAAGCGAAGGATCTCCTTTTGTACATCGGAAGATCCTTCGCTTCGCTCAGGATGACAACATTCTGGATTGCTTCGCTACGCTCGCAATGACAGGTGCAATGAACACTCTCACTATTCTTCATCACTGCCCAGTCGACGGGCTCGGGATTCAAGCATCACGGGAATATCATGGATAATGGGAAAAGCAAGGCGGTCAAAGCGGCAAACAAGTTCCTGGCCAGGCTGGTCATACAACAATTCCCCTTTACATACGGGGCATGCTAGTATTTCGAGTAATGTTTTATCCATGGCAATTCATCAATTAAATTAACAAAGCTATCATACACGCATCATGGCTGGAAAAAAATAATGACGCGACATCTTAATCTTGACGTTGTTCATCCTTCCTGGAAAGAATGCCTGCAAAGAGGCCTAGCAAAAATTGATCCTGATTATCTGAAAAAATTGGATCACTCTGCTGACTGGCTTCCGGGTCATGAAAAAATTTTTAACGCGTTCTCTCTGCCGCTTGATAAAGTCAATCATGTATTATTTGGCGAATCCCCTTATCCTCGACGTGAATCGGCAAATGGTTATGCCTTCTGGGATGCAAGTGTGAAGGAGTTATGGTCGCCGACTGGATTAAGCAAGAAAGTCAATCGGGCCACTTCATTAAGAAATATTTTAAAAATGCTGCTCATCGCGGAAGGGTCACTTGATAAACGTAATCCGGCTCAGGAAAAAATAGCACAGATCAATAAAGATGCTTTCGTGCAGACGAATGAAGAGTTATTCAATAATTTTCTCCGCCATGGTTTTTTATTATTAAATGCGACACCCGTACTACAATCAGGGTCACCTCAAAAAGATGCGCGCGCCTGGCATCCGTTCGTCAAAGAGCTCTTGGCCTGTCTGCTGGAAAAGCGACCGCAAGCCACGTTTATTCTATTTGGCCGCATTGCTAATACCATTGATGCGTTAATCCCCGATAATCATATAAACAAATTGTATGCAGAGCACCCTTATAACTATTCCTTTATTGCTAACCCTAAAGTATTGGCTTTTTTCAAGCCGCTGCAATTGCTGAGAAAAAATGTCACCTCCGCATAGGCAGGAGTGCTTGGCAGATAAATGAAAAGCCTGAACATTTGCTATACTTTGTTAAAAAAGATAAAGTTATATACATAAACCGTAAGGGGATAATTTATGCGCATACTTCTGGTCGAGGACGATGAACTGCTGGGCGAAGGGACGCGTAAGGGGTTGATTCAAGACGGTTATACCGTTGACTGGGTAAAAGATGGCGCCCTTGCAGACCAGGCTTTAAAAACAGAAAAATTTGATCTGGTCGTTCTTGATTTAGGCTTGCCCAAAATGCCGGGCATTACGGTTTTGCAAAATTTACGCGATCGCGGCGATACTACCCCTGTGCTGATCCTGACTGCACGAGAATCCGTCGAAGACCGAGTTAAGGGACTGGACACCGGCGCAGACGATTACCTAACCAAGCCCTTTAATCTGGACGAGCTGCTTGCTCGCCTGCGTTCCTTACAAAGACGCTTTGCGTCCCGTGCCGCACCCCTTCTGGTACACAACGAAATTATTCTGGATCCCGCTTCCCATACTGTCTCGTATAAGGGCGAGCCGGTTAACCTGTCACGCAGAGAGTTTGCCTTGCTGCATGTCTTGCTTGAAAATGCAGGCCGGGTATTATCTCGCGAGCATCTGACCCAATCCCTCTACGGCTGGGGTGAAGAAGTGGATAGCAACGCGCTTGAAGTACATGTCCATAATCTTCGCAAACGTTTTGGTCAAGACTTTATTCGAACCGTGCGCGGCATCGGTTACACTATAGAAAAAAGCAAAGATCAAAAATGATCCGATCGATCAGATACTTCTTATTAATCAGTCTACTGCTGAGCATCACTGTTGCCTCAGCGATTAATGGGATTGGTAACTATCTGCTCGATGAACAAGTCATTCAACCCTATCTTGACGCGCAACTTATCAGGGCTTCTGACCTGATCGGCATACTCAACCGCTCCACGACATCAACTGAAAAAATTAAAAATGAAATTATTGCTTATCTGCTTCGCACCCAGTCCATTACCGGACAGAAATTCCTTTTTCAAGTCTGGGACAAAGACGGGAAGCGGCTCATGCACTCGCCCAACTATCCTGAAATATCCCTCAAAGACGCCCCCATTGGCTTTAGTGACCGCGAAATACAGGGCAACGACTGGCGTATATACGGGACCTATGACAAAAACCAGGGCGTGAAAATCGTGGTAGCGGAACTCTATAATCTGCGCCGTGAGCTTGCTGATGATATTGCCCGAAGCAACGCCAATATCCTGCTTATCACTTATCCAGTGTTTGGTATCCTGGTCTGGTTCATTATCAGTGTTGCACTCCGCTCTATCACCCGAGTGACGACTGAAATCTCGAATCGTGCCTCCACCTTCCTTGAGCCTGTTCAGTTAACGGAGATTCCTAACGAAATCAAACCGCTGGTCGCCGAATTAAATCAGCTATTCATCCGGCTTAAGCTCGCTTTTGAACGTAATAAACGTTTTGCTGCTGATGCGGCCCACGAATTGCGCACGCCGCTCGCTGCGCTCAAAACCCATGTACAGGTTGCCCTCAAGGCAGACAACGACGCAGACCGCACAAAAGCCTTAAAAAAAGTCATTGAAAGCGTGGATCGTAGTTCACACGTGGTGGCCCAGCTACTCACACTAAGCCGCCTGGGTGAAGAAGAAGCTTTGACAGATATCAAGCCCGTGGACCTTCACAAGCTAGCCATCGAAATTATTGCTTTTCTGGCCCCCCACGCGCTGGAAAAAAATATTGAGCTTGAACTTGCGCCTGCGCCCAGGGAGGGCATCATCCTCGGAAATGACACCGCTCTAGGTATTCTCATACGCAATATTGTAGACAATGCTATTCGCTATACCCCGTCGGGCGGCGAAATTAAGGTTGCCATCATTGACACAGGCACAAAGGTTATTTTCCGCGTGACCGACACAGGGTCAGGCATACCGCCAGAACTGAGGGAACGTGTATTTGAGCGCTTTTATCGGGTTTTAGGCACTAAAGCCTCGGGAAGCGGTCTTGGGCTTGCCATTGTGAGCCAAATCACCTCGCTGCACCATGCGGAAATTAACCTTGCAACGCCTCCAAATGGGATAGGACTGCAATTCGATGTAGCATTTCCTAAATATCATGCTTAAAATTAGCATGCCATGCAGATCCATGAATCTTTGGCTGTACCGCCAGGCTTTGGTAGTGTGACGCAGCCTTTTTGTTAACATCAACAGGAATAGTAGACCAGCCTATGCTAAAACGTTTATTGCCACGTCAGGATGCTTTTTTTCAACTCTTTCAACAGGCAGCGGACAAACTACTTTTGGCTACCACTGAATTTTCAAACCTCTTACAGCATCTGGACAACCAGCAATATTATGTCGATGCCATCGCAAAACATGAAGAAGAAGCGGATCAGATCGCATATACTAATTTTGAATTGCTGCATAAAACATTTATTACCCCTTTTGACCGTAACGATATCCATCAGCTGACAAGCGCACTGGATGACATTATTGATCTCATTAATCGCATTGCGCAGCGCTTTCCATTTTATCAACTGAGCAGCGTTCCTGAAGAAACAATCCAGTTATCGCGGCTTAGCGCAGAAGCAACAGAGCATCTTAAAAAAGCTATTTACTGCCTGCATTCTCTTAAAAATTCCGCTGAAATATTTCACCATTGCAATGAAATAGAACGTGTCGAAAGCAGAGCTCATCAAGTCGTTTTAGCCGGTGAAAAAAAACTATTTATGGATGAGGAAGACTTTAAAACCTTTTTCAAACTGAAAGAAATCTATGCTCACTCCAAATTAGTTATTAACCGCTGCCAGGACGTTGCCAACATCCTAAAAGGCATCGTACTCGAGTATTCATAATATGGAATCATCCATGTCTATCGTTATTATCACTATTGGTTTCGCGCTTCTGTTTGATTTTCTGAATGGTTTTCATGACGCTGCCAACTCCATTGCCGCAATTGTCTCAACCCGCGTCATGAAACCTCACTGGGCTGTTCTTTGGGCTGCTTTTTTTAACTTTATTGCTTTTTTATTCTTTGGCGTACACGTGGCAACGACCATCGGTACAGGACTGGTTGATCCACATGTGATTACCACACAGGTGATTTTTTCCGCTCTGCTGGGCGCCATTTTCTGGAATATTTTTACCTGGTTTTATGGCTTGCCATCCAGCTCTTCGCACGCACTGATTGGTGGATTACTGGGTGCATCAGTTGCTTATGCCGGCATACACCCGCTTAAATGGGTGGGCATTTCCAAAGTGTTAGCAGCCATTGTCATCTCGCCCCTGCTCGGCATGGTGATAAGCATGATCCTCATCGTCCTGACCGCGCGCATCTTTTTTTATACTAATCCGCAGCGCGTTGAAGGCTGGTTTCGACACTTTCAATTTTTATCTTCCGCTTTCATCAGTCTTGGCCATGGGAGCAACGATGCACAAAAAACCATGGGTATTATCGCCATTCTGCTCTATTCCTCGGGTATGCTAGGCAGCCATTTTTACGTGCCAGCGTGGGTCGTCATACTTTGTAATTTCGTTATTGCATTTGGTACTGTCTGCGGGGGCTGGCGTATTGTCAAAACCATGGGCATGAAAATTACCAAACTAAGGCCGCTCAGTGGATTTTGCTCTGATACCGCCAGTGCAACTACTCTCGCACTTGCAACCACCCTGGGCATTCCCGTATCGACCACGCATACAGTAACTGGTGCGATTATTGGCGTCGGCTCATTAAACGGGTTTTCAGCAGTACGCTGGGGAGTGGCAAGAAGTATCGTTTGGGCCTGGGTATTAACTATCCCGGCTTCAGGCTGCGTTGCCGCAGCAGTTTGGGGCATCGCCCAATTTTTCAATTCAGATAATGGGATCCCGATGTATGCAGCGAATTTGTTAATGAGAGGATAATTGACGGTTGACCCTAATTGAAATAGCTCAGTAATCCTGTTGTGCGCTTCTGAAAATAAGCCGGATCCGCAATCAAGCCGGCTTGGGAAGCGATCATGCCCAGATCTCCTTCAAATAGCGCTCCTTCTACGGCTTCTTTTTTCTTTATTTTAAGATAATCAGGCAACCCGCCGAGCTCCACATCACTGATAAGAAACGACTGCAGCACTTCCACTGCCGCTTTTTTCTCATCTTTGTTATACCCCCCCATCCATTTTTTACCATAATCCACTAATGAATGGGTATAATTATAACTCAGCCATTTTTTGCTGTAATTCGGCAACCAGCCTGCTGATGTCGTATGTTCACCTTCTTTCTCACGCTGACGCCAGTAAATTTCACTAAAACAGAATAAAATTGCCCTGTCGTGATCTGCATCTCCTGTGTAATTTTTCGATTTCTGGATACAGTAAGCCAACGCATCACCTTCCAGCATAATGCGGGCAAGCGTCTCAGTGCTGATGCAACCAATAAAATCTCTCCATTCATTTTTAGACAGAACACTTGTCATGATATCAACGAGCTCATGGGGATCCTTGATTTTCCTTAAAATAGTTTCCGCGAGTTTTTGATTCCCCTTCCTGCCATAACTCACTTTCATATGACACTTTTGTTCTTTAAGCGCTTTGAATAATTCATTACTCGAATTAGGCGGAATAGGCATCTGGAGTCTCTGGGTCGAATATTCAATCACATCATAATAATAAAGCGCTTCAAGCGAATGATTAATAATTCGCTGGGTTTCATTTTCAGTTAATTTTTTTTCACTTCCATCCGTATGAAACAGCGTTGTTGTTCGGGATTTATCAGCCGCATTTAAGCAAGGCCCTACTTCGATGAATGTGTGTGTATCATCGCTCATGATAAACTCATTAAAGTTGAGTGAAAGCAGCCGCTCCAGCAATTCCCCTTTATAGAGATTTTTTATCGATGGCATCAGCAACAGATAAGGATGCGTTTCTAACAAAGTCGCCAGATGCTGCGCAAGCAACAGACAGGCACGATTGATACGGCTATTAGGATAATGGAAATAAACAGCATCAGTACCCTGTATGCACTCCCAGCGATCATTCAAAAAAATCAGAATGGTTTCAAGACAGCACTGGATTGCACCCATTTCAGGACCGGGATAATTTTTCAAAATCTGATTAATCTGCGCTTCCGACCGCACAAACTGTTCCAAAACTAGGTTTAATTCCCGGAAAGCCAGATCCGATTCAATACGAACCAACGGTTTAAGATGAGGACATTCTTCTAACAGCTGGAATGCTTTTAAAACATCTTCTACCACCTCCTTAATCCGTGTATGCATATTCGCCCTCAGTAAGGATTCAGATTTAGTCATTGTACCTCGCTCATCACGAGGTACAATGAAACATTCATTTCAAACCATTGTCTTTCGTACAGTCGAATTCAACTCCACATCCGGGGTTGAAAACTGCAATGCCTGCTCTGCAAACATCTTTAAGTCACTTTTGTTTTCTAACAAGGCTCCGCTAAAAGGACTTAATTTTGACTGCGGATTTTTAAACACTTCTCTTAAATCAGCCAACTTTCCTGGTCCCATTAGCCACAGCTGCAATGCCGCTGCACTCTTGATTTTAAATTCACCTGTAAAAACAATTTTAGACTCGTCTGCGTTATTCATATAAATAGCACTGACAAAAAAGTTTAGCAACGTGCCTGTCCAGGATTTGATATGACTGCCCTTTGCTCGCTCTTTGCAATATATTTCCAACACAGCAATTAAAACCGCCTTTTTATATTCATCATCGGCAGGATACTGACTTTTATCTTTAAAAAGCGTATCGAGTTTTATATCGCCATTGGTAACCCATTTCACTATCTCCGCCGTACTGACATTGACAAGCGAATCTTTTAAGGCTTTCAACCCCTGCTGATCATCCTCGTATCGGGATTTAAATGATAAAAATTTTTCAATAAAGTGTTGCTGTGTCTCGACGCCTTTCCAGGTTTCAGTGAGATCTGATTCAATCTTTGTATTTTCTACGGGAGTCGTCGGCCGCTTGCTGACTTCGGTTTCATCTATTTCACGCTGAGTCTTTTCCACCGAAGCCATTACCTGCTCGGTTTCGCCCACTTCTTTTGCAAGCCGCGGCGTAAGCGCATTATAGTAATCCACCAGTTTCTGCGCCTTGTCAAAAGCAGTTTTTTTGGGTGAGGACTCTTCCACCATTGGAAACGTGGCGAATTCCCAATCCGCTTTAGGCATTTCCGTTTCCGGGACGCTGTGCATCACCTGCGACGAGAGATCGGGCTTGCCAGCTTTCATACCCGATTTAGCCTGCATCATTTTTAAAATTTGCGCTTCACTGGATTGTAAATAATCTTTTAACTGGAGCCTAACTTGGTTTTTACGCCGGTGCTTGGGTTGGTTATCATCGGGTGGTAATCTATCTATATCAGGCACTGGATGTATAGGATGATTGACTACTTGCTTCGTTGATTTGCTATTTTTGCCCATAACTTGTCTCCTCCTTGAGAAAGGTTAGTTGAAACCATCCACATCAAGATAAAGATTATTTCTTAAGGTTTTCTTAAATTGTTCCAATGGCAGGATAATATGGTAAAATTTTGCTTGATCGAGCGAATTCAGCTGCGTAAAAAATCATAACTATAATTATAAAATAAGATTGAGATTAAACATGGTTAAAGCCAAGCAAAAATTCCACTATCTGCCAGACGGAACACTGGATATCCCATTATGGTTAGCATCCATTCAAAACAAACATGCGCTAAGCCAGGTAACACAGTTACAAAATGCCTGCGAAATGACGCAAAAACTGACGCAGGGACTCACTACTTTCTATGGCCAACCCCGCCTTGAACATGGACTTGATGTTGCGGAAGTGATACTGGACCTTAAATTGGACCAGGAAACAGCGGCTGCCGGCATTATCAGCAGCGCTTTGTCATTGACACCACAGGTGATCGAGCAAATTAAAAAAGCAATGGGAGATGAGATTGCGTCGCTGATGCTGAGTGTTCAGCAAATGGATATCATTCCCGCCATACAAAAACAGCAGCAGACACGCAATCAATTACAAGTAGATAAAATACGGAAAATGCTGCTGGGCATGGCCAAAGATATACGTGCCGTCATCATCAAATTGGCTGATCGTTTGAGTTTCATGCGTGGAATCAAAGCCATTGCACCTGAGGAACGCAAACAGTTCGCTCAGGAAGTACTTGATATTTATGCTCCGCTCGCCAACCGCTTAGGTATCGGTCAAGTCAAATGGGAGCTGGAAGATTTAGCCTTTCATTATCTCGATCCGGTAACTTATAAGACGATTGCAAGCTTTCTCGCCGAACGGCGCATTGATCGTGAAAAACGTATTAACGAAATCATTCATCGCCTGCAGGATAAATTGCAAGCTGCACACATCCGGGCCGATGTTAATGGCCGCGCTAAACACATTTATAGCATTTATTTAAAAGCGCAGCGCAAGCATGTGGATTACCAGGATATTTACGACCAAAGTGCCGTGCGTATTCTTGTTCCTACCATTCAAGATTGCTATGAAGCCTTAAGCATCGTTCATAGCTCGTGGCCACCCATCATGGAAGAATTTGACGATTACATCGCTCATCCCAAACCCAACGGTTATCGTTCTATTCATACCGCCGTGTTGGGTGAAAATGGCAAGCACTTTGAAATTCAGATTCGCACTTATACCATGCATGAAGAAGCAGAACGCGGCGTTGCTGCGCACTGGTTATATAAGGAAAATAAAGCGAATCCTTTAGACGATTCAACCAAAATCTCGTATCTGCGCCAATTGCTTGATTGGCACAAGGAAATCGCCCAATCAGATCAAATAGCGGATGTTGCACAAGCAACCCATACGGATGATCGGGTATATGTGATTACACCTGCAGGTGATATTTTGGATTTGCCTCACGGCGCAACACCGCTTGATTTTGCCTATCACATTCACAGTGAATTGGGACACCGTTGCCGCGGCGCCAAAATTAATGGACAAATTGTGCCTTTGACCTATTCACTACATACGGGCGATAAGGTGGAAATCATCACTGTGTTGCAAGGCAATCCCAGCCGCGACTGGCTGAATCCGGAACTAAATTACGTCAAAACTTCACGTGCTCGAAGTAAAATTTCTCACTGGTTTAAACAGCAGGCATTAAATGAAGATATCGCATCAGGGAGGCAGGTCTTTGAGCGGGAGCTTGCAAGGCACGGGTTAGCCAAAACAACTTCGCTTAGCACAATTGCGCGTTATTTTAATCTAAAAGATGAAAATGCCTTATTAGCTTCGCTGGGACGCGGCAATGTGCGCATAGGCCAAATCATGCAATTAATACAACCTAAAGAGCATGAGAAAGCCGCACCGACAAGCATGGCGGCAACACTTGTCAAACCGGTGCGCGAAAGTAGCAACGCCATTGCGGGCGCAGCCGATTTGCTCACCCGCTTTGCCAAATGCTGCAAACCTATTCCGGGTGATGCGATTATTGGCTATATTACCCATGGTCGCGGCATTTCTATTCACAAAAAAACCTGCCAAAACGCCAAACAGTTATCCGATCCCAGGCGTTTTATCCACATAGACTGGGATAAGCAAAAAATAGGCGTGTTTAGCACGGATTTAAAAATCGTGTCGCAAGATCAGGATGATATTTTATCGGATTTAACTTCGCTGTTTGCCAATGAAAAAATCAGCCTGCTGAGCTTTCATTCCACGTTTAATAAAAACCAGAACAAAATATTCATTCGGGTCACCGTACAAGTCCAGGACCTGCAGCAATTGCATAACCTATTGAACCGTATACAACAATTGCCCGGCGTTATTGAGGTAACACGAATGAAATAGCCGGACAGCATGCTAAAAACATTCGTGAGGGTTCAGGCCTTAAAACCTAATATTCTCTTAATATTTATTGTATACAATTTCCCCCATTCTAATTATAAAGTTATAATGAGGGCTGGCATGTTTCGCAAAAATAAAACACCGAACAAGATTTCAATTATCCCGTCAACGGAAATGCAATTAGGTAATTTTGCATCTTTTCCGAATGAATTAATGCTTTATGTCCTCAGCTTTTTAAATCCAAAGGAACTGTGCATCGTCAGCAAGCTTTCAAAAGTGTTTTATGAGCTGGCGAATAATAACGATTTGTGGCGATTGTTTTTTAAAGAAGGGGTAGGCCTGGGTCTAGGAGACTCTTCGTATAAAAATGCATTTATCGTCAAACCTCAGCTTATTCGTGACGAATATGCCCAGTTCAGTTTATTCGCAAAAATGAATCGTTTAGGAAATTTGCTCGCCCAATTGGAAACAAACGAAATTAAATTTTATAACAAAAAGAAAACGGTACTTGCAACATATCTCAAAAAACAATTGGAAAAAATAGAAAAAAACAAATCACCTGTTTTAACGCTAGAAATTTACGGAACTTTAACTGAGCTTAATCAATTTTTTTCGATATTGTCGAAATGCAAAAGCATTTTTAGCGATGGCAGACCAATGCATTTATTTTATAGTGCGCTACTTGAGACGTTCGAAAAACATGGTAATAGTATTACGCTTATCAAGCCAGAATGCTTACGTAAAATAAACCATTATTTACAATCAGCTGCCAGCCTGGAACAAATCAAAACGCTACTTAATGTTCTCGTCACGACTGATTTGGCAAGGCATGCTCAACTGCCTGACATCATTGATCTGATGATTCAGCGGCTCAATCAGATCGATGCAGGACCAGCCAGAGCAAGTGACTTGATGGCTTTGGCTGCCACTATTAAACAACAGCCAACGCATAAAAAAGGATTTTAATAACTGCTGAATTACCGTTATCAGAACACTCGCCATTAAAAAGGTTTTACATTTTTTTGATTTTTCATTTTCATTTCGGCAAGGATGCCGTTATATAAATTGGCAATCCGCGAATGTATTGACTGGTATTCCTGCGCTTTAGTTTCCAAAAATTGCGAAAGCTCGGGCACGCCTTGGCATTGTTTCATTTGAGCGAGGTCGTTGCCAAGCGCAATCTGCTCCGGTGAAATTGGCCCAAACAAAACCGTTGGAGATACAGATGCGGGAGCAGATAACTTTGAAGTGATATTTTTCTCTATGACATCGATCCATTCCTGCAATAACACTTTATTCATCAATTTCCTAAAAGGCATGACCCATTGCGCAAGCAGGGTTAATTGATCTTCTGTTAGAGTTTGATCCAAGAAATTAAAATAACTTGATTTACGCATGTTGCTATACTCCTTTATAGCCATCATATTTGCCGTCGAAAGCTTTGCTGTCGCAACTATCTCGGGAATCGTGTGTCCATAGAATACAAATGGATTATAAAACAGCGGCATATCAGGAAGCTTCAGCATAATATGCCAAAGGGGTGTCAATGTATTCAAAAAAACACGATTATTGGCATCAATAAAAGGATGAATAAGCAAAAATAACTGTAAATGTTCATATAAAAAGGTATATCTTTCATCCAAACTTTTATTCAAAATCCCTTTCGCGCCCAAATGAAACTGCCTGATTGTTTCTGTCAATAAATCATTCATCTCAGCCACATCAGGGAATTGAATCAGAAACTCCTGGTCTGTTCCTTCAATATGGATCATTAATTCTTTAGCAAGCGTAGCCATATCGGTCGCATTGAAGGCCAGCTTGTTTTTATCCAGGCAGTCAAGGCAAACCAGATATTTTTTTTACTCTGCCGCATCGCTAGTCATTTCTTCAGCTTTCATTAACAATTCGCTGGTAAAGGAATGTATCACGGATTGAAACACGCTGTTTTCAGCGTTTTTTCTGATTAAAGCAATAACGGTATGAAAATCATCGCCAAGCGCTAACTCTTTTAATGCGGTCTCAATAATCGCCCGATCTTTTAATTCAACAGATTGATCTAGTTTTGATCTTAACTGATTTTTGATCATTACAACGATCAAAAAATACTTAAAATACTGGTTAAGCTGCTCTTTGGTATAAGCTTTATGATGAAGCGCATTAATAGACCCAAGAATAGTATTTTCGTCTGCGCCTTCAATTTTTTGAATAGCTTGAAAAATATCCGCCAGTTCCTTGAGGATTCTGCTCTTATTAATAAAATTCTGATAATTTTTATAATCTTTATTCCCGCACAGCATTATTGTTTGAATTTTTTTATTCTGGATTAATTCAACAAGGTGAGCGACTCCGCCGTCAGACACTTCATTCGTTGGCAAAACAAGACATTCTTCATTATTGCTGCGGTATTTGCCTGATGTTTCAGCCTTGACAGTCTCCATCTTTACTTTTTTCGTATCAGTCACGATCTTGTGAAGCATCTGAAATAAGGAATGAGACGCGGGCAGAAAAGCATCTTCCTCATCGAGTTCTTTTAGCTGATTGGAAGACGCTTCCAGTATCATTTTAAACGCTTCTGCAAAAGCCTGGAACTCGGCCTCAATACAACCTGGTTCGCGCTTTTCAAATTTAAAACAGCCGTTCTCTTTTCGGACGAGCTGTATTTCCACTACGAGATATAAAAGCAACGGATCCGATAACTGGGCCAACTCTTTTAATTGATCTTTAATAGAGAGAGGTTTTTCTTTTGATTTGATGTTATATAGATCATATAAATAGTTAAGTGCTGCCTCTCTATCTTCACCAAGAAGAAGGAAAGTATTATATACCTCGTCATTTTCAAATAATGATTCCAGGCTTCCTTCAGAGCGTTCTAGCATGGTACCTCTTTTGTTTCTTATTCAACAGGATAGGGACGCAATAGTGAACAAAATCTTATTATTCAGATTATAGCATTACTACGCTGAATCAACGGGAAAGAAAAGTTACCGTGCAGGAAGGTGGTAAAAGGGGATTACTTTTTATTGCGTTTATCCAATTCCCGAAAATAGGCCAGCCGTTCAGCGATTTTAGCTTCAAGCCCACGCGGTGTAGGGTAATAATAAACGCGGGGAGCGATCGCTTCAGGAAAATAATTTTCACCCGCCGCGTAAGCTTCCGGTTCATCATGTGCGTAACGATAAGCCTTGCCATAACCCAGTTCTTTCATTAGCCGAGTAGGCGCATTGCGTAAATGTAGCGGCACTTCCAATGATCCTTGCGCTTTTGCATCACGCATCGCCTCTCCAAAGGCGGTGTAAAGCGCATTACTTTTAGGCGCGCAGGCGAGATATACCACTGCTTGTGCGATAGCGAGTTCTCCTTCAGGAGATCCTAGGCGTTCATACACGGCGCAGGCTTGCAAAGTCATTTCAAGCGCCCGTGGATCCGCAAGGCCAATGTCTTCGTTCGCCATGCGAACTGCACGGCGGGCGATATAAAGTGGATCACATCCGCCATCCAGCATGCGGCACAGCCAGTATAAAGCAGCATCAGGCGAGGATCCCCGCACGGCTTTGTGCAGAGCAGAAATCTGATCGTAAAACGCCTCTCCTTGTTTGTCGAAACGCCGCAAATTCACCTGCACTACTTCTGCCAATAGAGCGGGTGTCACTTCGAGTTTACCGCCCTGCGCTTGCGCGAGATCAGCAATAATGGCGAGCAGATTCAATAACTGCCGCGCATCGCCATCTGCCGCCTGTACCAGCGTACGCTGCAATTCCTCGGGAAAGGTCAAGGCGATTTTTCCAAGCCCCCTCGCCTTGTCTTTTAATGCTGATTGCAAGACCTGAAGCAGTTCTGCTTCAGTCAATGCTTTTAAAATATAGACACGGGTGCGTGACAACAATGCACTGTTTAATTCAAATGAAGGATTTTCAGTGGTTGCGCCAATAAAAATAAAGCTACCATCTTCGATAAAAGGAAGAAAAACATCCTGCTGCGCTTTATTAAATCGATGCACTTCATCAATAAATAAAATCGTCGATTGCTGGTTTTCAAGTCTTGCAGCCTTTGCTTCTTCCACAGCTTTGCGAATGTCTTTTACACCCGAAAAAATAGCAGACAAGCGCTCAAATCGGGCATGGGTTTTTTCGGCCATCAGCTGCGCGAGGGTCGTTTTGCCTGTACCAGGCGGCCCCCACAAAATCATGGAATGCAAAATACCTTGTTCAATCGCGCGTCGCAGCGGTTTGCCTGGCCCCAGTAAATGCGGTTGGCCTATAAACTCGTCCAGTAATCGCGGCCGCATGCGCGTTGCAAGCGGCTGGAATGATTCCTGTAAGTGATTATCTGTTTCTTCGCGTTTCATCAATGACATCTACGTTCGCAGGCGGCCTGAATGTAAATAAAGAGGCGGAAAGAGAAACATTGGTTTTGATATTTTTAAATTGAATGCCAGTTGTATGCCCCAAGTGGTCACGCAGCAGCATTTCGCGGATTTGATTATTCATAAACCCCATTTGGACAGAAGCAAACATATTATCTCCGCTTCGCGGCGTCAGCTGATACCACTGCAAACCGGATGATTTTTTAGATAGAGATTTAACGACATAGTCTTTTTCCAGCACACCCCCGACATGACTTAACAAAAGAGCAGGTGTTTCCCCCGCTGTTTGATTCAGTGCGCGAATGGTCACCTGCTCAAGATCGGGATCATAAATCCATAATCTTTTGCCATTGGCAATAATCACTTGCGGTATGGGCCTTGTCACTTCCCAGCGAAATTTACCCGGCCGCTGCAAAGCCATTCGTCCGTAGGAACGCTGACCGCCTTTGCCGCGGTTATCATAAACAACCTGCGAAAAATCGGCCCGCATGGATTGTGTTCCACTGAGAAGTGCACTTAATTCAGCTGCAGCCGTTTGCGCCCGAGCAGCGCCCGCCATCAAAAAAAGAGTGAGAAAGAAGAAACGCAAAAATACGGTTTTCATATCAACCTCGATGAGTAAAGAATTTGACATTCGGTTAAGCAAAGGAGATTGTTTATTCTCAATCGCCCGGCGGTGCTGCCGCCAGCACTTCACGCGAACCACTATTGTCCATTGAGCTGACCACACCAGCCAGCTCCATCTCTTCCATCATGCGCGCCGCCCGATTATACCCGATACGCAGACGGCGTTGTACCAGCGAAATAGAAGCGCGGCGGCTTTCCGTTACAATGCGCACCGCTTCGTCATATAAAGGATCCTGTTCACCGCTCCCGGCCTGATCACCCCCGCCGCTACCCACTGCATCATCTGTGACTTCCTGTAGATACGTAGGCTGGCCGCTAGAACGCCAGGCTGCTACGACCCGGTGAACTTCTTCATCTGCCACATAAGCGCCATGGACGCGTATAGGCACGCCTGCGCCTGGCGGCAGATAAAGCATATCGCCATGCCCCAGCAGCTGTTCTGCGCCCTGCTGGTCCAGAATAGTGCGTGAATCGATACGCGACGATACCTGAAAGGCAACCCGAGTGGGAATATTCGCCTTGATTAAGCCTGTAATCACATCGACAGAGGGACGCTGCGTAGCCAGAATAAGATGAATACCCGCTGCCCTCGCCTTCTGGGCAATACGGGCAATCAAGTCTTCGACTTTTTTGCCCACAACCATCATCATGTCCGCCAGCTCATCTACAATCACTACAATCAGCGGTAAAGGCTCAAGGGTAATCTTTGCCGACTCTTCATCCGTTACCAGTGTCCCTGGCAGGGGAATAGGCTGTCCCTGCTTAATGGCGTCATTCACTTTCTGATTGTAGTTAGCAATATTACGCACGCCGAGCGAAGCCATCAGTCGGTAACGCTTATCCATCTCTGCCACACACCAACGCAGCGCATTCGCCGCATCTTTCATGTCAGTAATGACTGGCGTCAACAAATGGGGAATACCGTCGTAAACAGAAAGTTCCAGCATCTTGGGGTCAATCAGAATAAAGCGCAATTGCTCAGGCGTTGCCTTAAACAGCATGCTGAGTAACATGGCATTCAAACTGACTGACTTACCTGAGCCAGTTGTCCCTGCAACTAACAGATGCGGCATCTTTGTGAGATCAACCACCACTGGATTACCGGAGATATCCTTACCCAGCACCAGACTGACCGGCGAACGCGACTGGGAATATCGCTGCGATTCCAGGATATCGCGCAAGCTCACCAGTTCACGGTTCTCATTGGGTATTTCAAGTCCGATAACGGATTTGCCTGGAATCACTTCAACCACCCGTACACTAATAGTGGATAAAGAACGTGCAATATCCTTGGCAAGTCCGGTAATTTTGCTCACTTTAATACCTGGTGCTAATTCAAGCTCAAATCGCGTGATGACCGGACCAGGATGAACGGCAACTACTTTGGCTTCCACGCCAAAATCAGAAAGGCGGTGCTCAACCAGTATGGAAAGTTCTTCAAAAGAAATATTCGCAAAGGCTTTTTCTGCCGCCGGTGCTGGCGGATTTAACAAGGTATAAGGCGGCAATGCACCCGGCGCCAGCTTGATACCTGGATTCGTATCGATCTTCTTTTTTTCACGCGAGGGCGCTTCCACTTTAGGCACTACCGTCTTAGGTGCGACGGGCGGTGGCATGACGTTATCGATCAGTTTGGGTTCTTCGCGCCGAGATGGCTTCAGTTTTTCAATCACCGGCTCGGCACGCAAAGACGTTTTTCCCGTTTCTGCCGCAGCGGCTTGTTGACGTGCACGTAAATACTGCCAACCCTGGTAAGCACGCTCTCCGACCCTGTCTATCACGCCAAGCCATGACAATCCTGTGACCAACGTGATACCGCAAAGGAGAAAGGTAATAAATAAAAGCGTGCTGCCTGTCTGATTAAAGAGCAGCGAGAGCCCACTGCCCAATAAATCACCGAAAATACCGCCCGCATCCGCTGGCAAGCGGCCCTTGGCCTGCAAATAAAAACTGACTAATCCACAGCTGCTGCCGATGAGCAATAACCAACCGCCCGTTTTAAATATCCATTCGCGCGACTTCTTCTGGTTGTCCTCATTCTGCTCCTGCAGACCCAGCCAGCTCGACAAGACAATCAGAAAAGGAAAAAGATAGGCTACCATTCCAAACAGGGAGAGGAAAACATCGGCCAGCCATGCGCCCACACGGCCTCCCCAATTCACCACGCGGCTACCTACGCCTGTGCTTGACCAGCCAGGGTCACCTGCATGATAAGTCGCAAGCGAAATTAACAAAAACACCGCACAGGCTACAAGGACAAGAAACAAGCCCTCACGCAGACGGTGGCGCATCTGAACAGACATGGGTCGCCGCTTTTTATTGTCTACGGCCTGTTTATAACGATTTTTCATAATTGTAAGTAATGGTTTACCTGAATTAGTCCTTCTCGTACTATATACCACCTACTCTGAATGAGAAATAGAGACAATACCTTACAAAACAAATGAGAATCAAAGTGATATGACAACTGCACAACATCATCGATTAATTATTCTGGGCTCAGGCCCCGCAGGATGGACTGCGGCTATTTATGCCGCGCGTGCAAATTTAAAGCCTCTTCTGATTACGGGGCTCGTGCCTGGCGGGCAGCTTAGCCTGACAACCGATGTAGACAACTGGCCAGGCGGCAAAGAAGGCTTGCAAGGCCCGGAGTTAATGGAAAACTTGAAAAACCATGCAGAACGGCTTAATACCGAAGTTATTTTTGATGAAATCACTTCTGCCGATCTCTCGCAAAAACCCTTTATTCTCAAAGGCGAGTCAACCTACTCTTGTGATGCACTGATTATTGCAACCGGTGCAAGCGCAAAATACCTGGGACTTGCTTCCGAAGAAAAATTCAAAGGCAAAGGCGTTTCCGCCTGCGCCACTTGTGACGGATTTTTCTATCGGGGCCACGATGTCGTTGTCATAGGCGGCGGCAATACCGCGGTGGAAGAAACCATGTACCTTTCCAATCTGGTGAATCATGTCACGCTGATTCATCGACGCGACAAACTGCGTGCGGAAAAAATGCTCACCGAGCAGCTGATGCAGAAAAAAGAACAAACCGGAAAAATTGATTTCGCCTGGAACAGTGTAGTAGATGAAATCATTGGCAATGACCAGGGTGTTACTGCTGTACGCATCAAAGATGTCTTAAGTGGCGAAACGAAGGTCCTGGATGTAACTGGCGTGTTTATCGCGATTGGCCATAAACCCAATACCGATATTTTTGCCGGCCAGATCGATATGGATGAAACTGGCTATATCAAAATAAAAAACGGCACAGGCGCCAGCGCAACCGCTACGAACATACCGGGCGTGTTTGCGGCAGGCGATGTCTCTGACCCCATTTACCGGCAGGCAATCACTTCTGCTGGCACCGGCTGTATGGCTGCCCTTGATGCAGAGAAATATTTGGATAGTTTGGAAATGGAAAAGAAACGGGTATAATTTACATCATTTTATTAAATTGAGCGGAGTCAAATGGCGAAAGAAGAACAAATAGAAATGGAAGGCACGGTTATTGATGCCTTACCTAACACAATGTTTCGGGTTGAACTCGATAATGGTCATGTCGTATTAGCGCATATATCCGGTAAAATGCGTAAAAATTATATCCGCATTCTGAAAGGCGACCGTGTCACTGTTGAAATGACGCCTTATGATTTAACCAAAGGCCGTATCACTTTCCGTCATAAAGAAGGTGGACCGAGCAAACCAGCGGCAGAAGCGGAATAAGATTCACTCTTTTCTTTCTCTTTATCTGTTCCTGAAGATTACATCCCATCTATTCTCCACCAGGGGAATAGATGGATTTATCTTTGCTCAAATGAGCAAACAGAACGTGAATGCAAGGATTGGCTCACAATAGACTTAGCAGTACTGTTTTTCGGCAGACTGAATTGTATTTAATTAACTTTAGTCACAGCTGTATCAAACGTGTCTTCAATAAGAAACTTGATCTTACCCTTTTCTGTCGTCACTTTAACGTGACCGCCTGCGCTCAATTTTCCAAAGAGTAATTCTTCAGCCAGTGGTTTCTTAAGCTGCTCCTGAATCAATCGGGCCATAGGGCGTGCGCCCATTTTTTTATCGTAGCCGTTTTTGGCAAGCCATGCGCGCGCTTCTTCGTCGACTTCCAATATGACATTGCGCATTTCCAATTGACCTTCCAGTTCTGCGACAAACTTGTTGACCACGGACAGGATGGTTTTGGAATCCAGTGCCTTGAATTGAATAATGGCATCCAGGCGATTACGGAACTCGGGTGAAAACACCCGATTGACGGCTGACATCACATCGCTTGCATTGTCCTGCGTTGTAAAGCCAATGTTCGCTTTATCAATAATATCCGCGCCTGCGTTAGAGGTCATAATAAGGATCGTATGGCGAAAATCGGTTTTTCGTCCATTCATGTCCGTCAATGTCCCGTGGTCCATAATCTGCAACAACAGATTATATACATCTGGATGTGCTTTCTCGATTTCATCCAGTAGAACGATGGAATGCGGTGTTTTATTCACTGCTTCCGTTAACAGCCCGCCTTCATCATAACCAACATAGCCAGGCGGCGCGCCAATTAATCGGGACACGGAATGCCGCTCCATATATTCGGACATATCGAAACGAATTAATTCCACACCGAGGACCCGCGCAAGCTGTTTACTGACTTCAGTTTTACCGACACCAGTGGGGCCCACAAAAAGGAATGAACCTATGGGTTTATTGGGATCACGCAAACCGGAGCGTGCCAGCTTCACGGCTGCCCCTAATGTTTCAATGGATTCATCTTGTCCGTAGATCATCATCTTGAGATCGCGTACTAAATTCTTCAAGACTTCGCGGTCAGAAGCAGAAACATTTCTTTCCGGTACACGTGCAATCTTGGCAACCATTTTTTCAATATCAGTGACTTCAATGGTTTTTTTGCGTTCTTCCTCGGGAAGCAGATACTGATACGCACCGACTTCATCAACAAGATCAATGGCCTTGTCAGGCAGATGACGGTCACTGATATAGCGCGCGGACAAGCGTGCGGAAGCTTCCAGTGCTGCATCAGAATATTTCACATTATGGTGTGCCTCAAATCGTGTACGCAATCCTTTCAACACTTCAATTGTCTGCTCAATAGACGGCTCTTTAATATCGATCTTCTGGAATCGTCTATCGAGCGCATGATCTTTTTCAAAGATGCTGCGGTACTCCTTGTATGTTGTTGACCCAATACAAGTCAATTCACCTGAAGCAAGTAGCGGCTTGATTAAGTTGGAAACATCCATCAATCCACCGGATGCGGCACCTGCACCGATAATGGTATGAATTTCATCGATAAAAAGGATAGCGCCTTTTTGTTCCTTCAATTGATGGAGTACGCTCTTTAATCGTTTTTCAAAATCGCCGCGGTATTTGGTTCCGGCAAGCAAACTGCCCAAATCAAGGGAGTAGATAACGCTGTCATGCAGCACAGTCGGTACTTTTTTATCAACAATGAGTTTTGCCAATCCTTCGGCGATAGCGGTTTTACCCACGCCTGCTTCACCTACCAACAGTGGATTATTTTTGCGCCGGCGGCACAGGACTTGAATCGTCCGCTCAATCTCTTCTTCACGGCCAATCAGCGGATCAATTAATCCCATTTTTGAACGCGCATTCAGATTCGTCGTATAAAGTTCTAGCGGACTGGTGCCGCCTTCCTCGCCACCACCTTCTGATTCTTCTGAATAGCTTGTAAAAGGATGATCTTCTCTCGCCGGCGTTTTCGGTTTTGCAATGCCGTGAGCGATGAAATTGATCACATCGAGCCGACTGATATTTTCTTGCCGTATAAAATAGACACTCTGGCTTTCCTGTTCGCTAAAAATGGCTGCCAGAATATTGGCGCCGGATACTTCAGTTTTGCCCGAAGACTGTACTTGAAAGACGGCGCGTTGAATCACGCGTTGGAAACCTAAAGTAGGTTGGGTATCCCTATCATGAATATTCAGCGGGATGACAGGAGTTGTGCGATCAATGAATTCAGTCAGGTTGCTGCGTAGCCGATTAATATTAGCACCGCAGGCTTTCAAGACTTCCAAGGCCGACGTGTTGTCTAATAAAGCCAGCAACAGATGTTCGACCGTAACAAACTCATGGCGTTTGTTACGCGCCTCTTTAAAGGCTACATTTAATGTGTACTCCAATTCTTTGTCTAACATTGCAACCCCCTCCTCTTCTCTTTTTCATTATGCGGCCTCCATGCTGCAAATGAATGGATGCTCGTGCATCCTCGCGTGTTCAAGCACTTCAGAGACTTTGGTTTCCGCTACATCCTTCGTATAACGACCGAATGCAGCCATTCCTTTTGTATGTGCTTCCAACATAATCTCTATTGCTCTGCGTCTATCCATATAAAAAAGTTTCTCCAGCAAATTCACTACAAACTCCATTGGTGTAAAATCATCGTTATGTACAACCACCTGGTATAATGCGGGTTCGGTTGTTTCAACTTCCGCTCCCAGACCGATTGTATATTCTTTATTCACCTCATTTTTCATGTTCTTACCCTACTTATAGTCTATGAAATTTAGATTTTCCTTATCTTTAAAAATTTTTTTTAAAGTATGACCTAAAAAGGAAAAATACATCTATACTGAAAAGATAAACCCGCTTAAATTTTGATAGAAATTCCACTAGATACATGTTTGATGGGCAATTATTATACAAAAGTGTGCTTGAAGCAACAGAAAATCAATTTCTGCTTTCGATGAAAAAATGAAGAAACCGCCAGCTTCAGAGGGAAAAAATCTATATTAATAAATTAGTTAAAAACGAATCTTCAATCATCAGGTGATGCCGTGCTGCTCCTTTGAAAAAGCCATGCCCGTGTTTACAGGCATGGCTGTTTCATTTACATGGCTTGGCTCTTTGCAAACACCCTGTTATCCATATGATTAATCAGGGCTTCACCAAAGCCAGAGCAACTGACTTCTTTTGCGTCAGCCATAAGGCGGGCAAAATCGTATGTTACTGTCTTGGCGGAAATCGCTCCTTCCATACCCATGACAATCAAATCTGCCGCTTCATTCCAGCCCATATGCCGTAACATCATTTCGGCAGAGAGAATAATAGAACCGGGATTCACTTTGTCCTTACCCGCATATTTAGGCGCAGTACCGTGCGTTGCTTCAAACATAGCAACGGTATCGCTCATGTTCGCACCCGGCGCAATGCCAATACCGCCTACCTGTGCGGCCAGCGCATCCGAAATGTAGTCGCCATTCAGATTTAATGTTGCAATGACGCTGTAGTCAGCCGGACGCAGCAATATCTGCTGGAGGAAGGCGTCTGCAATCACATCCTTGATGATAATTTCCTTACCGGTTTTAGGGTTCTTCATGACCTGCCAGGGACCACCATCCAGGAGCACTGCACCAAATTCGTTGCGCGCCACTTCATATCCCCAGTCACGGAAAGCACCTTCGGTAAATTTCATGATATTGCCTTTGTGCACCAATGTGACGGAATCCCGTTCATGATCGATCGCGTATTGGATAGCCCGTTTTACAAGACGGGAAGTGCCTTCTTTGGAAACCGGTTTGACCCCAATCCCGCAATGTTCGGGAAAGCGGATTTTTTTCACCTTCATCTCATTTTGTAAAAACTGGATAACTTTTTTGGCTTCCGCACTATCCGCCTGCCACTCGATACCTGCATAGATATCTTCTGAATTTTCACGAAATATCACCATATCGGTATGCCAGGGTTCTTTCACCGGGCTCGGCACGCCTTTAAAATAACGGACAGGACGCAAACAGACATAGAGATCAAGTGTCTGCCTCAGCGTCACGTTAAGCGAGCGTATACCACCGCCTACGGGCGTTGTCAGGGGGCCCTTGATGGATACTACAAATTCGCGAACCGCCTCAATGCTCTCCTCTGGCAGCCAGGTGTCCTTGCCGTAGATATTGGTCGCTTTTTCACCGGCATAAATCTCCATCCACTGGATTTCCCGCTTGCCCCCATAAGCTTTTTTCACAGCCGCATCCACCACTTTTTTCATGACAGGCGTGATATCTACACCAATACCGTCGCCTTCGATGAAGGGAATAATGGGATGATCAGGGACGTTTAAACTAAGGTCTTGATTGACTGTTATTTTTTTACCGTTTGCGGGGGTTTTAATATGTTGGTAGGCCATACTCATACTCCTTTATTTTCACCTCAAGATGGCCGCCATAGTAACAGGCCGGCATAGGCGAAACAACATGAGTAATCTGATATTTTTCAAACCGGACCTTATCTCTGTTATAATTTACCCATTAAAAGCATTTCATAAAAAACGAGGAGCACCATGGACTCACGAGCCAATCTTTTGAACGTTGCCATACAGAAATTAATGAATGATATTCGCCAAATGAAAAAGAGTTATTTAACCTTGTCAGGGTCTATTTCCAAAAAAAACTATCAGGATGATATAAGCACGTTAAATACAAAGATAGGCGAGATAGCGTCACTTCAACTAAGTCCGGAAGAAAAATTCCGACAAATGATTCAACTTTTAGCAAATTTATTTACTGCCCAAGAGGCGATTTATAAGATAAAGAAACAAAAAGATAATGCGTCTTCCTCTTTTACCAATTTGCTGCGTACTTCGAACTCGTCGAATACTCAAATCATTCCTTTTTATGAAGAACTCAATACCAAACTGAAAAAACACCACTACACCCGCATGCTGGGACTCATTTTAAGGGAAAATTACCAGCATAAAGCTCTTGTTCAATACTTCCCCGTCAGCGAAGCACTCTACGAAACACTTTGCCAGCTTAATGTCCCCAAAAGACCGGGTTATGATGAATTTAATTTCACTGAAACAAAAAAACCGGATATAAAATCGGGACCAACAAGATAATAAATTCTGGTATACTCTCTCAAACCAATATAAGAACGCATTGCAAATATTATTCAAAAGATGGCCCAGTCCCCTAAACATATTATCGTTGGCCTGTCAGGCGGTGTGGATTCCTCTGTTACTGCTTATCTGCTGAAAGCGGAGGGACATCACGTCGAAGCCATTTTCATGAAAAACTGGGAAGGCGATGACACGGATGCTTTCTGTCCTGCGGCTCAAGATATGGCAGATGCGCAGGCTGTTTGCGATCAGCTTAAGATTGATTTGCACATGGTGAATTTTGCCGATCGATATTGGGAAAGTGTATTTAGCCATTTTCTGCAGGAATATCGCGCTGGCCGTACGCCCAACCCAGATATTCTGTGTAATCGAGAAATCAAATTTAAGGCATTTCTGGATTACGCAAAACAGCGCGGCGCCGACTATATTGCGACTGGGCACTATGTGCGTTCCGCCCGAGACGAGAATGGCAACGTCCGCTTGCTGAAAGGAAGCGATAGCCAGAAAGACCAAAGTTATTTTCTATACGCGCTGGATGAAACGCAGCTCGCACAAAGCCTCTTTCCTGTCGGTGATTTGCCCAAAACAAACGTGCGTACTATCGCCCGGGAATTAGGGCTCCAAAACCATGCAAAAAAAGATAGTACGGGTATCTGTTTTATAGGCGAGCGCAAGTTCAAGACTTTTTTGAACGACTATCTGCCAGCGCAACCGGGCTTCATCGAAACACTCGAAGGCGAAGCGATCGGGACCCATGACGGCTTGATGTTCTATACTATTGGCCAGCGCCAGGGGTTGCAGATCGGCGGCAAAAAAAACAAGGCAGAATTGCCTTGGTATGTAGCGGCCAAGGACATCCGGCGAAATGTGCTCGTGGTGGTTCAGGGTGAACAACATCCTGCGCTTTTCAAACAAGTACTGCGCACCACAGCGCTGCACTGGATTAATTCCCCACCACCACGCCTGCCGCTCAGAGCG
Source organism: Aquicella lusitana (assembly GCF_902459475.1). Lineage (NCBI taxonomy): Bacteria > Pseudomonadati > Pseudomonadota > Gammaproteobacteria > Legionellales > Coxiellaceae > Aquicella > Aquicella lusitana. The sequence goes on along the minus strand of NZ_LR699114.1, from coordinate 963,432 downwards.
GCCGCCAAAACCCGATATCGGCAGCCTGATCAGCCCTGCCTCATTGAGGAAATTGATCAAGGCCATTATGAGATCACATTTGACACACCGCAACGAGCCGTCACGCCCGGCCAGTCGGTGGTATTTTATCAGGATGCGATTTGCCTCGGTGGTGGTATCATTGAGGGCTAATACGCCTTAACAATATGTGCGTAAAAAAACGTTTAATTTAGCCAGGAGTCATGAATGGATACGTCAGCTTTAATGGCCATTTCCCCGCTGGATGGCCGTTATCAAGATAAAATGAATCAATTACGTGCTATCTTCAGCGAATACGGTTTAATTAAATTTCGCGTTACTGTCGAAATCCGCTGGCTGCAAATGCTGGCAGAATTTGCCAATCTGCCTGAAATTCCCCGTTTAAGCCCGCACGCCAAAAAAATTCTGGATGAGATGATTGAAAACTTTTCGTTGCAGGATGCGATGCGCATCAAACACATTGAATCCGGAATCAACCATGACGTCAAAGCGGTGGAGTACTTCATTAAAGAGCGCATTGCCGGCAATCAGGAATTAGCCGTAGTCAGTGAATTCATTCATTTTGGCTGCACATCGGAAGATATTAATAACCTGGCTTATGGTTTAATGCTGCTAACCGCGCGCCACCAATGTATTCTGCCTGCCATTGACGACATCCTGTCGCTGCTAAAACAACTGGCCCATCAAAACGCAGATTTAGCCATGCTGTCACGTACACACGGCCAGCCTGCCACACCGACTACGGTGGGTAAAGAAATGGCGAATGTGATCGCACGCCTCCAAAGACAAATTGAGCAGTTGGTCAACACGCACATTCTGGGAAAAATGAATGGCGCTTCCGGCAATTATAATGCCTTGGCCGCTGCTTATCCGGATATAGACTGGCAGACGTTTAGCAAAAACTTTGTTACCAAACTGGGTCTCACCTGGAACCCCTATACCACACAGATCGAACCGCATGACGCCATGGCTGAGTTTTTTGCGGTCATGATTCGCATCAATACCATCCTGATCGATTTTAATCGCGACACATGGGGTTATATCGCACTCAATTATTTTAAACAGCGCTCTTTCTCCAATGAAGTGGGTTCCTCAACCATGCCGCATAAAGTGAACCCCATTGACTTCGAAAATTCGGAAGGAAATTTGGGTATTGCGAACACCTTGTTTGAACACATGATAATGAAGCTTCCCATTTCACGCTGGCAGCGTGACCTTTCTGATTCCACTGTTTTGCGCAATGTGGGCGTGGCCATCGGACATTCTATTCTCGCTTATCAATCAACCAGCAAAGGCATCGAAAAGCTGGAACCGAATCATGCGATTATCCATGCGGATCTTGACCGGCATTGGGAAGTATTGGCAGAAGCGGTACAAACCGTCATGCGTCGTTACAAGCTGGAACAACCATACGAAAAATTAAAATCATTTACGCGCGGCAAGCAGATAGATAAAGCCATGCTGCATCAGTTCATTACCGACTTGCCACTTCCCGATGAAGTAAAGCAGCAGCTGCTTAATTTAACGCCTGAAAATTATACTGGTTTCGCAGAGGAGCTCGCTAAACGGATTTGAGAAAACTGCAGCGAAGGAATGAATGGGTTCCCGCCTTGAGCGGGAACGACATAAATGTATCAAAGCGCGTACCATCTTATTGAATTAAAACTTCCATCTTTCCCCTGTTTCAAGCCAGCCCGACACAGAATGTTATATACTCAAGAGAGAATCAGGGAAATACCTTCATGTTCAAATCGATTTATCGAAAAATACGGCAAAAACTTTACAAATGGCTAACTTATGAGCCGCCATCGACGGATTTTATACCCTATGATTACAACCGGCTCAAGTATGAAATCCGCCCTGGCGATGTTCTGCTTATTGAAGGACGCAGCCGCATCAGCGTAGTGACTCGCACGCTCACCCAAAGTCCCTGGACGCACGCTGCCCTCTATATTGGCCGTCTTATTGACTTCGAAGACGATGAGATCCCTAACCTCATCCGCCAGCATGCCGACGTGAAAGATAATGCCCGACTCATTATTGAAGACCTGCTGAATAAAGGTACGGTGGTAGCACCACTTAGCACCTATCGTCATCATCACATCCGCATTTGTCGGCCGATTGGCATTACGCCCGCTGATGTTTATCTGGTCATTCATTATGCCGCGAAATCGCTGGGTCAGCCTTATAATGTGCGCCAATTACTGGACCTTGCCCGCTTTCTCTTGCCATGGACTATTCTGCCGCGCCGATGGGGATCATCTTTATTTCGCACTTCATCCGGCGAACCCGAAAGCGGTATTTGTTCCTCACTAATTGCAGAAGCGTTTTCTTCTGTACAATTCCCCATTTTACCGTTTGTTAAGCCCCATGAAGAAGAAGGCGTGGAAGTATTTCATCGCAATCCCTATCTTTATACGCCAAAGGATTTCGATTATTCACCCTATTTTGAAATTATAAAATATCCGTTGTTTAATCCGGATGAACCGCTGCCTTATTATCGTCGGTTGCCCTGGACCAAAACCGGATTCCTGCATCAGGATAACGGCATCCTGACTGCACCAAAGCAGAAAAGGAAATTGAAAATTTTTGGTAGAAGCACGCTGGACGAAGCCGGGCAAAAAAAAGAAAATAATAGAGATGAACCCTCCGCAAATGATGAAACGCATCATGAAAAGGAATAAAATATGAACCACACCAAACTATGGTTGCTCGCACTTATCCTTACCCCCAGCACAAGTTTCGCTTTCTTCTGTCCCACGAATTTTAAACAAATTGATTTTGGTTACACCATCGAGCAGGTTACTGAAGCATGCGGCGCGCCCGATAAAGAAGAAACCCGTGAAAAAAAACCTGAAGGGCCTCAGGAATGGAGTTATTACGTCCCGCAAACAGTGGGTACACAAGGAATTTCTTCCCAGGCAAAAGGCACACTCAAGACACAAGTTGCATTCGATAGCAGCGGGAAACTGATTAATATCAGCGTGAATGGGATCGGGGTAGGTTCTACCTCGCTTTGTGGCACCACGGTCAATCTCGGCGACAGCCAGGACAAAGTCAAAGCCGCCTGCGGCGAACCCACTTTTATTACCAAAGGTGATCCGCCGCCAAGCCCATCCGGTGCACCACAAGTCAGCAAAAAAATTACTGAATTTACTTATAACACACAGCCGCCCGTCAAATTGATTTTTGAAGATGGCATTTTAAAGGAAAAACAATAATGCCCGGTAAATAAACAGCGAGGATTTCATTATCATTTTTTCTTCGGCACAACAAGATTTGCCTGCCCCTTCTGGACTGCTTCAATCCTTTGAATGTCATAAAGCGCACGTTGATAATGATCCACATAACGCGCTTTTTCCAGGATCTGATCTGTTCCCTTTAGCATTTCCACTTTTTCTTGGCATTTAGATGCAAATTCCCTCAATTTTATATTCAATTTTGACAATTCCTTATAACTCATCTTACTTAACTCAGCATCAGAATATGATTTAATTGGCTTTGGCCTTGTAAAAAAATTAAAAAACTTTTTAGGTGCAATTGCTATTTTTTCTAAAATAATTTTTTGTTTTCCCTGTTTATAGATAAGCTCGCCTGTATCCTCCTTCAACTGCTTTGATTGTAATTGCAAATTTTTTTCTGCCTGCTTTAAAAATGTTTGAACATTCAGTTCTATTTGTGGCAAAAGAGGGCTCTCAGGATTCACCATCGTAACTTTTATTTTGTCATGCATTAGTCCATTCTGCAGAATAAATTTCATGGCTTGCAATAAATTAGGCAATGTTGGCTTGTAATGGCCGCTATTATTGTTTATAAGCTCAATCGTGCCATTATTAACTTTAATCTCACCCGCACACAAAACAAACCCGCCTGATGTAAAGCTGGAATGGTGAAATTTAAATATTTCAGGCTCACCAACAAACATTTCTCCTTTTGAATTAATTACGTAAATATATTTCCCGCTGGATGAAAATTCATTCAGAGCGAGCTTGGCGCTCTCTCCTGTGCCGGTTTGGACAAAGTGGCATAATTTGGAACCTACAGGAAACACGCGGTATCGTTCGCGCTCTACAGGGTCTAGATACTCTACTTCCGTAGTCTCCGCTTCGTGTTGGTAAGCCTTCCCCATCGGTTTTATTTTTTTACTTGCTATGCCTTTTGCACCTTTTTTAAATACATTGATCAAGTAGGCGTTACGTGAATCGGGAACAGCATCGGTTAAATATTTATTTGGAATATAATCAGGATTTATTGCTTGCCGTTTTTTTCGTTGTTCTACTGCTTTTAATGCTTCAGATGTATCAGATGCGTTAGACATTCCCTTAATAAAATTCAAAGCCTGCGCTTGAAGCGAATGCGTCAATTCATCATCGCTTTTTTTTGAAAGATGCTCACAGATAAAATAAAGTTTTGTTAATTGATCAAATCGGTCTGCCAGCGTCTTAGCTGCATAAACAGCGCTCAAGGCCTCAACTAATTGAGACTTGGCATCGGGGTCAATATTTGAATCATCCAGTTTTTCTTTTAATTCCTTAAGGGATAATAATTCAAATACCATCGGAATATTCCCCTATTTCTCCTTTCATTATAGCATTCGCAATGGATTTAGACGTTAATAAAATCAATATCATTTTACCGTCGTCGTCATCTTGCGGAGGCGCCCATGTTTTTGACAAGATCGCAGGCAAATATTGCGCCGGAGACAAAAAGATCCAGAAACGATCTTGATATTGTTATCCATGGGTATCTCTGATCAGCCAAAAAAATTCGTGAGCCCGATCCACTTAAAACTTTTTAATAATTTTTTCTGACAAAAATTTTACATCAATGTCCTGTTCAGTATTTAAGGAATTTTGCAACATTCTTAATAGAAATATAAATTCATTTAGATCAACATGATTATGTTTTGGCTTACATGTACTCGGTGAAAAAATAGTATTTGATACATATGCAGGGTTGTTATTTTCCAGCAAATATACTTTTTCTGGAAAGCCATGAACACTGCAACAATCCGTATGGATAGAAAGTATAGGGTTTGTTTTTGATATATTTTCTAAAACTTGTGTTCTTATTTGAGCATTGTCGATGCATGCAGCAATATTTGAAGGATACATATATATTTTATCTATTCCTAAATAGCTTAATATATTTTTTACTTTAACAAAAACGCTGGAATCTGCCCATGATTGCTTTATTAAAGAGGTATGACATATAACTGAGCGCACATAATCATATCCATATTTTTTAATTAATGCGATAAAGTAGGTATGTACATTTTGATTGAGATATTTAACCCCTGGAGGCGCTTCCGAAGCATAACAATCATCTGGTAAATCCCTGTATAAATGGATATGTGACCCTAGAAATGATGGTAGATTTTTCAAAAATAATTGTTCTGTTGCAGCTTTAATATCGTCTTTTACAAATTCTCTCATCGCATACCAAAATTCATATACTTCTTTACTATTGTCAATTAAGATAATTTTTGGTATGTTTTTTTGGGTTACCTAGTTTGCACGCAATTGATACTACTCTCATACCAGACGTTCCAATGAGAGCTATTTTCTTAGTCGGCTCATTATATTTATCCAAAGAAGCTGGCATAACTGGATCATTACCAACAACAAATGCAGGGTAGGAATCTTGCTGATCTTTGCTGAGATGCTTAATTCCATATTTTCTCCTCGCTAAAAAGCCGCGAACATTTTTCTGAATGGTAGTAGCAGCCTGTTCAGGTGTAATGCGCAACATAATAAACCGCCTCGTCTTGTATGTATTTTATATTTCATTAAAAATAATTTATTTCTAATATAAATTAAAAACATTAAATTAGTATTAATTTTGATAAAAAAATCGACGAAGGTAATTTTGATTAGAATTAAAAACATACATTAATTTTTGGTTAAATTTACCTGCCTATGTGCTGGACATAAGCAGCTCAATCCTGCTTTACGCGCATTACTCTGTTTTACCCTGCGTCGTCACCCTAAACACTAATTGCGTAGAACTATCGGCGCCTTGCCAGGGTCGCGCATAAATCATGCGTATGGTAGTTTGTTGCGGGACGAGAAAGCCTTGCGGCTTCACGCGAAAAGTCCAGATTTCATAACCCGGCGCACCCATTAAATTCTGTTCAGGTTTTTGAAAACTGTGTTTAACTGGCGAAATTAGATTCGCATCGTATTCACGCAAGAACCATGCATAGCCAGTTGTTGGATTGGATTTTAATTTGATGGTAAATTCAGGATGTGCGCGATCAACTGTTATATTCTGTTTATCTTCTGTATAAACCGTATTTTTTTGATCCGTTTTGTTGTTATTACTCGCAAATATTGTCGCGCTTCCCATCACGAGACAAGCGACAAGAATGCTTTGAAAAATCCTCTTCAACCACATGATGCACCTCCAGTAATGCGATTTTTTCTAATAATTTTTGTTCGAATATATTATTTATTTTAGCAGTAATACGTAAATACCAATAGCGCTCATCAGCGAAAGATCTGCATTTAACAGCGTCTTTTTCTGTCATCAGAATGGGAAGAGTATCATTAAAATCAAGCTCATGGGGTTGATAAGGATGGTGGTCAGGAAAAGAATGTGCAATTACATTAAAACCGGCGTTCTTCAGTAAAAGAAAAAAACGCTCGGGATGGCCAATTCCCGCAACTGCGTGCACTTGCCTTTGAACAAAGGCTTCAAATGGCATACTTTTCTTCTCATCCACAAGTGACACGAACTCAACCGGTTCCAGCATCATGCCATAGGCGCCATGATCTGTCTTGCTGCCATTCTCCACGGTAAAATCCACGCTATTCAGACGAGCCACTGGTTCCCGCAGGGGGCCTGCAGGCAGCAAAAGACGATTACCAAAACGGCGCACCCCGTCCACTATTGCAATCTCGATATCACGTCCCAAACGATAGTGCTGCAATCCGTCATCACTGATCACAATATTGCATTGATTGTGCTCCAACAAATCGCGCACTGCTGCAACCCGATCAACACTGATCACCACGGGACAGCCAGATTGCAATAACAGAATGGCTTCATCACCCACTATTTCCGCTGAATCATGCTGCTTTACCCGATAAGGTTTAACGTGTTTTTTTCCGCCCACACCACGGCTGACAATACCAGGCTTAAAACCATTCGCACGCAAAAAATCCACGAGCCAAAGCACAAAGGGCGTTTTACCAGTACCACCTACGGTGATATTTCCTACCACAATAACCGGTGTCGCAAAATGATGTGTTTTGAGTATACGTAAACGATATAAACTGCGCCGCACCGCCACGCATAAGCCAAACAATTTTGAAAACGGCCACAAAAAAAACGTGATCGGGTGCAGTGATTCGCGATACCAGTAACGTGCCAAATCAAACGGCATTGGCGGAGACTTCCACTAAAGGTGCCGAATCCTTGAATTGCATTCGATAAAGCTTGGCATAGTGACCATCGTGCGCTAGCAATTCATTATGATGACCCACTTCCATAACCTTGCCTTCTTCCATGACAATAATTTTATCGGCATGTTCAATCGTCGATAACCGGTGTGCAATCACCAAAGTCGTTCGACTCTTCATAAGTTCTTCCAACGCCGCCTGTATATAACGCTCTGATTCGGTATCCAATGCGGACGTCGCCTCGTCCAAAATTAAAATGGGCGCATCTTTTAAAATAGCACGGGCAATCGCCAAGCGCTGGCGCTGGCCACCAGAAAGCAGCACGCCGTTTTCACCGATCAGGGTGTTCAATCCATTCGGCAACCGTTCAATAAACTCCATGGCATGAGAGGCACGTGCCGCAGAAATAATTTCTGCTTCACTTACTTTATCAAATCGGCCATAGGCGATATTGTTCGCAATGGTGTCGTGAAACAAAGTAACATGTTGCGAAACCAGCGCAAACTGCCGTCGTAAATCTTTGAGCTGATAATCACGAACGGATACGTCATCCAGGTAAATATCGCCGGTGTAATTATTATAAAAACGCGGCAGAAGACTAACCAAAGTTGATTTGCCGCTGCCTGAACGGCCTACCAAGGCAATAACTTGTCCGGGCTCAATGGTGAGCGAAATATCGTGTAATACCTTTTTATTATCATCGTAAGTAAAGTGAACGTGCGAAAATTGAATTTTACCTTTGGCACGCGTCAATGTCCGTGTGCCGGTATCTTCTTCCGGTTTCTGATCCATCAGTTCAAAGACCTTCTGCGCACCGGCAAGACCGCGATATAATTTGTTTTGCACGAAGGCCAAGTCTTTCATGGGCTTTAATAAAGCCAGCATGGCTGCAATCATGGCCACAAATCCGCCAGGTGATAAAAGCGAATCGGCAATATCCAGCGTGGCGATGTAAAGCGTGAAGGCAAGCGCTGCGGCTGTAATAAACTGCACGGCTGAAACACTGACGGAGCGCGTTACAACGACTTTCATTTCACGCTGACGGTTAACACGCGTGGCCTTGTTGAATTGCTCCGCTTCGTATTCCTGGCCTTCAAAGGCGCGCACTACTTTGTACCCTTCGATATTTTCTTCCGCACGGTGACTTAATTCTGCAATGGAGTCTTGAATGCTGAGGCTTAGGCGTCGAATACGTACGCTTGAAAAACGCATGATCGCCATTACCATCGGCAGCATGACAAAATAAAGCAGCGTGAGCTTCCAGCTAATGGTTAGCATCACAATAATCAATCCGATGATCAGAAAAGAGGCTTGAATTGCTGTGGTCAGGACATCGGCGCTGGCATTCGCCACCTGGTCGACGCCATACAAAATAACGGACAGCACCTGCCCTGAGGTGGTGTGGTCATAAAATCGTGCAGGCAACCGCTGTAAATGCGCAAAAAGATCCTGCCTCAGGTTCATGATCACGCCGCGCGAAGCGGATGCAATGTAATAATTCGAAAAGAAGCTCATGACACCACGCATCATGAAGACAACCATTACCAGTATCGGCGCCCAAGAAAGAAAATGGTGGTCTCTTGCAACCAGGCCCTGATTAAGCAAGGGTTTCAGAAAATACACAAACCAGGCATCAATCCCCGAATAAAACATACTTGCCGCACCCGCCACCACCAATGCAAGCCAGTAGCGGCGTACATAAGCGAGCAGCCGTTTGTAAATTAAATATGCGTTAGCGACTTGTTTAGGCTGGGATTTTAATTTTGCTTTTGCCATAAAGGGTCTTATTTCTATTGAATTTTCAAGGGCATGTATCCTACCATAGAAGCTGTAAAGTCACAAATTGACACCCCAGCCAGAAAAAACAATAAACAGGATTCACTTCATGGAAAAATTGCAATCAATCATAAACGGCGCCTACGAAGAACGCACTGCGCTGACTCCCCAGCACGTTAGCGCCGAAATCCAAAATGCCATCCATGAAGTCATTAATCTGCTGGATGCGGGAAAAGTCCGCGTAGCTGAAAAAAAAGGCGGTGAATGGCATATTCATCAATGGCTTAAAAAAGCCGTCCTTCTCTATTTTCGCATTCACGACAATGAAGTGATGCAGGCAGGTTTCACTCAGTTTTTTGATAAAGTTCCATTAAAATTCAACCAATTACACCAAGAGGACTTTATGAGCGCGGGCGTTCGCGTCGTGCCGCCTGCCGTAGCCCGCAAAGGTGCTTATATCGCCCCCAATACCATTCTCATGCCTTCGTATGTCAATATTGGCGCCTATATCGACAGTGGAACCATGATTGATACCTGGGCAACTGTCGGTTCCTGTGCTCAGATTGGCAAGCATGTCCACCTTTCAGGCGGCGCGGGTATAGGCGGCGTATTGGAACCACTACAGGCGAGCCCCACCATTATTGAAGACAATTGCTTTATCGGCGCTCGTTCCGAAATCGTGGAAGGTGTCATCATTGAAGAAGGCTCTGTGATTTCTATGGGAGTTTTTATCGGTCAAAGCACCCGCATTTACCACCGTGAAACGGGTGAAATCCTATACGGACGCGTGCCCGCCGGTTCCGTTGTCGTCCCCGGTAATCTACCCAGCGCCGATGGCAAATATAGCCTTTATTGTGCGGTGATCGTCAAACAAGTAGATGCAAAAACGCGCAGTAAAGTCACGCTGAATGAATTGTTACGGAATATTGAATAACGCCATGAGCGACCTAATTCATTTATTAAAAGAACTGATTGCCTGCCCTTCTGTCAGTCCTGACGATGCAGACTGTCAAAAGATCATCGCCGAACGGTTAGCACGCCTGGGATTTGAGTGTGAATCCATGCGCTTTGGCGACGTGGACAACCTTTGGGCACGTTATGGCAAGCATGCTCCACTAGTGGTATTCGCAGGTCACACTGATGTGGTTCCTCCTGGTCCAATAGAAGACTGGACTTCTCTACCCTTTCAACCTGACATACGCGAAGGCTTTTTATATGGCCGCGGTGCCTGCGATATGAAAAGTGCGGTGGCAGCAATGGTCATAGCCGCCGAAAAATTTGTGCAACAGAACCCTCGTTTTACCGGCTCGCTGGCTTTTCTCATCACCAGCGACGAAGAAGCAGCCGCCATTCATGGCACGCGGAAAGTCATCGAAGTACTACAAGCGCGTGGCGAGAAAATAGATTATTGCATTGTAGGTGAGCCCAGCAGTGAAACGCATGTCGGTGATCAGATTCGTATTGGCCGCCGTGGTTCCCTGCATGGCCATTTGACCATACATGGTAAGCAAGGCCACGTAGCGCATCCTCATCTTGCAAAAAATCCCATTCACCTGTGCCTTCCCGCGCTTCATGAAATCGCCCAGACTGAATGGGATAAAGGCAATGAAAGTTTTCCATTTACTACTTTTCAAATAACCAATATTCACAGCGGTACAGGCGCTGCCAATGTGATTCCAGGCCATCTGGAGGTAATGTTCAACTTCCGCTTTTCGACAGCAGTGACTGTTCAAGAATTACAGCAACGCACACAAGACATTCTGCATAAACATGGCCTTACCTTTGACCTCAAATGGAACGTTGGTGGTGAGCCTTTTCTGACACAAAAAGGGGTGTTGATTGCAGCGACACAGCTTGCCATCCAGGAAGTAGCAGGCCTCGATACCCGCCTCTCTACCGGCGGCGGCACATCCGATGGCCGTTTTATCGCGCCAACCGGCGCAAAAGTTGTCGAACTCGGCGTATCTCACGCCACTGCTCATCAAGTCAATGAATGTGTACGAGTGGAAGATGTCAAAATATTAGTGAAAATTTATGAGCGTTTATTGAAGATTCTGCTGCGATAACGGAAAGTTTTTACTCTCTTTGCCCTACCTTAGTTCTATTATCTTCCTGGCTTTTATTGGATAATGAACCTATCTTTCTAGCAGACACGGTAGAAGAATGCTTATTTAAATGGATTTAAAAGCATGGCCAGGATAGCTCTCATTATCATTTCAATTTTTTATTGCGTAATCGCGCATGCTGGTGCCTGGGTACAAGAAAAAGGGCATGGTCTCAACATTTTTACTGTTCGGCGTTATATCAGCACACAGTTTTGGACAAGCGGCGGCAGGCTGCAAGGCAGCCCTACTTACGCTAAAAATGAAATGGATGATTATATTGAATACGGATTAACTGAAAAACTCACCCTTGGCTTATACCTTTCCGCATTACGCAGTCATACAGCCGCAGCCGGCACCCAGGGCGGTAGCAACAACAATCAGTTTTTTGGACGGTATTTATTATGGAAAAGCAACTGGAGTGCTTTTTCGGCACAGTTTTTTGCAGATGCATTGGGCAGGGCTGCTAAATTTAATATTCCTCCCAACAACAGATTTAATACGGGTGAAGCGATCTTGTTTGGCACTGGCGGAAGGCTGGGTCGCGCCGAAAATCGATATTGGTTTATCGGTACACTACTGGGACTTGTACAACGTTATAGTGCGGGCAATCAGATTCAGTTCAATCTGGAAGGTGGGTTGAAGTTTCCGGATAGCAATGTTGTGCTCTTATTGCAGAACTACAACACCTTCAATCTTGACCACCCCACCTACCCACAAGGCACAGGCTATAATTTGATAACGATTGCACCCAGTGTGGTTTATTGGGTCACTAAAACCCTTGGTCTACAATTGGGCATTGCGCAAGACATTTATGGACAGAATGTTGGTAAAGGAAGGGCTCCGTTTATGGCTGGCTGGATTCAATTTTAAGGATGAGCAATGAAATTGGGCGAACGATTTATTAAAAACGAGCTAGCGCAAGCTCAGCAGATTAAAAAAGCATTGCAACTGCAGCAACGGACGGGTGGCCTTTTAGGCGAAATTTTATTAACCACGACTACTATCCGCTCACTCGACTATTATAAAGCATTGGCAGAACATCATGGCATGGCATTTGTTGATCTACTGGCAAGCAAGCCGGATATCACGCTACTGACGGATAAAGATAAGGATCTTTATTTATCCAAATTAACCTTGCCTATCAAAAAAGAAAATGCCGGTTTTACCGTGGCAACAGCCAATCCTTCCTGGGAAATGATTGCGTTTATTAAACAACATTGGGGTGAAGAGACAGATATCGTATGCACAGCAAAATCTGATATTCTCTTCACGCTGCAAACAAGATTCCATGATGATTATTTGCATGACTCCATCAATCACCTGGTTGATAACAATGCTGCCTTCAGCGCAAAAAAAACATTTTGTACCTGGCAGATTATTTTCATGGCCTTCATTTTTGGCATGAGCACCTATTTATTAATATTTCACCCTCACTGGTTTTTTATTCTTCTAAACGCCTTATTGACCCTATCCGTGTCAATTATTCTTTTCTATAAGATCACGCTTTCCGTTATCGCTCTTTTGATTAATCGCAAGTATAAAAAAATCAACCTGCACGAACTTCCTAAAAAAAACCTGCCCATTTATACTATTCTTGTTCCACTTTATAAAGAAAATGAAATAACGCTCAACAATCTTTTTATCAATCTAAAAAAAATTCACTACCCAAAGCATAAACTGGATATCAAGATTCTGCTGGAAGAAGATGATACACCCACTATTGCCATTTTGAAGAAACTGAATTTACCCAGCTATTATGAATTTATTTATGTACCGCCCGGTCTACCGCGAACAAAAGCAAAAGCCTGTAACTATGGTCTCAGGTTTGCGAGAGGAGAATATCTCACTTTGTATGACGCGGAAGACAAACCTGATCCTTATCAGCTAAAGATAGCGCTTCATACTTTTTTAAATGCTAAAAGCGCCAACCTTGGGTGCGTACAAGGCAGGCTGAATTTTTACAATAGCAATGAAAATTGGCTCACGCGCATGTTCACTATCGAATATACCTACTGGTTTAATTTATTGTTGCCAGCCCTCGAATATTTAGACACGCCCATCCCCTTAGGCGGCACCAGCAATCATTTTAAAACCGCCATCTTGAGAAAAATTGACGCCTGGGATCCTTATAATGTTGCTGAAGATGCTGATATTGGTATACGTTTGGAACGATTGGGATATACCACCAAAGTTATCCCGTCAACGACATATGAAGAAGCCAATTGCCGCCTGATAAACTGGATAAAACAGCGGACCCGATGGATCAAAGGGTATATGCAAACCTATATCGTGCACATGCGTAACCCTTTCAAGTTATGGCAGGCAACGGGAACACGTGGTTTTATTGGATTTCAGCTATTTGTAGGCGGAACAGTATTAAGCAATTTATGCTATCTTGTTTTATGGCTAATCTTTTTGATTTCTCTTTTATTAACACCCGAGCAAAACCAATATTTTTTTCCTCAAAGCCTTATAAAAATTTCCTGCTTTAATTTCTTGGCCGGCTCAGTCGGCATTGTCATATTAAATTTTCTTGGCGTTTTACAACGGCGTCAATATTCACTCCTTCTGGCATCCCTCACTTCTCCTTTTTACTGGTTATTGATTTCTCTCGCGAGTTATCGGGCGCTTTATCAATTGTTCTTTTATCCCAGCTATTGGGACAAAACGGAACATGGCATCAGTCAAGTATTGAAATATGGTGAGCGCCGGTCAAATAAGTAAGAATTTTCATAGAGTTAAAAACCGTTTGCACTCTTTTCCAATCTGGTTTACTCTTACGCGCGCAGATTGGGAGAGATGTCCGAGCGGTCGAAGGAGCACGCCTGGAAAGCGTGTATACGTTTAACGACGTATCGAGGGTTCGAATCCCTCTCTCTCCGTAGTTAAGGTTTTTGTGAACCCATCGTAGCGAGTATTGGTCTCTCCGCGACGATAGGCCGTGAACCCCGCCAGGTCCGGAAGGAAGCAACGGTAGCGGCTGATTCGGGTGCCGGAGTCAGGCTGGTGCTCGCTACAATGGGTTTAGACCCTTCCTGCTGTGACTCATTTTCCCATCCGATCCTCCTTATAAACAAGTGACACATAAAAAAAATCGTATGATAATCACTTCTGGTTTTATCAGATAAAAAGTGATCACGGATATGAGCTATCAAGTACTTGCCCGCAAATGGCGCCCCAAAACGTTTCAAGACATGGTAGGACAAACGCCTATCTTGCGCATGTTATCCAATGCACTTGAGCAGAAACGCATCCATCATGCTTATTTGTTCACTGGCACCCGCGGTGTCGGCAAAACCACCCTGGGCCGTATTCTTGCCAAATGCCTGAATTGCGAAACCGGCGTGACAGCTCAGCCTTGCGGCACCTGCCATGCATGCCGCGCCATTGACGCGGGCCAGTTTCTGGATTTATACGAAGTAGACGCCGCTTCTCGTACTAAAGTAGAAGATACACGTGAACTGCTCGACAATGTGCTCTACCCGCCAACCCAGGGCCGGTATAAAATTTATCTGATCGATGAAGTCCATATGCTCTCCAACCACAGCTTTAATGCCCTGCTTAAAACACTGGAAGAGCCCCCGGAACACGTTAAATTCCTGTTGGCGACGACTGATCCCAAACGCCTGCCCATTACGATCCTCTCGCGCTGTTTGCAATTTCACCTAAAACAGATTACGCCGCAGCAGATCGCCAAACATTTGCAGCACATCTGCGAAAAGGAAACCATTACCCATGAGCTACCTGCGCTGGATAAACTGGCCAAAGCAGCAGATGGCAGTATGCGTGATGCCCTGAGTCTGCTTGACCAGGCAATCGCTTACGGGCAGGGCAGCGTCACCAGCCTGGATGTCAACACGATGCTGGGCAGCATGGCTTATGATGATCTGCTGCCACTCCTCGATGCGCTTGCTGCGCGGAATGGGAAGCAAGTTTTTGACGTGATACAGCATCTGGCTGAACGTGCGCCCGATTTTCAGCAAATGCTGGAAGAACTCACCCGTATTTTTCATCAAATAGCCTTGGTACAAATTGTGCCTGAAGCCATCGCGACAGAAGAGGCGATTATGCAGCTCGCCGGGCGTTTCACCCCGGAAGACATACAACTTTATTATCAAATCGCCCTATTGGGTAAACGTGATTTGCCACTCGCACCGACGCCCCAGCAGGGATTTGAAATGACGCTGCTTCGCATGCTGGCCTTCAAACCTGTCTTGAGCGGTGACCGTCAGACCGAGCCTGCGCCCGGCGCAACAGCGGTGATATCTGCCGTCCAACCAAAGACAGCTCCAGCCCCTGCTCTTGAAAAAAAAACTGAACCCGCCCCCACCCTGAACTCACTGCCGGCGTGGCGCGACATGGTTCCCAAGCTGGAGCTCGCTGGCATGGCCCTTGCTCTCGCTTCCAATTGCGTACTGGAAAGCATGACGGGTAACAAGATAGAACTGCTCCTATCGGAAAATCATAAGCCCATGCTGAATCTCAAGCTCAAAGAGCGCATCGCAGAGGCCTTGAGCAGACTGCTTAAGCAGGAAATTCAATTGGAGATTAAAGTCACATCCGCCCCGCTTGTGACACCGCACAAACAGCAGCAGCAGGAACAATCCGAGCAGCTCGCAAGTGCTAAAGAGGCGTTACTGCAGGATCCAAAAGTGAAACAATTAATTGAAATGTATGATGCGACGGTAGAAGTATCACTCGTCTCATGATGGATTCAAACTGTTAGATTTGCTAAAATGCAACCATTCATTTTATGGAGTTTTTTTAATGAACAAATCATCCAATGACAAAATTGGTCTCAATGAGATCATGAAACGTGCCCAGGAAATGCAGAAGAAACTTCAGGATATTCAAAAACAGGTTGCTGAAATGGAAGTCACCGGCCAATCTGGTGGCGGCGTCGTCAAAATCGTCATGACCGGTCAGCACTATGCTAAAAAAGTCACCCTGGATCCCAATTTATTGAAAGAAGAAAAATCCATCATTGAAGATTTAATCGCAGCGGCGATTAATGACGCGACAGATAAGATTGAGCGAAATTTGCGTGACAAGATGGGTGGACTGGCAGGCATTAAGCTGCCCGAAGGGTTGGGTGATTTGCCTAAATAACAATGGCTAACTGTATCATGGAAACCATCATGCCAGCGAAAGCTGGCATGACAACCGTATCTAACGCACTCGTATCATTCGCCGCGGGGCGTTTTAAACCGGGGCTAGATAACACTCAATATTCCTAGCAAAAACATTTGGACCCTATGCGCTTTAGTCCGCTACTTGATCAGTTAATTGAAGCATTTCGCTGCCTTCCTGGCGTCGGCCCCAAAACTGCGCAGCGCATGGCCCTGCAACTGTTGACCCGCGGACGCGAAAATGGCAAACGACTGGCAAAAAGCCTGACTGAAGCCATGGAACAAATACGTCATTGCCAATCCTGTCGTATTTTCAGCGAGACAGAACTCTGTGAAATTTGCGCCTCCACGCATCGTGATGCTACATCGCTCTGTATTGTCGAAAACCCTATTGATGTCAGTGCGATTGAACAAACCAGCAGTTACAGAGGAAAATATTTTGTGCTGCTTGGTCATTTATCACCGTTGGATGGGATTGGACCTGAGGAAATCGGGATTGCCCAGTTAAGAACACATTTTGAGCGTGGCGATATCCGCGAAGTCATTCTCGCCACTAACCCAACAGTGGAAGGAGAAGCAACTGCGCATTATATTTCCGAACTGGCCAAACAATACCGTATCAAGGTCACACGCATCGCGCATGGCGTACCTATTGGCAGTGAACTGGAATACATAGACAGCAGCACGCTCGCGCATGCGTTAGCTGGTAGAGACGTGATTTAATGTCTATACGTTTTGCTCATGTCTGTTTTAGCTTCCTGATTTTCCTCCTCACAGCGTTCCCAGCTTTGGCAGACCAACTCATTGTGGAGCCTGACATGGGACGTAAGCCGATCATCAATGCGATTAAAAATACCCGCCATACCCTGAGTCTTGTGATGTATGGCTTCACCGACGAAAGCTTGCTGGATGCACTCATCAGACAGCAGAAACAAGGCAAAACCGTAAAAGTCATTCTCGAGGAACAACCTTATAAAGCTGAAAACGAAAATAATAAAACGATACGGACATTCAACCAGAATGAGGTTGCCTGGCAAGGCCACATTCCCCCTTTTCGTCTGATTCATCAAAAAACGCTAGTGATCGATGGCAATAAAGCGATTGTGATGACATTTAACTTTACACGCTCGGCCTTCAAGAATGACCGTAATTTCGCCTTAATCATTGACGATCCGCAGCGTGTAAATGAAATTGCGGCCACATTTACTTCTGATTGGAACCATCAACCCACAGCGAATCATGCTGATCAACTGGTGTGGAGTCCTGATAATAGTCGCAAGCAATTTCTAAAAATAATCAGTGGCGCCAAACAGTCGCTTAAAATCTATGCGCAAACCATCAGTGATTACAAAATCGTTGGTGCATTGGCCAAAGCAGCGCGCAAAGGTGTCAACGTTCAGATACTAACCTCCAATCGATTGCGTGACAAACAGGCTGATTATTTAGCGCGCGCTGGCGTGGTGGTGCGTCGCAGTAATCGCTATTATATTCATGCCAAGGTCATGATTGTTGACAATCAAAAAGCCGTGTTAGGCTCAGTCAATCTGACACGTGCATCATTGGATGATAACCGTGAACTGGCTGTTATTACCAAAGATAGCGCGGTGATTCAACAATTAACGGCTACCTTTGATCAGGATTTTCGCGATACGGAGAAAACACACACGCAAAATCACTCAGGGCTTTCGCTGAATAAAGCCGTGGTTCGGCAAGTCATTCGATTCATCCACCACTCCCTCAAATCTCTCTGATTTCACTAGCAATGCATATTGAGCGAGCCTCAATTACTTGTGACAGGCACTAAAACATTGTAATGGGGAATCAGGAGTGAAACTAACGAATACGGATACAATGATCAGAGAAATCAATATCTCTTTGAACAAACTTTGAAATCACAAACGCATTGGTACGTAAATGACCGGTTATTTCACTCGTTATATAACGCGTTTCACCCCTTGCCAGTGCTGCATAAATGAGTAATTGATCGCTGAGATAACGATCTACTTCTCCCTCCTCCTGTTGCAACAACAAGAAAGCTTCCTCTGCTACCTGTTCCGCTTTTTTGCCTACCTTGCCAAGCACATAAGCTCCCCTAAATCCTTGCCACAGTGTGACAGCATTCCCCGGCGAAAATGCGGCTTCTTCATAAAGCTGAATATCTTCAATGCCCTGTTGCATTAAAACCTGTTTTTCTCTTTCTGCGATATGATGCGCCAATCGTGATAAGCGAATAACCGCATGTGTCTCGTTTGACGATGACCAATTAGTACATCCCTGTAACACCTGTGGCTGGATTTCAAACTCGAGCAGGCCGCCGCCCTTGGGATAATAACCGGTTTTATATTGCCGTATTTGTACGTTAGCTCCAAACCGTTGCAACGCAGGAAGGAACACCTGCGCAAAATAATCATAGCCGGGTGATTGAAGTACATGCGTGCCGCCCGTGAGGCAAATACGGCTTGAATCTGTTGCATGTAAGCAGATAGGTATAATCGCCTGGGCTAGCAGAATGAGTGATCCGGCTGTTCCTATATCAAAATGATACGTTCCGCCTTTGATCGTGCCTGGTTCAAAACGAAACGCATCACTTCCTAAAGCAGCGCCCTCCAGTCTTCCCTGGCTAATCGTATTGACTGCAACACAAGCCATCATGTGTTGTGGCAACAAACCCGGCTTTCCGCGTTTGGATCGAACGGCTTTCAAGATAAACGGCTGGCCGGTGATAGCAGAGAGCGTCAGCGATGTCCTGACCATTTGTCCCCCGCCTTCTCCATATGAACCGTCGATCGTGATTAATTTTCCCATTATTTCCTTGGCCTGCCCCTGTGTTTATTCATTATATCACTCATCACTAACCTTGTTCGAATTCAAGTTATGATATGATTTTAGTAGGCAAAAAAATTAGGATGCAGCTTCAATTGTTAAAAAAAAGATGGACTAGTTTTGTTTTTCAACTTTTATTAATCCTCTTTATTGCCGCAGGAGCCGGTTGGTATATGTTTAACATGCCAGGTCATTCTTATCGTGGTGCTTTACCGCCCTTATCACAGGAAGAAATAAGAATACGCGATCGGCTTGTCGTGCATGTCAATCATCTTGCCGGCAAGATTGGCGAGCGCAATATATGGCATGATCGCAATCTACAGCTGGCAGCAGAATACATTACTTCAGCATTTAAAAAACTCGGTTATTCTGTTTCAGAACAGGATTATCGCGTCCATGATTCTTCTGTAAAAAATATTATTGCCGAACGCCGCGGCGTCTTACATCCAGAAGAAATTATCGTGATTGGCGCTCATTATGACAGCATCATCGGCTCACCCGGCGCTGATGATAATGCTTCAGGTGTCGCCACCATTCTCGAATGTGCAAGGTTACTGGCAACGATAGAACCAAAACGCACGGTGCGTTTTATTGCTTTTGTAAATGAAGAACCGCCTTTTTTTTACACTGATCAAATGGGTAGCTATCGCTATGCACAAGCGGCGAAACAAAAGCAGGAAAATATCGTCGCCATGCTTTCCATCGAAAGTATCGGTTATTATTCCGATAAACCACACAGTCAGTATTATCCCTTCCCTTTCAGTTTTTTCTATCCGCATACAGCGAACTTTATCGGCTTCGTAGGAAACCTCTCCTCACGCACATTAACACGGGCCATTGTGGCATCATTCAGACAACATGCGTCATTTCCTTCGGAAGGCATTGCGGCACCCAGTTGGATTATGGGCGTGGGCTGGTCAGATCAATGGTCTTTCTGGAAACAAGGATACCGCGCCGTCATGGTAACAGGGACAGCGCTTTTTCGTAATCCTCACTATCACACAGAATACGATACACCTGAGACGCTTGATTATGATCGTATGGCGCGGGTCGTCAATGGTTTAATGCATGTTATCCAGGATTTGGCGAATCAAAAATAAAGCTTATACAGGTTCCCACTTGTTTATAATTTTACGGCAAACGTAGGTGCCCTTGGGAGCGCTTTTTACGGGATTATACGTTTGAAGATTATTTTTACACCATGTATGGACATAGCCCGCTGCTGATACGCCGTTACACTCACGGTAAACCTTGACGGATTCTTTTGTTTGCGCAGTAGCACTGATATTAGTCAGTGCATAGCCTTGAGGACATGACAGTGAAGCATTCGATGAAGGATCCATGGTGACAGGTGCTGACTGATCCGTAGTAGTAGGTTTTAGTGTTTGCGCAGCAAGTCGAGGAACCACCAGTTGAGTTGAATCACTTGCATAAACTGCATTTACTAATATCATGCTTAATATTATTGCACCGGCAGAAAAAAACTGGTTCATTAATCGGGTTAGCATAGACTGCCTCGTTTAGCACTGATGTAAGTTGTAGGTATGAGTAAATTTAAACGTTTATTTTACTCCATTGCAAGTTAAAAAGATTATTATATTTTTTCATAAAGTTAGTGGCATTATGTTATATACGTATTGCACCTCAAGATGCGATTTTGTCATCCTGAACGAAGTGAAGGATCGCTTAAACATTCCTAAGATGCTTCGCTCCACTACTGTTCGCTGAATTTCCGCCCGTCGTCGTCCGCTATGTGTATTTTCAAGTTTGCGCATAGCGGCATCTCCTGCTAATAAAAGCACTTATTTTTCAATTTAAAACCAACTCAGAAGCCAGCTCTTATACCGATCCTATCACTAGACCTTGTAGGCCAATCTGCTATTCGTGGTCGTTTCCGTAAAAACGCGCACAAGTTGTTCATTCGGTCTTATAATGCCTGCCCCAAACTCGCGAACGTGGTCCCTAAAAATTACAGACTCACAGGATGACTGAACGAGGTCAGGCAACCTTTTCCTGAAGCGAACAAGCTTCTTGAGTTGGTTTTATTTCATATAATGCTCCTGTTAATACACAAGATCGAATACGGCCTGCTAATCGTCGTGCAACACCAACGATTGCACGCTTTTTTCCTCGATTATTCGAGAGACGATTAAATATTTCTTTCAGGCTCGGGTCTTTTGTAATGGCTATCCATGCTGCTTCTATAAAAATTCTGCGTAATACTGAATTTCCTTGTCGTGTAATATGACCCTGTCGAGTATGCTCACCCGATGAATGCTCACTCGGCGTTAGTCCTGTAAAACTAAATAACTGTTTTTCATTTTTAAACTGAATCATATTACCCAGCTCATTGGCTAATTGTCTTGCATGAATTGGGCCAATCCCTGGGACGCTTTCATAAATCATTTGCAGACTTTTTTCATCATTTGCCTGAATTTCAAGCCTTGCTTCTATTTCTTTCATTCGTTTCGTCAATTGCATCCATTGCTCAGCATATTGATGAACGCTATAACAAAAATCGTTTGAATAATTCCCCTGTTCCACTTCACTTAACTTTTGAGATAACCATCTTGGACAAATCACCGTATCATCTTCTACTTCTATTAATCCTTGAGTAAATAATAGTCCTTTAAATTGCTGACCAACTTGATGCCGTAGTTTCAATATATTTGTCCGTAATCGCGTCATGCTACGTTTCTCTTCTCGCTCTTGGCTTGGCACAAAGATCCCATGCAATCGCCCAGCAGATAATTGTAGGGCTATTTTTAATGCATCGCGTTTATCTGTCTTGACCCGATCTCGGGAGGCTACTTCAATAGAACCAGGATGGACCACTATGTTATTTATTCCATGGGAGACCAAATAGCGATGCAGATGAAATCCAGAAAATCCAGCTTCGTAAGCAGTTTTGATGACCGCTCCAGAAAACGTATTTTTTAGATAACTTACCAATATCTCAGCTTTGGCTGGCATTGTATCTCGTTTCACTACTTCTCCTTCGCAAATAATAACGCAAGAATAGGTCTTTTTATGAACATCTATACCAACGTATACCTCTTTCCCTGTATAATCGTACTGTTTCATGAGACCCCTCCGTTGTTTAGTTTGTTGGTCGCAAACTATTTTAACTGGTGGGGTCTTTCTTAATACAGCATAGCAACTCGCTGCTTGTCAGCGGGATCCAAGACGCCGCGAGGCGGCGAGAAATGACGCCTTCGCATTTCGAAGTGCAATCGGAATATACTAATAATTTAGTAAAGGGACGTACACATCATGACTAACATTATTAAAATCAATCGGCTTGCGCAAGCATCCAGTCCTTATCTTAGGCAGCACGCACAGAATCCGGTTGAGTGGTATCCCTGGGGAGAGGAAGCACTCGAAACAGCGCGACGCGAAAATAAACCTATCTTGCTTTCCATTGGTTACGCTGCTTGTCATTGGTGCCATGTGATGGCGCATGAATCCTTTGAAGACCCGGTGACTGCAGATCTCATGAATCAATTATTCATTAATATCAAAGTGGATCGTGAAGAACGTCCTGACCTCGATAAAATTTATCAAACCGCTCATTATTTGCTAACACAACAGAACGGCGGCTGGCCGCTTACTATTTTTTTAACGCCAGGTGATCTCACCCCTTTTTTCAGCGGCACTTATTTCCCGCGCGAACAGCGGTATCAATTGCCTGCTTTTAAAGACGTATTACGTGCAATTGCCCAGCTTTATCAACAACGGCGAGAAGATATACAACAGCAAAATACTTCGCTACGAAACATCCTTCATCAATCTGAACGCATATCGGCTGATGAGACCATTTGCCTTGATCATGCGCCGGTACGTGCTGCGCTCAAAATCCTGGAACAGCATTATGATCCGCAGCATGGTGGTTTCAATGGTGCGCCCAAATTTCCCCAGGCACCTAAGCTTGCGTTCTTACTGGACGAGAATCCCATCATCGTTGCAAATACTTTGCACCATATGATGGCAGGTGGCATTTATGATCAACTGGAGAGTGGATTCTATCGGTATTCTGTCGACAATCACTGGCACATTCCTCACTTCGAAAAAATGTTATATGACAATGCACAGCTATTAACAATTTACGCTCTCGCATCGGAGCGTTATTCAGAATCTTCTTTCGCCTTGATTGCCCATGAAATTGCCCAGTGGACATTAGGCAGAATGCAATCTGAGGAAGGCGGTTATTTCGCCAGTATTGATGCGGATTCGGAAGGCCATGAAGGTAAATTTTATATATGGGACAAAACTGAAGTTCAATCCATCCTAAATCAGGATGAATATGCAGTTGCACAACAGTATCTTGGACTGGATCACCCGCCGAATTTTGAAAAGCACTGGCACTTATATCAAGCCAAACCATTAAGTGTCGTCGCAGAGGAGCTAGGATTATCACTCACCGCCGCGGATGCACTATTACTCGCTGCTAAAACAAAATTATTATCCGCCCGCAATACCCGCGTGCCACCAGCCCTGGATCAAAAAATGTTAACTTCCTGGAACAGTTTAATGATTAAAGGCATGCTGACAGCCGGGACAATTTTGCAGAAAAAAACATTGATTGATGCTGCCGAGCGAGCTCTGTCATTTATACGCGAGCATCTTTGGCAAAATAACCGCTTGCTGGCAAGCTACAACACCCATCTTGCCGGTTACCTGGACGATTACGCGTTCCTGATTGATGCGCTGCTCTGTGCACTTGAAACCTCGTGGGATTCAAAGCAATTGCACTTCGCTGTGGAACTGGCCGATACTCTCCTGGAACACTTCATGGACGAACAAGGCGGGTTCTTTTTTACAGCTGACGATCATGAGCAATTACTGTATCGACCCAAAACCATGATGGATGAAGCGACACCCTCCGGCAACGGCATTGCTGCGCAGGTGCTGCTGCGTTTAGGCTGGCTGCTGGCAGAACCGCGTTATATTGATGCCGCAGAAAAGACGCTGCGCTCAGCCTGGCCTGTTTTATCACAATTTCCAGCCGAGCACTGTACACTCCTGTCAGCGCTGCGAACACTGCTCGACCCGCCAAAAATCATTATCATTCGCGGACCAGAATCGGACATTGAGAGATGGCGGGTAGCATGTAGAAATCCGCATCATCAGGTATTTGCCATTCCTTCAGATGCACAGCAACTGCCTGATGCCTTGGCTGAGAAAAGGAATCAGGAAAAAACCCGCGCCTATATTTGCCAGGGGATGCAATGTCAAAAACCAATTGAGAGCTTGGACCTGTTGTTATCTCAGATTCATCAAACTTGAAAACTTAAGGCGCTTAATCCAGCTCAAAAAAAAGAGGACACTTTGCGTGTCCTCAGTCTATCGATTCAGAAAAATATTCAATTACATATTAAAGTATTTTAAGCTTTCATCATGGAAACAGTATGTTTAACCTCTTCTTCATCGAGCTTGCGACGCGCTTCAATTTGCGGCCGTACCTGAGAATTAAAAATATTCCTTACACTTGTTTTAGCCGCTTCTCTCTTTTGGACAACGTCAGCATACATTTGCTTTCCTGCTGGGGTCATATCCGCTGCATTTTCAGGGGATAATTCCAGATCAGCTTGTTTTACTACAGTTTCTGTCTCTTTAAGGCCTAGCTGAGTAGATCCTTGGATCGCTGTGAATGATTGAGCAAGCTTGCTGTATGTCTGAAATTTTTTCTTTGCCTCTTCATCCAGATAATGTTCCGGGGCCTCAATGTCTCGATGTTTAAGTTTGACTGGTTTTTCCTCAAGTTTAGTTTTCTTCAATTTACTACGGTCAAACTCTTCGATATCCGCAACCAAACGCTTTTTAGTATGACCTTCCTTAAGGTGTGGGAAGTTGAATTCTTTAAACTGTTGTGCGACAGCGAAACGTTGAAATGCAATCAGAGCATCTTTTTCTGCTTCCTTGTCCAGCGCATTATTAGTGCTAACGCCGATCGCAGGATGTAAGCCGTTAAATAAAGCACTTGTAATTAATAGCTCAGGTCTTAACCGGCTGTGTTCATTTCTCACTTGTTTTCTTACATAAAGCAACGCACCCGTTGCGATTTTAGCTTTTTCCTCATCTTTCAGCGTATTCGCGTTTGCTTCTTCAAGCACTTTAAAAATAGCATCAAGCATCTTTAACTGATCCAGCCGCGCCTTTGGCAACTTCGAAAGATCTTCCTCGGCACCGTGCTTCTTTAAAACCGCTGATCCTAAGGCAATATAATTTTCCTGAATTTTTTGAAAGGACAAAAATTGAAATGGCATGAAAGGTTACTCCCTTGTTAATTAAGTAGATCCATTTGAAAATTCATTTCATGTAGATTGATTCTACAGTGAGGCATCGCTAAATGAACTTCGGAATAACATTGTATGGATAAATACTTAAGGAAATCTTAAGGAAAGTTCCGCGCTTATTCCGGCAGCAGGCAAATTCCCTGCATCGTGCTAGCATGCAAAGCATGAATCAGCGCACCTATCGCCTTCGGCCGCGTAAAGCTGACACGCCAGGCAAGCGCGATACGGCGTTGAGGAATTTTGCCAGCAAATGGCCGTGTGCATAATATCGACTTGTAATATTGAATCTGCGTCGCCGTACTCGGCAGGACCGTCATGCCCATGCCGGATGCAACCATATGCCTCAAGGTTTCAAGTGAAGTGCCTTCAACGGTTTTCTGGATAGCGCCTTCGATATAACAGTTGGGACAGGCTTCGATCACCTGATTGCGGAAGCAGTGACCTTCACCCAATAATAATATCTCCTCTGCTTTAAGCTCGCTCGTTTTGATACTATCTTTTTTGCTTAAAGGATGATCTTTGCGCATCAGCACCACAAAAGGCTCATCATACAAACCCTGCGTTACCACACCGGGCTCGGAAAAGGGAAGGGAAACAAAAATCGCATCCAGTTCGCCGCGCTGCAATTTGACTCGCAAATTAGCCGTAAAGTCTTCCTGGATTAAAAGCGGCATATCAGGCGCAATTTTTTTGAGCTGTGGAATCAGACTGGGAAAAAGATAAGGCCCCAGCGTGTAAATGGCACCGACTTTGAGCGGCGTATTGAGTTGCGATTTGCCTCCCTGCGCCAAATCGCGGATCTGACTTGCTTCATCCAGTACGCGCTGGGCCTGCGCGATGATCTGCTTGCCTATTTCCGTCACGCGAACGTCATTGCGGTCACGTTCAAATAGAGCAACACCCAGTTCAGATTCCAGTTTATTAATGGCAACGCTGAGCGTAGGCTGGCTCACATGACATGCCTTGGCTGCCTTTCCGAAATGTTTTTCCTGTGCCAGCATGATTGCATAACGCAACTCAGTGAGGGTCATCAATGCAGCCTTGAGCGAAAAGTTTTGGTGATAGACGACGGCGCACTCAAAATGAATTTGGGTATGGCAACGCTAAAATGCTCTTCTTCCAGATTCTGAATTTCATAATGGCCTTCCATGGTCCCCTGCGGCGTAGTCAATTGACAGTAACTGGTATAGGTAAACTCCCTACCTGGTTTAATCAGCGGCTGTAGTCCTACCACGCCCGCACCATGCACTTCTTCCACCTTGCCCGTCATGTCTGTAATACGCCAATAACGGTGCAGCAATTGCACGATTTCACTGCCCTCGTTGGTAATCGTAATATCATATGACCAGACAAATTTGTGATGAGCTGGATCGGACTGGGCTGCGATATAACTGGTAACTGCTTTAACTTTTATTTTATCTGTCTTCTTCATAACGTTATTAAACCTCAATACCCCGTGACAAGCACGGGGTCCTTACGCAATGGGTTTCCAAAGGGGAGAATCGCGATTTTCCCCTTTTGGTTATCACACAGGGATTCATTCCCGTGTGACGAAATTAAATTGAATTTTATCCAAATAAGTAAATCGCGGCTATAATGAGGCTGAGCGTGAGATAGGCGCCGACACCCAGCCATGCACCTGCCGCAGTAAAAATTAATTTATTTTGATTATCATCATGTTCCATGCGGATTTTCAACCTCTTTCTATGGCGTCCAGCAGTTTTTTATGAATACCGCCAAAACCGGAATTACTCATAATGATAACATGATCTCCCGCACGTAGCTGCGGCGCCAGCTGCGATACCAGTGTGTCAACATCATCATAGAGAGCGGTAGGCTGTGTGAACTGAGCTAAGGTCGCTTTTAGTCCCCAGTCTGTCTCGGTATTTTTACAAATGACCATGTCTGCATCGCTAAAAGCAGCCTGGATATGGTCTTTATGCACGCCAGAACGCATGGTGTAGGAACCAAACTCGACCACAGCCACCATCCGCGCTTTTTTTCCTATTCTGGCGCGCAGGCCCGCTAGTGTCGTTGCAATGGCTGTGGGATGGTGCGCGAAATCGTCATAAACAACGATTTCATTCACTTTCCCTTTGACTTCAAGGCGGCGTTTCACATTTTTGAAAGTAGACAAAGCTTGCACGGCAAGTGCCGGCGCTACCTGTGCATGGTGCGCAGCCGCAATGGCAGCAAGCGCATTTTCCACATTGTGTTTGCCAAGCAATGACCAGCGCACTTCACCAACCGGCACTTGGTGGTGGAGTACGGTAAACGCGCTACCATCCTGCTCTATCAAATCAGCCTGCCAGTCGCCGCCTGATTCGCTAAAAGTTGTCACTGGCGTCCAGCAGCCCATGCCCAGCACCTCGGTCAGATTCGCATCCTGCGCATGGCGAACAATACGCCCATTCCCTGGAATGGTACGTACCAGATACTGGAATTGCTGTTTAATCGTGGCAAGATCAGGAAAAATATCAGCGTGATCGTATTCGAGGTTATTCAGGATAACGGTTTTGGGGCGGTAATGAATAAACTTGGGACGCTTATCGAAAAACGCACTATCATACTCATCCGCTTCAATCACAAAATAAGGGTCTTTACCAAGACGCGCGGAGACACCAAAATTTTCCGGCACCCCGCCAATCAGGAATCCAGGCGACAAGCCCGCCTGTTCCAGAATCCATGTTAAAAGACTTGTGGTCGTTGTTTTACCGTGCGTCCCCGAAACAGCCAGCACCCAGCGCTTCTGAAGGATATTTTCGGCGAGCCAGGCCGGGCCTGAAAAATAAGGAATGCCTTGTGAAAGGACATGTTCAATCGCCGGGTTACCCCGTTTAATCACGTTACCTACGATCACGGCATCAACACGGGCATCAATATGCGACGGGTCATAACCTTCTCTTAACTCAATGCCCTGCTCTCTTAATTGTGTACTCATGGGTGGATAGACATTCATGTCTGATCCTGTCACTTCATGACCGCATTGTTTGGCAAGCACGGCAAGCCCGCTCATGAACGTCCCGCAGATACCTAAAATATGTAAACGCATTCTTACAACCTCACCTCATTATTAAACCTGAATACCCGTGGCAAGCCACGGGTCCTTACGCGATGGGGTTTCCAAAGGAGAGAGTCGCGATTCTCCCCTTTTGGTCGTCACACGGGAATTCATTCCCCACGTGACGAAATTAAATTGAATTTCATCTGGGGAAATGTCCTTGCAGCGAACCACATCCCTTTCGTTTATGGATGTGATATTATTATCAAAATTAGGGAATCCCGCAAAGGATAATGCCAGGATGGACCATCAAGGATTATTTGAAACAATCACGGATAGTGCCGTACTGCTGGACAAGGCAGGCCGCATCATAAACTGGAATTCAGGCGCTTCCTCGCTTTTTGGTTACGCCAAACGAGAAGTGCTGGGCCGGTCTATTAATACCATTTATGACCGCAATTATCCCTTCCCCAAACTGATACAGGAAATCCTTACGCATCAGAAAAAATGGCAGGAAGACACCATTTTTATTCGTAAAAATGGCATCAAGGGGCATTGCAAATCCCATCTGTGCCCGTTGCAGCCCAACGAGCAAAACAAGGCTATCGCGCTGCTTATTCATCAAAACATTTCTACATACAAAAAAGCGGAAGATGAGCTGCACAAATTGCGTAATACTATTCTTGATCAATTACAGCTTTCGCTGAAAGGATTCTGGAACGCTAGCACGCTACTGGTTGAAACGCTTAACAACCTCGATCAGACGGAAAAAAAACTTCGGGAGAGCGAGCTGCGTTTTCATTTGCTTGCCGAAAATGCAACGGATATTATTTCCCGGCACACCCCTGATGGCACTTACCTTTATGTATCGCCTGCTTCCAAAAGCGCCATTGGGTACAATCCAGATGATTTGATCGGTAAAAATATTTATAAATTAATCCATCACGATGATCAGCCCAAAGTCAGAAAAGCCTTCACTCGTCGGCGTGAAGATGCCCATAACAAGCCGATTATTTACCGCCTCAAAAAAAAGGAAGGTGAATTTCGCTGGTTTGAGAGTACGATTCGTTTAATCATTGATGAGCCATCACGCATCATCAGTGAAATACAATTGTCTTCACGTGACATCACCGACCGTGTACTGGATAAAAAAGCACGCCTGCGCGGACAACAGTTGGCGCATGTGTTTCGCTTGAGCACAATGGAAGAAATGGCTTCCGGCATGGCGCATGAAATCAGCCAGCCGCTTGCCGCTATTGTCAATTATACGCGCGGCTGCGTGCGTCACTTGGAAAACGGCACACACGACCGTGATCAGCTGCGTCATGTCATGGAAAAAGCTGTGGCGCAGGCGGAGCGCGCTGGCGAGATTGTGCACCGGCTAAAAAACTTTTTCTGCAAGGGCCAGTTGGTAAAAACGTCCTGCAAGATTAACAATGTCATTCGGGAAACTGTCAGCTTTATAAAGAGTGAGCTTTCGTCCTCGAAGACAAAGATCGATTTTGAATTCGACAAGGACATTCCCTATATTTTTATAGATAAAATCCAAATACAACAAGTACTGCTGAACTTAATTCAAAACGCCATTGAAGCCATGCAGCAAAGCCATACCAAGGAAAAACGCATTTACATCCAGACCAAGCAGGCCAATCCGGAAATGATCGAAATCACTATTATGGATACAGGCCCGGGCTTTCCCAAGGAAATCATGCATAAAGCCTTTATGCCCTTCTTCACGACGAAGGCACATGGACGCGGAATGGGACTCGCTATCTGCCGCTCGATTATTGAGGCACACGGCGGTCAGTTTATGATTAATCCGAATACCACATCGAGCAGCTGGATACGTTTTTCTTTACCTATTTCGATTTGAGCAAGGTTTACATGTAGTGTGAGACAATAAAGGGAAAATGGAAAAGGAAGAAGGGAGAGAGATATGTCAACGCTTGAGCCAATTGTGTATATCATTGATGATGATCAGGCCATGGTTGAATCACTGACATGGATCATTGAATCCATCGGGCTAAAAGTCAAAACCTATTTGCGCGCGCAGGATTTTCTGGATGAGTACGATCCTCAGCAACATGGCTGCCTATTGCTGGACGTGCGCATGCCGGGGATGAGCGGGCCCGAGCTGCAGCTCAAGCTGAATGAACAGGGGTTACCCACCTTGCCCATCATTTTTATTAGCGGCCACGGGGACGTACCCCTCGCCGTCCGTGTCATGAAAGCAGGCGCCATTGATTTTCTGGCCAAACCATTTAATGACCAGGTACTGCTGGAAAGCATCAATAAAGCCCTGCGGCTTGATAAAGCCAACCGGGAAAAGCGCCAGGAAAACGCACAGGCCCGTGCCAAATTCGCCCTGCTTTCCCCCCGCGAGGTTCAGGTACTGCAGGGAATTGTCGCTGGCAAACCGAACAAGGTCATTTCCGCGGAATTGAAAATTTCTCTTAAAACTGTTGAGGCACATCGCGCCTCGGTCATGAAAAAAATGGGGGTCAAGTCGGTTCCCGAGCTGGTCAAACTGGTTCTCACCAATAGTATCCAGGAAGAGGTAACTGAAGAAGAATAAACCACATTATCTGAATAAGGGTATATCGCAGTCAAATTAGGGCTTTCCTGATGGTAGTAACCCTGAGTTAGCTAGGTACATTCAAGTAGTTTCTTATGGCTTTGTCCTAATTTTTATTAGCGTAATTTAGTGAGATGATTGGTATCCCTCACTAAATTATATGGATAAAAAAGCGTTAAGGAGAATGCAGCCATGAATAAAAGAAAGCAGGTTCTGATTGTGACGAATGCGATTACGGATGATGAAGTTTTACAGATAAGAAAAGCTTTCAACGCCGAAAACGAATCAAAAATGGACATTAAGCTTAGTCTTGTTCATGTTATTCCACGCCTCCCTACATGCTATTTTAATATCCCTTCCATGGGCCTGCTGATTGAAAAATATTACGACGAAGCCAAACAATCGCTGTTCCAGGTGGGCAAGCATCTTGGCATTGCCAAAAAAGACCAATGGCTCATCTCTGGCAAAATACGCACTGAAGTGCTGCGTTTAGCTAACAAGCTGGGTGCCAGTTTCATCTTGGCAAGTGCTGAACAAATTCAGGAATTGCAGCGCTCCCTGTTTTTCAAAAATATTCACCAATACGCAGTGATCAAGAATATTAACCAGTTAAAACAATAATAAGTGTCATACTCAAGTTACTATCTCCTCGAGAGAAAACCGGACGAACTTGAGACTCACCCGTATTGAAACCTCCCATCAATACGGGTTCTTTTTATGCTTCACTAAAAAGACCATGCGCAGTGTGTTCCGCATTCGTGCAGACGCCACTGGCTCTTAATGTGTCCCCTTCCATATCATCCCACACTAGGCCTAGCTATTAACCATGCGCTGACTTTTTATTTAACAGCGCCCAGATGCGTTCATCCTCTGTGCCAATACGGAAAACTGAGATACCACGCAGATGATATTTTTTGGCAAGCTGCAATTTCGCCTTAAAGGAAGCAGCGTCCTCGACATAGACGTATTCATTGAGCCAGTTTCGTTCATAAACGGAATAATTCATCTTTTCTCTAGCATCCCACTTTAAATGCGTCTGCGACTGCTGAACGATATCGCGTGCATGTTTATAACTGATTTCAAGCCGCCGCGTTGTAATACGTGTTGAGTGAGCAGCAGGGTTCGTTCCGGTATACCAATACAATGAATAAGCGGGTACGCCCAATGAAATTTTACGCGCAGGGACATATTTCAACGCATGCACAATGGTTTTTTCCACCCAGGGTACGCTCGCAACTGGTCCGGGAGTTGTGCCTTCAGGGTGCTGGTTATAGGACATGATGGTAATAAAATCACTGATCTTACCAAGCGCTTTTAAATCATAGGCGCCGGACCAGTTTTGATATGTTTTTTTCAAAAAAGCCGAAGGTCCCGGATCATCGGAGAGTGCCGGCACGACTGCAAAACTGACAGAGAATCCCGCCTTGTGCAGCTTTTCTGACGCCAGCTTAAAAAAATGCGTGAGGGCATCTTTGTCTTTGACTGATACCATTTCAAAATCAAATTGCACGCCATACAGATGATTTTCCCGGCAAGCTGACAGGATGAAATCCAGCGCCTTGTTTTGCGCCTCAGCGGATGACAAGAATTGATGAATTCTGGCCTGATCAAATCCTGCGTTGGTAATCATTGCCATTAACTTCACAGATTTTGATTTAGCGGCATCCACCATTTCATGGTAGACAAAACCTGCTACGGTGCCCTTTTCATTCACCTGAAATGCCTGGGTTACAATAATTTGAATTGCCTGCGGATGCTGGCGAATGTGGTTAAGCGTATTTTGCAATTGGTCTTTGCTGCGCAAGGTATAAAAGACATTCTCCATGCCATATGACAAGGGAAAAAAACCGCATAGCAAAGTGGCAATCAGAATTCGAAGCGTATAATTCATAAGATAATTTATAAAAAAAAGCAATTAATGTATAAAATTTGCACCATTATGCCCTCTTAGAAAGTAAAGTTCAAGTTATGGACAATCATATGGAACAATCCTCTGTACACGACAAAATTTCTAACCGTTCGCCCTGAGGAGGCCGCGAAGCGGCCGGCCCGAAGGGTGAACGGTTAGAAATTTTGTTGTGTACAGAGGGAACAATCATCAAAATCATCTTCCTTGCCCTCGTGGGAAAACAAGACGGAGCGATAAGACAGTAAGAGAGTAAAAAGTAAGAATATAGTATCTGTTGATCTCGCTTCAGAATCAGTATACTTTTAAACCATTTTATGACTTTAAAATTGGAGCAATCGTCAATGGAAAAATTCAATGCCCTTTATGCACAATCGGGCGGCGTTACTTCGGTGATTAACGCCTCCGCCTGCGGTGTAATTGAAACTGCACGCAAACATAGCGATAAAATCGCTAAAGTTTATGCTGCCCGTAACGGAATTATCGGCGCGCTCACGGAAGATCTGATTGATACCAGTTTCGAATCGGATGAAGATATTGCTGCTCTACGTTATACGCCTGCGGGTGCATTCGGTTCCTGCCGTCATAAATTGGGCACCATTGAAAAACACCGAAAACAGTATGAACGGCTGGTGGAAGTATTCTCTGCGCACAATATCCGCTATTTCTTTTATAACGGCGGCGGCGATTCGCAGGATACGGCGCATAAAGTGTCATTAATCAGTAAAGAACTCGGCTATCCTATTACCTGTATCGGTATTCCAAAAACCGTGGACAATGATCTTCCCTTTACTGATAACTCTCCCGGATTTGGCTCGGTTGCAAAATATGTTGCCGTTTCCATTCGGGAAGCAGGCATGGATGTCGCCTCCATGGCACTGACTTCGACAAAAGTATTTATTCTGGAAGTAATGGGTCGTCATGCCGGCTGGATTGCTGCTGCCGGTGGCCTTGCCGCCGAAAAAGAAGGCGATTCACCTCACATTATTCTTTTTCCCGAAATTCCGCTCCATACCGAAGCGTTTTTAAAACGCGTACAGGAATGCGTAAAAAAATATGATCATTGCTCTATTGTCGTTTCCGAAGGCGTGAAAAATCCGGAAGGCGCTTTCATTTCAGAACAAGGGCTGGTCGATGCATTTGGACACAAACAATTAGGCGGCGTGGCGCCTGTCATTGCAAAATTAATCAAGGAAAATCTCGGCTATAAATATCACTGGGCGCTCGCTGATTACTTGCAGCGCGCTGCGAGACACATCGCATCAAAAACCGATGTTGAGCAGGCTTACGCCGTGGGCAAGGCAGCGGTTGAAATGGCGCTCGCTGGCAAAAATGCGGTGATGCCCATTATTGTGCGGGAAAAAGGCGACACTTATCGCTGGTCCATTGGTGAAGCACCACTGGAAAAAATAGCCAATGTTGAAGTGAAAATGCCGCGCGACTATATCACGGAAGATGGCTTTGGCATTACCGAAGCGTGCAAACGCTATCTGTCCCCGCTCATTCAAGGCGAAGATTATCCACCTTATCGTCATGGATTGCCGGTATATGTAAAACTGAAAAATCTGCCCGTGCAAAAGAAGCTGGATACCATTTTTCAGGTAGCATAAATGACAGCAAGGGTGGGCATGCTTCAACCGCTCGCCCTTGCTTGCCTTATCCTTCTAATGAAGGCTAATAAATCTCTTATTGAATCGGAACCCTCTTATCGTATCAAAAAGAATATTCCATGCCGGCATGGAAATGGGCACTGCTCATTATTTTTTATACTTAAACAAATCATTTTTTTCCAAATCATCGGGCGCCTGAAGCGCAGCAAGATCCATATAAAATTGCTGCTTGGGCAGCGTTAAGTGCTCCGTTTTGAATTTTAAAAAATCAAACCCTCTCAATGTATGCAACTCAAGCAACAGACAAAGTTTGGTATCATCTAACGCTTCTTTCAACAGAAAACCCAATAAACGCAAGTCTTGATTTTTATTCGGTTTCTTATTTAGGAAAGTGATAGGATCTTTTTTATCTGCCTCTTTTCCATGCTTGGTAAATATTTCTGCAAGCTTTGAAAGGCATATTTTAAAGTTCTCAAGGATGACCTGATGAGGATTGTCTGGTTTTGTTTTTCCATCCAGGACGGAATTAATGCGCTGAAAATTATCAACATAAACTTGCGCCGTTTGTTTCGCCAACTTGGTGTTCTGCTTGATTAATTCTTCCAGTATGGCATTAAAATAACCTATTCTCTGCTCAATGTATTCTTGAGTTTCTTTATCCATTTTTCCACGTTCAAATGCCATGACTATTACCCCCCTATATGGCCTACTCTATTATTATAAGCTGTTATTTGGTAAGAAATAACGTACCTTTGTAGCTTTCATTAAGTATAGAAAGCACGCTTTGCATGTTATGTTCGGTACACGCTTGTAAAATTTCATCGCCCGATAAAGCCATCACATCCTGAATGTAGCCATGATTGGAATTGTCGCGCAAAATGGCAGAAAGCTTATTTTCATCGTCACTATTAATTAAATTCAATATGACATTCTTATTATACTGAATTAAATTAGTTCTAATTTCATTCTCATCCAGCCCATAGTCGCTCAATAAATAAATAATGTCCATGTGGCCAGCATCTGAAGCCATGTTAACCAGAGATCCTTTAGCAATAGGATAGCCGTAAGCACATCTTTGAGGTGGTGCATTCAGAAATACAGATCTATTTTCTGGATTTAATAAATTTAATTCTTCGACTATAAAATCATTTAAGTTTAACTGGCATGAAGTCATATTCATGTCATAGGAAAACGCATCAAACGATAAAATTTCTCCCATAATTGCATAAATATATTTGGATGATTCACTCAATTGTTCTCGTGTAAATTCTTTGAGTGTACCGTCGTTCGGATCACGCATGGATATAACATCTCCATTAATATATATCGACATGGCATGATTAAAGCAAGTGCAGTGAAGAATAATATTTTCCCTTGGGAATCTGTCAATTAATCTTGCGATTCGATCAACATCAAACCTAAATGTCAGCCCGCCTAAACTCTTAACTTCACCCAGACCCATGGCAAGATACAATTTTTTAAGATCATTATAGCGGTAGGAAGCATAACCATAACCAGGGTGATTTTTATTGGTCAAGGATTCATATTGGTTAAATTTGGTTAGCAGTTCAGAAAGAGAATTAGCAATCTTCTCCCGCTCCTGCAGTGATAAATTATCTAAATCGGTCATAAGGAGATTATTGTAAATATCCCTAAGATAGCCAAAATTATTTTGTGCAACGTAAGCAATATCCAGCATTGCTATAAAGTTACAAATACCTTTCTCATCTATCTCTATATCCAAATTAACTAATCCCAACCTTAAAGCTTGCTTGAATTTTTTAATCAAGGATGATTGGTTAATGAATGGATCCACCATAATTCCAGTATAAATTATATCCAACCCCTTAAACACATTGTGATTTTTTGTGTAATTTTCTATATTTGTCGACTTCGTTGTAATCTTGAATAGAGAAAGCTTTTCTTCCTTGAATTCGATGTCATTGTTTTTACAAAATGCGCCAACACATGATACACATTTGCGCAGCTTTTCAATTTCACTCGGAGGGCCATCGAAAATTAAAAAATTATTTTTGACTATTAATTTTTTGTTTTTCAATAAAACATAAGCTTGGGCAGGCTCTGCTGCACGAATAAGGTTGTTTAAATAATTTTTACACTCTATATAGTTTTCATCATTTGGATCAAGCTTGTTTCTCTCTGTATAAAGCTGATTTACGAATTGACTAAATGCACTTCGAACCATTTCAACTATCTCTGGTGTTGAATAATTACAACTGACTTCTGCCAGAAAAACTGTAAGCGCTTTTAATTTCAGGCTTAAAAAATCAAGCGAAGCTTCACCCTGGAATAGCCTATTATAAGGCATATTTAATATGCGACTAACAGCAGCACTGACTAATCCATTAAAATTTTCATATTGGATATTTTCTTTTAAAATTCGTGCAATTTTATCAGTGTTTTTCTGATAGGCTTCATATACAAGATTAATCGATTCTTGGTCCAGGATCTTTTTATCAAGAATATCTTCATGATCACTTTTCATATTTCCCCCTTCGATCAAGAAGGAAATTGATCTATTTTAATTTATAATATCATGAAATAATTTTTTATTAGCAAAAGAACAGCCTGCATTCAATGTAATTTATGCATAAAATCATTCGATTATTAAGATAAGGGAATTGTTGGCGCGATTAAAAAATATCCCCTTCCACACCATGTTTTACCATGATTTCACGCAGCGCTTTTAAGGCAGTCATTTGAATTTGGCGCACGCGTTCGCGTGTCAGACCCACCGCTTTTCCAACCTCTTCCAATGTCTGGCGATCATAACCTTCCAATCCAAATCGGCGGCATAATACTTCACGCTGTTTGTCATTTAATTCGTTGAGACATGCTGTGAGGCTTTCATGAAGCCGCTCGGTCTCAAGTACATCTGCCGGATCAGTTGCGCTTTTATCCGGCAGCGCTTCAATCAATGGTTTGCCCGCAGCATTTTCGCTGGGCACCTGCATGTCCAACGAAATCATGTGCTCATTGAGCTCCATCATGCTTTTAACATCATCAATGGATTTATCCAGCGCCTCTGCAATCTCATGATAAGTTGGTTCGTGATCCTGTTTTTTCATTAATTCGCGCGCAGTCGACAAATACAAATTTAATTCGCGCAGTACATGAATAGGTAGACGGATCGTACGTGTCTGATTCATGATAGCGCGCTCGATGGTTTGGCGAATCCACCAGGTAGCATAGGTTGAAAAGCGAAAGCCTCGTTCAGGATCAAATTTTTCGACCGCACGCAATAAACCCAGATTGCCTTCTTCAATCAGGTCTGAAAATTCCAGACCGCGATTATAATAACGGCGCGCTATTTTAACGACCAATCGTAAATTGCTTTCTATCATTTTACGGCGTGCCTGCGGATCCCCCTTTAGCGCACGCCGGCCGTAGTAGACTTCTTCTTCTGCGG
The DNA here is from genome assembly GCF_902459475.1 of Aquicella lusitana. Lineage (NCBI taxonomy): Bacteria > Pseudomonadati > Pseudomonadota > Gammaproteobacteria > Legionellales > Coxiellaceae > Aquicella > Aquicella lusitana. The sequence goes on along the minus strand of NZ_LR699114.1, from coordinate 925,360 downwards.
TTAACAAAGGCGAAAAACCGATCTCCTTCAGGTATAACTGTGTTGCATCCAATGCCTGCTCACGTTCCCTGGATTTTGCGAAGACAGGACGGCTTGCTTCCGCTGGTACTTCTGGCTCTTCCGACGCTGGTTCAGTTTGATCAGAATCTTCTACTTTGATATCTTCATGAAGGTCTTCTTCGGTAGGCTCATTTTCTTCTAGCGCAATATCTTTTTCCTTATCATCAAGGATTTCTTTTGATGGATGCGCTTTGTCTTTTTTCTTCCTTGGCATAACTAACCTCAGCAGAAGAAGCTCATTATAACAAATTAGCTGCCTTTCTTCCTATTATACCTAAGGACAGCCCTTAAGAACGCAATAATGAAGCGGGATTCACTGGTTTGCCTGCACGGCGGATTTCAAAATGCAGCATGACTCGATCCGTGCCTGTATTTCCCATTTCGGCAATTTTTTGCCCCTGACTGACCCAATCGCCTTCTTTTACCAGCAGCCGCTGGTTGTGTGCATAAGCTGACAAATAAGTACTGTTGTGTTTAATAATAAGCAAATTACCGTAACCCCGTAATCCATCACCTGCATATACTACTTTTCCTGGCGCGGTTGCATAAACAGGATCACCCTTCTGGCCAGCAATCCCTATCCCTTTATTTAAGCCAGAAAAACTTCTGATGATTTTTCCTCGGGCAGGCCACTGCCAAACTGAAACGGAAAAGTCGGGCTCTTTCTTCTTTTGGACGACTTGCTTAGATGCTGGCAATGAAACAAGCACAGGTTGTGGTTTTTCTTCCGGTTCGCCAGCACTGTCCTCTATCGCTGCGGTCATACTGACAGGTTCTGCAATCGGTGTTTTAATTTTCACAGGCGTGACAACCGCTGCTTCGGCATCACGCAAATAAATGATCTGGCCTGGATGAACTCGATACGGAACCTTAATACGATTGCGCGCCGCGAGGTAACGATAATCCAGTCCATAACGCCAGGCAATTTCATATAAGGTCTCCTCATGCCTGACATGGTACTGGCCCGTTTTGGGAATAGATTCAATCGTATTAATTTCGGTAACGGGAGCATAATGGTTTCCGCTATCACAGGCAGCCAGTAAAAAACAAAACACGAGCATGATCCGTAATCGGCAAAATACAGACATTATCAAAATCCCTTTCTCTTATCCTATCGCTAAAGGTTGAACCCAACCTGATAATTCATCCAGAACCTTATAATGTGTCAGATCAAGATGCAGAGGAGTGATCGATACATAACCGGTATTCACCGCATAGAAATCTGTGCCTGGCCCAGCATCCTGTTCAGGTCCCGGCGCACCTACCCAATAAATTTTTCTGCCGCGTGGATCTACGGCCTTGATCGTGGGTTCCGCTTTATGACGTGTACCGAGTCGTGTCACCTGGATGCCCCGCAATTCAGAAAACGGCATATCGGGCACGTTTACATTCATGATGGTATCTGAAGTCAGCGGCGTTTCGCGCAAACGCTCAACCAGAATTTTCGCAATTTTCGCCGCTGTATCATAATGTTCGCAGCGGGGTCCCGCCAACGAAATGGCGATGGAAGGCAATCCAAGAAAACGCCCTTCGGTAGCAGCCGCAACGGTGCCAGAGTAAAGTACGTCATCAGACAGATTCGATCCTTCGTTGATACCGGATACCACCATATCCGGCATTTCTTTCAGCAGCCCTGTCACAGCAAGGTGGACACAATCAGTAGGTGTGCCATTCACGCTATAAAAACCATTTGCAGCGGTGACAACACGCAAAGGATGCTCCAGTGTCAACGAATTGCTAACACCGCTTCGATTGCGGTCAGGCGCAACCACTGTAATATCTGCGATTTTACCTAATGCATTGGCAAGATAAGCCAAGCCAGGCGCATGCACACCATCATCATTGCTAATTAAAATTTTCATACGTTTTCCTAGCATCGTCATTTTATGATCTGATAAAATTTTTCGCCTTTCTTGATCATGCCCAATTCATTGCGCGCACGTGATTCCGTTGCATCTTTGCTATTCTGAAGACGCTGGATCTGAAATAAAAGTTCCTCATTGCGCTTTTTTAATTTTTCATT